>DATBHM010000138.1:0-14079 GCA_036557505.1 Actinomycetota bacterium | reverse complement strand
CCCGACCAGCGAGGCGGCGAGGGCGACGGCCTGGGCGTGGTTCCCCGACGAGTACGCGACCACCCCCCGGCGACGTTCGTCGGCGGTCAGCAGCGAGATGCGGGAGTAGGCCCCCCGGAACTTGAACGAACCCGACCGCTGGAACGGCTCCATCTTGAGGAGCACGGTCGCGCCGGTCCGCTCGTCGAGCGTGGCCGACGTGACGACCGGCGTTCGGTGGGCGACGCCGCGCAGGCGTTCCGCGGCGGACCGGATCCGGCCGGGGTCGAGGACGGTGCTCAGGAGGGGCTCATCGTCGACGAGGCGGAACCGGCGCCCCGCTTCGTCTTCTTCGCTGCCCGCTTCTCCTTGAGGTTGTGCTGCGCCTTCTTCTTGTCGGTCTTCTGGCCTCTGTCCTTGTTCGCCACGGTCGCCTCCTCCGGGTTCGGTGTGATTCTAGGCGGCCTCGACCCGGGCACGGAACCCACCGGGCCGACGCCCGCCCGTGCCACACTGGCCCGTCGTGGAACCCAAGGTCACGGCGATCGTGCTCGCGGCGGGCGAGGCGAAGCGGTTCGGCTCGGCGAAGCAGCTCGCCCGGGTCCGCGGCCGGACCCTCGTCCAGCACGCGGTCGACGCTGCCTCGGCCGCGGATCAGATCGTCGTCGTGCTCGGCGCCCGGGCCGACGAGATCGAACCCGAGCTGGCCCTCCCCCCGGGAGCGCGCGCCGTCAGGAACCCGGCCTTCGCCGAGGGGCAGTCCACGTCGCTCCGGGCGGGGCTCGGAGCGGCCGGGGACGAGGCCGGGGCGGTCGTCGTGCTGCTCGCCGACCAGCCCGGCGTGACGGCGGACGACGTCCGTGCCGTGGCGGAGGCCCACCGCGCGACCGGCGCGCCGCTCGTCCGAGCCTCCTACCGCGGCGTCCCCGGTCATCCCGTGCTGATCGCCCGGAGCCTGTTCGGCGAGGTCGCGGGCGAGACCGGCGACCGCGGTGCCCGCGACGTGCTCGCGCGGCACGCGGAGCTGGTGCTCGACGTCCCCGTCGATCGCGACCCGCCGGGCGACGTCGACCGGCCGGGCGATCTCCCCGCCGACTGACGACCGACCCGCCCCGAAGGTGACGTTTCCCCCCGTCGCTGCGCTGGGTACACCCGATGGAGGGAGGGGCGTCCGCGGCGCGCGGGCTCGGGTCGATTCCCGGACGCCGTCCCGGGCGGACGGTCATCCGGGCCCGCAGGAAGGAACGAGCGCCGCATGCGCCGAACGCCAGCCGAAAACCGCACCACCGAGCGGCCGGTCGAACGATGAAGACCGAGATGGAGCTCAACGCTGGAGCCCTCGAGCGCGACCTGTCCAGGGCGCTCCAGGGCGAGGTGCGCTTCTCCGACGGCGACCGCGCGCTGTACGCGACGGACGGTTCCAACTACCGGATGCTGCCGATCGGCGTGGTCAACCCGCGGTCGATCGACGACGTGGTGGCGACCGTCGAGGTCTGCCGCGACCACGGCGCCCCGATCGTCAACCGCGGGGGCGGCACCAGCCTGGCCGGACAGACGTGCAACGTCGCGGTCGTGATCGACAGCGGCAAGCACCTTCGGAGGATCCTCGAGCTGAACCACGACGAGAACTTCGCCCGCGTCCAGCCGGGCGTGGTGCTCGACGACCTCCGCAATCGGGCGGAGGAACACCAGCTGACGTTCGCGCCCGACCCCTCCACGCACGAGTACTGCACGTTGGGCGGCATGATCGGGAACAACTCCTGCGGCGTGCACTCGGTCATGGGCGGGCTCACCGCCGACAACGTGATCGAGCTCGACGTCATCACCGCGGACGGCACCCGGATGACCCTGCGAAGGGTCGACGACGAGGAGGAGCTCCAGCGCATCATCGACGGCGGGGGCCGGCGCGGCGAGATCCACTCGCGACTCCGGGACTTCCGCGATCGCTACGCCGACCGCATCCGGGAGCGGTTCCCGGACATCCCCCGCCGAGTGAGCGGCTACAACCTGCCGGACCTGTTGCCCGAGAACGGGTTCGACGTCGCGAAGTCGGTCGTCGGGAGCGAGAGCACGCTGGTCACCGTCCTCGAGGCGAAGGTCCGGCTGGTGCACTCCCCGCCGGCCCGTTCCCTGCTCGTCCTGGGGTTCCCCGACGTGTACGAGGCGGCCGACGCCGTGCCGCAGGTCATGGAGTTCGGCCCGGTCGGGCTCGAGGGGCTCGACGACCGCCTGATCTCGGATATGAAGATCAAGAAGGTCCACCCGGAGGACATCGAGCTCCTCCCGGAGGGCAAGGGCTGGCTGGTCGCCGAGTTCGGCGGGCAGTCCAAGGACGAGTCCGACGCGGCCGCGAAGCGCTGCATGCAGGCGCTCAAGAAGACGGCCCAGTCCCTGAAGCTGTACGACGACGACGAGATCGAGGCCAAGATCTGGGAGGTCCGGGAGTCCGGCCTCGGCGCCACGGCGCGCATCCCCCGCCACCCCGACACGTGGGAGGGCTGGGAGGACTCGGCGGCGCCGCCCGAGCGGTTCGGCGACTACCTGCGCGACCTCCGGCAGCTGTTCGACCAGTTCGGCTACGACGGGTCGTTCTACGGGCACTTCGGGCAGGGGTGCCTGCACACGCGGATCAACTTCGACATGGTCACGGCCGAGGGCGTCCGGCGGTTCCGGTCGTTCATCGAGCACGCGGCCGACCTCGTCGTGTCCTACGGCGGGTCGCTCTCCGGCGAGCACGGCGACGGGCAGTCGCGCGCGGAGTTCCTTCCGAAGATGTTCGGCGAGGAGATCGTCGAGGCGTTCCGCGAGTTGAAGACGATCTGGGACCCCGACGGCCGGATGAACCCCGGCAAGGTGGTCGACCCCTACGGGCTCACCCAGAACCTCCGCCTGGGGCCCGACTACGCGCCGTGGCACCCGGAGACCCACTTCTCGTTCCCCGAGGAGGAGGGCGGCGGATTCGCACGGGCCACCGCCCGGTGCGTGGGCGTCGGGAAGTGCCGCCGGGAGGAGGGCGGGATCATGTGTCCCTCCTACATGGTCACCCACGAGGAGAAGGACTCCACGCGGGGGCGCGCCCGGCTGCTGTTCGAGCTGCTGAACCAGGACGAGATCGGGCGCAAGGGCTGGAAGGACGACGCCGTCCTCGACGCCCTCGACCTCTGCCTGTCCTGCAAGGGCTGCAAGACCGACTGCCCGGTGAACGTCGACATGGCCACGTACAAGGCCGAGTTCCTCTCGCACTACTACGAGGGCCGGCTTCGGCCGCGCACCGCGTACTCGATCGGGCTGATCACGTGGTGGTCGCGGCTGGGCTCGCTGGTGCCCGGCATCGCGAACGCCGTTCTCAAGTCGAAGACGCTCGGCGGGCTGATGAAGCGCCTCGGCGGGATCGCCCCGAAGCGGGAGGCGCCGGAGTTCGCCCATCGGACGTTCACCGGCTGGTACCGGCGGCGGTCGAAGCGCGACGACGCGACGAAGCGGTCGCGGCCGGCGGTGATCCTGTGGCCGGACACGTTCAACGACCACTTCCACCCGGACACGCTGAAGGCCGCCGTGAAGGTGCTCGAGACCGCCGGGTTCGGCGTGGTGATCCCGCCCCGGCCGCTGTGCTGCGGACGTCCGCTGTACGACTTCGGGATGCTCCCGACGGCGAAGAAGCTGCTGGGGCAGATCATGACCACGCTCCGGCCGGCCATCCGCCGGGGGATCCCGATCGTGGGGCTCGAGCCGTCGTGCGTTGCCGTGTTCCGCGACGAGCTGAAGAACCTGTTCCCCCGGCACCAGGACGCCGACCGGCTGTCGAAGCAGACGTACATCCTGAGCGAGTTCCTGGAGAAGTACGCGCCGGGATTCCGGCCGCCGACGCTGGATCGCAAGGCGGTGGTCCAGCGCCACTGCCACCACCAGGCGGTGATGGGGTTCGACGCCGACGAGACGTGGCTGGCGAAGCTCGGCCTCGAGACCGAGATCCTCGACTCCGGCTGCTGCGGCATGGCGGGAGCGTTCGGGTTCGAGGAGGACCACTACGACGTGTCGATGGCCGCGGGTGAACGCGTCGTGCTGCCGAAGGTCCGGGAGGCCGGCGACGACGTGCTGATCGTGGCGGACGGCTTCTCCTGCCGGGAGCAGATCCGGCAGGGGACGGGCAAGCGGGCCTACAACATGGCCGAGCTGATCGCGATGGCGCTCACGGCCGGGGGCGTCGAGGCCCCACCGTCGTCGGCGGGCCCTTCCCGCGACGTGGCCGGGCCCGGGAGCCCGGACAGCCCCGACGGCACGCGGGGTCCGGGAGGCCTGGCGGCGACCGAGGTGCTCGGCGACCGCATCGTGACCGAACGCGAAGCCAGTCGAAAGGACTGATCACGAATGGCGAAGCAGATCGCATCCGAGCTGATGGTGGAACGCCTCGCCGACTGGGGCGTCGACACGGTGTTCGGCCTCCCCGGCGACGGCATCAACGGGATCATGGAGGGGTTCCGGCGACACTCCGACCGGATCCGGTTCTTCCTCGTCCACCACGAGGAGGCGGCGGCGTTCATGGCCACGGCCTATGCGAAGGCCACCGGGAGGTTGGGGGTCTGCGTGGCGACGAGCGGCCCCGGCGGGATCCACCTGATGAACGGCCTGTACGACGCGAAGCTCGACCACCAGCCCGTGCTGGCCATCACCGGGATGCAGGCGACCTCGCAGCTGGGGACCGGGTACCAGCAGGAGGTGCACCTGGACCGGGTGTTCGCCGACCTGTGCGTCTACAACCAGATGTTCCAGGCGCCGGCCTCGATCCCCGCGCTGGTCGACATCGCCGTCCGGAGCGCGCTGTCCCGCCGGGGAGTCGCGCACCTGACGTTCCCCGTGGACATGCAGGAGGCCGACCCGGAGCAGTCGGGGTACGAGGGCGGCCTGGACACGTCGCGGACGCCGGCCACGGCGCCGGTGTTCGACCCGCCGCACGTGATCCCGCGCCGCGAGGACCTCGAACGGGCGGCGTCCGTGCTGAACGAGGCGGCGAAGGTCGTCATCCTCGCCGGGATCGGTGCCCGGGGCGCGACCGACGAACTCCTGGCCGCGTCCGACCTGCTCGGGGCGCCCGTCATCAAGACGCTGTCAGGGAAGATGGTCGCCCCCGACGACCATCCGAACGTGACCGGAGGGCTCGGCCTGCTGGGGACGAAGCCGTCCGAGGAAGCCGTGGACGACTGCGACACCATCTTCATGGTCGGGACGAACTTCCCGTACACGCGGTGGCTGCCGGTCGAGAAGAAGGCCGTGCAGATCGAGCTCGATCCCATCCGCCTCGGCAACCGCATCCCGCTCGATGCCGGGCTGGTCGGCGACGCCGGGGAGACGCTGGCCGAGCTGCTGCCCCTGCTGCGGCGCAAGGAGGACCGGTCGTTCCTGGAGGGCGCGCGCGAGGGGAAGTCGAAGTGGCACGAGGCGATGGACGCGCTGGCCTCGCCGGACCGGGAGCCTATCCAGCCGCAGTACCTCATGTCGTTGATCGACCGCCATGCGAGCGACGACGCGATCCTGAACAGCGACTCGGGGACGATCGCCACGTGGGCGGCCCGCCACTTCACGATCCGTGGGGGGCGGGAGTTCTACCTGTCGGGGAACCTCGCCACGATGGCGCCCGGGCTCCCCTACACGATCGCGCACCAGGTCGCGTACCCCGGCCGCCAGTGCGTCGCGTTCGTCGGGGACGGCGGGTTCGCCATGCTGATGGCGGAGTTCCACTCCGCCGTGTGGCACCAACTGCCCATCAAGGTGGTGGTCTGCAACAACGGGCTGCTCGGGCAGATACTGTGGGAGCAGATGGCGCTGGGGTACCCGGAGTTCGGGGTCCGGTTCCCCACGCACATGGACTTCGCGCCGTGGGCCGAGTCGTGCGGGGGCCTCGGGATCCGGGTCGAGAAGGCCGGGGATCTCGAACCCGCCGTCCGCGAGATGTTCGAACACGACGGACCGGTGCTGCTCGACGTCGTGGTGAACCCCGACGAGCCACCCATGCCGCCGAAGGTCACGTACGACCAGGCGAAGAAGTTCGCCGAGTCGTTCCTCAAGGGGACGCCCCGGCGGGCCTCGATCACGTCGACCATCGCCCGGGACAAGATCGACCAGCTGAAGGCGTGATCGCGTTGTCGTCGCGGCACCGTCGCATCCGGCCGGAGGCAGTCCGCCCTCGCACCGCCATCGTGGGGAGGGCCCGGTCGTGAAGGTGGATTCCGTTCGGGTCGGGGTCTACGAGTTCCCGCTCGACGAACCGGAGGCCGACGGCACGCTCACCTGGGACTCGACCACGATGGTGGTCGTCGGGGTGTCGGCCGGCGACCGCCGCGGGCTGGGGTACACGTACGGGGCCGCGGCGTGTGCGGCCGTGGTCTCGGACACCCTCCGGGACGTCGTCGTGGGGACCGATCCGATGGACGTCGCGGGAACGTGGGGGGCGATGGTCCGGGCGATCCGGAACTTCGGGCGGCCGGGGGTGGTGTCGCACGCCGTCTCGGCGGTGGACTGCGCGCTGTGGGACCTGAAGTCGCGGGTGATGGAGACGTCGCTGGTGGGCGTCCTGGGCGCGGCGCGGGAGGAGGTGCCGTTGTACGGCAGCGGGGGGTTCGTGTCGCTGTCGGAGCCCCAGCTCGAACGCCAGCTGCTGGGATGGGTCCGGGACCGGGGGATTCCGCGCGTGAAGATCAAGATCGGCGAGGACTGGGGGCGGCGATGCGTCCGGGACCTCGAGCGGGTCGGCTTCGCGCGGTCGGTGGTCGGGGACGACGTCGAGCTGTTCGTCGACGCCAACGGCGGATACACGCGGAAGCAGGCCGTCCGCATCGCCCGCGAGCTGACCGCGCACGGGGTGTCCTGGTTCGAGGAACCCGTGTCGTCGGACGACCTGGACGGGCTCCGGGAGATCCGTGACCTGGTCGACGTGGAGGTCGCCGCCGGCGAGTACGGATACGACCTCGCGTACTTCGAACGGATGCTCGCGGCGGAGGCCGTGGACTGCCTGCAGGTGGACGTCACCCGGTGCGGCGGGATCACGGAGTTCCTGCGCGTGGCCGGGCTCGCGGCGGCGAACGGGCTCGAGGTCTCGGCGCACTGTGCGCCGGCGATCAGCGTGGCGCCCTCCGCGGCCGTGCCGAACTTCCGTCACCTCGAGTTCTTCGCGGACCACGAGCGCATCGAGCAGATGGCGTTCGACGGGGTGCTCGACCCGAAGGGCGGGATGTTCCGGCCGGACCGGTCGCAGCCGGGCGCCGGCCTGGAGCTCAAGACCGATGACATCGAACGGTTCCGGAGGAGATGACGGTGACGAACTCGTTGCGGGGCAAGGTGGTGGTGGTGACCGGGGCGTCGGCCGGCGTCGGCCGGGCGGCGGCCGAGGCGTTCGGCGCCGAGGGCGCGACCGTGGCGCTGCTGGCGCGGGGCGACGAGGGCCTGGAGGCCGCCGCCAAGGACGTGGAACGCGCCGGAGGGACGGGCCTGGCGATCCCGACGGACGTCGCCGACCCGGCCCAGGTCGAGGCGGCGGCCGAGCGGGCCGAACGCGAGCTGGGCCCGATCGAGGTCTGGGTGAACGACGCGATGACGTCCGTGTTCGCGCCGCTGTGGGAGATCGACCCGGAGGAGTTCCGGCGGGTCACCGACGTGACGTACCACGGCGTCGTGTTCGGCTCCATGGCGGCGGTCCGGCGCATGCGCCCCCGGGGGCGCGGCGCGATCGTCCAGATCGGGAGCGCGCTCGCCTATCGGGGCATCCCCCTGCAGTCCGCGTACTGCGGAGCGAAGCACGCCATCCAGGGGTTCAACGACTCGTTGCGGGCGGAGCTGTTCCACGACCGCTCGGGCGTGCACGTGACCATGGTGCAGATGCCCGCGCTGAACACGCCCCAGTTCGACTGGGTGAAGACGGCCCTCCCCCACAGGGCCCAGCCGGTGCCGCCGATCTACCAGCCCGAGGTGGCCGGCCGGGCCATCGTGTTCGCGGCGCGCCACCCCGGGCGCCGCGAGTACTGGGTGGGCGCGACGACCGCCGCCACGATCGTGGCGAACACGGTGATCCCCGGCGTGCTCGACCGGTACCTGGGGCGGACGGGCTTCTCCTCGCAGCAGACCGACCAGCCGGAGGATCCGGCGCGGCCGTTCAACCTGTGGGAGCCCGTCGACCGCGCCACCGACCACGGGCCGCACGGACGATTCGACGACCGGGCCCATTCCCGCAGCGCGCAGTGGTGGTGGACGACCCACCGGGCGCTGGTCGCCGCCGGGGCGGCGGTGGCCGGGGGGATCGGGATCGGTCTGGCGGGCCGCCGGCGCCGATGAGGCGCCTCCTGCGCTTGACGCGCGCCGTGTACGGGGTGACGCTGCTGATCGCCCCGTCGCAGGTCCTGCACGCGTACGGCGGTGATCCCGCCGACGGCACGTCGCTCGCCGCCGCCCGGATCCTGGGCGGGCGCCACCTGGTTCAGGCCGCCCTGATCGGGCCGCACCCCGGACCCGTCCGCCGCACGAGCGGCGTCATGGTGGACTTCCTCCACGCCGCGAGCATGTATGCGGTGGCCAGGGTGGACGCGCCCCGCCGGCGGCCCGCGCTGATCGACGGTTCGATCGCCGCGGGGTTCGCCGTCCTCGGCGCGGGGGCGCGATGACGCCGGGCTCAGGCCGAGTCGGGATCGTCCGGCGGACCCGACTCGGCGGCGACCTCGCCGACCGGGTCGTCGGGTAAGGGCGCAGGCGCGATGGGAACGGGGGCCATGGGATCGGGGCCGTACAGGCGCGGCTTCACCCACCGCCGGACGAGGAACGCCGAGATCCCGGCGACCGGGATGGCCGCGATCACGCCGTACAGGCCGGCGATCTCGGCACCGACGATGACGACGAGCAGGACGACCACCGGGTGGAGGTTGGTCGTCTCCTTCATCACGAGCGGCGACAGGAAGAAACCGTCCACCACGTGCGACAACGTCACGACCAGCAGCGCCAGCAGCACGTACTGGGGCGGCTTCGTGAGCAGCGAGACGACCACGACCGGCGCCGCGCCGATGTACGCGCCGAACGTGGGGATGAGGTTGGCGAGCCCGACCCAGAATCCGAGCACCAGCGGGGCGGGCATCCCGACCACCACGAGCCCGACGGTGGCGATCACACCGACGACCGCGGAGACGATGAACCGGGCCCGGACGTATCCGCCGACGATGCGGCCCATCTCGTCGAGCACGTCCTGGACGCTCTGCCGCCGCTGGGGCGGCACCAGCAGCAGCGTGAACCGGCCGAACTGCGGGCGGGAGAGCAGCAGCAGGTACCCGAGCACGCCGCCCAGCAGGATCACGACGCTCGCCCGTGTCAGCCCGACCGCCAGGTTCCCCAGATACTCGGGCGCCTTGCTCTGGTGCTGCTCGACCCAGCTGCGGACGCTGATGCCGATCGAGTGCAGGAGGCTGTTGTGCGAGTCGATGAGGATCCGCACCAGCCCGTGCCCTCGCAGCGCCTGCGGTGAGTTCTTCAGCAGGGTGGTGAGCTGGTCGACGAACGCCCGCACGAGGATGGGGACGAGCGCCGGTGCGGCGACGGCCGCCGCCGCGAACGTCGCGGTGGCGCCGATCTGCCGCGGCACGTGGAGCCGCTCCAGGCCGCGGACCAGGGGGCTCAGGATCAGCAGCACCACCCCGGCGACGACCAGGTACGGCAGCAGCCCGGACAGACGGACCAGCAGGATGAACAGGACCCCGATGAGCAGCGCGACGCCGATCGCCGCCCACACGACCACTCCGGCCTGGGCGAACCGGCGCGACCGGCTCCCGGCGGGGAGCGCGAGCTCCAGTTGGTCGGCGAACGACGACCGGCCCACCTGCCCATGATCTGCCACGTCTTCCAGTATCGACCATGGGAGGAAGGGCCGGCGTGAGCACCGCGAGCGATCCGTACCCCGCGATCTCCGACTACGGGTTCATCTCGGACGGGCACTCCGCCGCGCTCGTCTCGCAGGCCGGTTCGATCGACTGGTGCTGTATGCCGCGCATCGACTCCGGCAGCGTGTTCGGCCGGCTGCTCGACTGGGAGCACGGAGGGTGGTGCGGGATCGCCCCGACGGGCCGGCGATACGACTCGACCCGGCGGTACGTCGACGGAACCATGGTGCTCGAGACGACGTTCCGGGCCCCCGGCGGCGAGATCCGGCTCATCGACTGCTTCACCATGCGCCGCGCCGGATCGCGGAATCCCCACCGGCAGCTGCTCCGGATCGTCGAGGGCGTCCAGGGGCGGCTCCCGATCCGGGCGGCGATCGTGCCGCGGTTCGACTACGGCGAGGTGCGGCCGTGGATCCGGCGGCACGGCGTCAAGCTCGCGACGGCGATCGGCGGGAACGACGCCCTCGTGATCTCCGGCGACCTGGAGTGGGAGGAGACCGACCACGAACTCGTCGCGACCGCCGACGTCCGCGCCGGCCAACGGCTCCGGCTCTCGCTGCAGTACGTCGCCCCCGAGGAGATCGACCCCCGCCCCCCCCAGGCCGCCGAGCCGGAGGACCTCGACCGCCGGCTCCAGGAGACGATCCGCCTGTGGCGGTCGTGGTCGGCGAAGGGACGGCTCCAGTCGACGGACGGACCGGCGGCGATCCGCTCGGCGCTCGTGCTGAAGGGGCTGACCCAAGCGCCCACGGGCGCGATCGCCGCCGCCGCGACCACCTCGCTCCCCGAGGCGATCGGCGGCAGCCGGAACTGGGACTACCGGTACAGCTGGATCCGCGATTCCTGGCTGTCGGTCCGCGCGCTGGCCGAGCTGGGGTTCAACGACGAGCCGGAGGGGTTCCGGCGGTTCGTGGAGCGGAGCGCCGCGGGCCACGCCGACGACCTGCAGATCGTGTACGGCGTGGGCGGGGAGCGGCGGCTCGAGGAGTCGACGCTCGACAACCTCGAGGGATATCGTCGGTCGTCACCGGTCCGCGTCGGGAACTCGGCGCACTCCCAGGACCAGCACGACGTGTTCGGCTCGCTGCTCGAGCTGTCGTGGCAGTGGCACCTTCGTGGGCGCTCCCCCGACGACGACTACTGGCACTTCCTGGTGGACCTCGTGAACCGCGCCGCCGCCTCGTGGTCCCAGCCCGACCCGGGCATCTGGGAGATCCGCAAGCGGCCGATGCACTTCGTCCACTCCAAGGTGATGTGCTGGGCGGCGCTCGACCGCGGGCTCCAGCTGGCCAAGGAGTGCGCCCGACGGGCGCCGGTCCGGCGGTGGACGCAGGAGCGCGACCGCATCCGGCGCTCGGTGGAACGCGACGGCGTCGACAGCCGCCGCGGGGTGTTCGTTCGGGCGTACGGGACGAAGGCGATGGACGCGGCGCTGCTGCTGATCCCGGTGGTGGAGTTCTGCGCGTTCGACGACGAGCGCATGGTGCGGACGACCGATCGCATCGCGCACGAGCTGGACGACCACGGGCTGCTGCGACGGTACACCGCGGCAGATGGGATCCCGGAACGCGAGGGGTCGTTCCTGGCCGCGCAGTTCTGGCTGGCGGAGTCCTACGCGCGACAGGGCCGGATCGACCTCGCGCGGGAGGCGTTCGACCGGGGAACCGCGGCCGGCAACGACCTCGGGCTGTTCACCGAGCAGTTCGACGCCTCCTCCGGGACTCCGCTGGGGAACTTCCCCCAGGCGCTCACGCACTTCGCGCACATCAGCGCGGCGGTGGCCATCGCGGAGCACTCGGCCGACTGACCACCGCGGATGCAGCGGATCTTCGAGCAGCGCGGACGCCGTTCGTGTCCGGATGCGTGTCGAACCGGGGCCGCTTCCGCGACCGGTTCGACTTGGTAGCCTTCGCGCCGGCATGTCCGCACCCGGCGACCTCGCGGAGCCACGGGTGCTCCCGCCGCGGCTCGAGCGCGCGGCGCAGCAGGGCCGCGGCATCACCTTCGTCGGCGACGGCGGCAGTGAGCGCCTCGAGTGGTCCCGGCTCCACGACGAGGCCCGGTCGGCCGCGGCGGCGCTGCAATCTCGGGGGGTCGGTCCGGGCACCCACGTCGCCATGCTGGGCAGGTCGACGCGGGAGTTCGTCACGGCGGTGCAGGCGGTGTGGCTGGCCGGCGGCGCGGTCGTGGTCCTTCCGCTTCCCCTGCGGCTCGGGTCGACGAACGCGTTCGTCGAGCACACCAGGAACCTCGTCCGGGAGGCCGAGGCGCGCCTGGTCCTGATGGACCCTGCGCTGTCGTCGTTCCTCGGCGGGGAGACGCTGCCCGGCGACCCGTCGGTCCTTCCGATCGACTCGCTGCCCACGACGGGCGGGGACGCGTTGGAGTCGCCGCCGGTGGACCCGTCCTCGCTCGCCATCCTGCAGTTCACCAGCGGGTCGACGGCCCACCCGAAGGGCGTGATGATGCCCCACGGCGGTGTCTGCGCGAACCTCGACGACATCGTCGCGTCCCTGGAGTTGACCACCGACGACGTCATGGTGAGCTGGCTCCCCCTGTACCACGACATGGGCCTCATCGGGCTCCTCACCACACCGATGTCGATCGGGGCGGAGGTCGTCCTGGGATCGCCGCACGAGTTCATCTCGCGCCCGTCGAACTGGCCGGCGTGGCTGTCCGAGTTCCGGGGGACGGTGACCGGCGGCCCGAACTTCGGGTTCGTGCTCGCCGCGCGGGCCATGGGCCGGATGGATGGGCTCGACCTGTCGTCGGTCCGGGCCGAGGTGAACGGCGCCGAGCCGATCGACCTCGACTCGATGGAACGGTACAACCGGGCCGGGCGGCCCTTCGGACTGTCGCCGGGGGCCATGATGCCGGTCTTCGGGCTGGCGGAGGCGACGCTGGCCGTGTCGTTCCCGGCGCCCGGACGGGGACCCGTCGCCGATGTCGTGGACGGTGGGGCCCTGGAGCGGGAAGGCACGGCGGCGCCGGTCGCCCCGGACGCTCCGGGCGCCCGGCGACTGCCGCTGCTGGGGCGGCCCCTGCCGCACGTCTCGGTCCGCGTGACGGACCCGGGAACGGGGGACCAACGCCCCGAGCGGATGGTGGGCGAGATCGAGATCGCCGGCCCGTCCGTCACCCCGGGCTACTACCGGCAGCCGGAGGCCACCGCCGCCGCGATGCACGACGGCTGGCTCCGGACGGGCGACCTCGGATACCTCGCCGGCGGCGAGCTCGTGGTGACCGGGCGGCTCAAGGACCTCATCATCGTCGGGGGCCGGAACGTCTACCCGCAGGACGTCGAGTGGGCGGTCGCCCAGGTCGATGGCGTCCGGGCTGGGAACGTGGTGGCATTCGGGATCACGGACGGACGCGGCCACGAGCGGATCGTGGTCATGGCCGAGGCCCGGGCGACCGACCGACCCGCCCTCCGCCGCGCGGTCGCGGACCGGGTGCAGTCTGCGGTCGGGCTGCCGCCCGCGGACGTCGTCCTGCTCGAGCCGGGCGAGCTTCCCAAGACGTCCTCCGGCAAGCTCCAGCGCCGGCTGTCACGGTCCCGGTACCTCGGCATCCCGGCGAACTCCCACTGACGAGGTCCGGATGCCACGCCGCGTCGAGCCAATCCGCGAACGAGGGCCTCCCCTCGTCGCCGGCCATGGCAAGCGCCGCTGCGACCCTCGAGGGTTTCGCTGCCGGCAACCTCCCCGCGATCTGCGTCAAGAGCGACGTCGAGGCCCAGCGGTTCATGAGGATCCGGATCACGTCGGCGCCCGGGTGGACCTGGTGGCCGGGAAGGACGTGTGGCTGTACGGCGTGAACCCGGCGTTCGGCCTGGCGCTCGGCGCCCAGTACCACGATCACCCCGGCGAGGTGCCCGCGCCACCGAAAGAGCGTCCACTTTACGGTTTCGTTCCGCCGAATCGCTCCAGGAGTCCCTCGCGCTGACGACTCCCCAGGCCGCGCACGCGGCGGTCGGGATCGATCCCCAACTCCTCCATGGCCTTGACGGCCCCTCGCGGTCCCACGCCCGGGAGGTTCTGCAACAGGATCCTGACCCTCGTCCGGCCGATCGCCTCGTCCTCGTCGGCCGCTCGCAGCGCCTCCTCGAGACGGAGGTCTCCCGACTTCAGGTGGTGCTGGAGGTCGGCCCGCGCGGACCGGGCCGCCGCCGACGGATCACCGTCGCGCTCGG
>DATBHM010000137.1:0-6176 GCA_036557505.1 Actinomycetota bacterium | reverse complement strand
GCGCCGCTGTTCGCCGCGTGGCGCCACCGGGGCCGGATGCCGGCCCGCTCGAGCTCGCGGCACACGGCCATGAACCGTTCGAGCTGCGCCGTCGTGACCCGGGCGTCGTCCTCCGATCTCGCGAAGTGCGTCCAGATCCCGTCGACGTCGAACCCCTCCGAGATCGCCTCCAACACGAACGCCGGGACCGCCTCCGGCGGGAACCGTCCGACGCGGTGCATCCCCGTGTCGGCCTTCACGTGGACGCGCGGGGTGATCCCGGTCTCCCCGGCCGCCCCGGCGAGCCGGCGCAGCCCGCCATCCGAGTACAGCGCGAGCGTCACCCCGGCCCGGAGCGCCTCGCCCTCCGAGCCGGCCGGCACCTCGGACAGGATCAGGATGGGCATGTCGAGTCCGGCCCGCCGGAGCTCGAGCGCCTCCTCCAGCAACGCGACTCCGAGCCACGTGGCACCGGCCTCGACCGCCGCCCGCGCCGATTCCACCCCGCCGTGGCCGTAGCCGTCGGCCTTCACGACCGCCATCAGGTCCGATCCCGGCGGGTGCATCGCCCGGGCGTTGTGCCGGATCGCCTCGAGGTCGATCTCGGCGACCGTCGGCCGGAACGTCTCGGTGGCCCGATCAGCGCGGGTCGCCGTCATCGCAGCCTCCAGGCCGAGTTGATCGCCGCGGGGACGTGCGCCTGGACGTCGAGCGAGGTCGCGCCGTTCCCCAGCATCGCCCCGGCCAGGTCGCCGGCGCGGCCGTGGACGAAGGCCCCCGCGGTCGCCGCCTCGTCCGGCGGCACGCCCCGGGCGAGCATGGCCGCGACGATCCCGGTGAGGACGTCGCCGGTCCCGCCGGTGGCGAGCGACGGGCCGCCGGTCGAGTTGACGTGGACCTCCCCGCCGGGGATGCCGACCACGGTCGGGTTCCCCTTCAGCAGCACCGTGCCCCCGATCTCCTGGGCGAGGGCGCGCACGTTGCCGATTCGGTCGGCGTTCACCTCGTCGACGGGGATGCCGCGGAGGCGCGAGAACTCACCGGAGTGCGGGGTCAGGACGAGGTCGGCCGCGTCGCCCAGGTCCTCCAGCCGGCCCGCGAACGCCGTCAGCCCGTCGGCGTCCACCACGGCCGGGACCGGGCTCGCCGCCACGAGCGCCCGGACGAACGCCAGCGTCTCCTCCTCCCGGCCCAGTCCCGGCCCGACCGCCACGGCGTCGACGCCGGACAGGCGCTCCTTCACGACGTCGATCGCCGCGGATGCGACCGCGCCGGTCCGGGTCTCCGGGAGCGGGACGAACGTCGCCTCGACCAGCCCCGTCTGGACGACCGGCAGGATCCCCTCGGGGACCGCGGCCTGCACCAGCCCGGCGCCGGCCCGCAGCGCCGCCCCGGCCATCAGGCGCACCGCCCCGGTCATGTCCCGGGAGCCGCCGACCACCAGCACCACGCCCGTCGACCGCTTGTGGCTGTCCGGGGGACGATTCGGCAGCCCGAGGATGACGTCGACGGCCTCGACCTGGAGGACGTCGCTCGTGATGAGGTCCTCCGGGAACCCGATGTCGGCGACCTCGACCTCTCCCGCGTATCCGGCACCCGGGTACAGGACGTGGCCCGGTTTCAACGTTCCGAACGTCACGGTGACATCCGCGTCGACCGCCGGGCCGGCGACCGCCCCGGACGCGCCGTCCACTCCGGAGGCGATGTCGACCGCGACGACGAGGTACGGCACCTCGTTGACGGCCTCGATCGCGTCGCGGACCCGTCCCTCGGGCACGCCCCGGAAGCCGGTGCCCACGACCGCGTCCACGGCGACGTCGGCGCGGTCGAGCTCCCGGCCCAGCTCCCCCGGGCCGACGATCCGCACCCCGGCCGAGCGGGCCCGTTCGAGGTTGACGGCGGCCGCCCCCCGGTACGCCTCCGGCTCCGCCAGCAGGACGGCCGTGGCGCCCATCCCCCACCGGCGCAGGTGGCGGACGGCAACCAGCCCGTCGCCGCCGTTGTTCCCCTTGCCGCACACGGCGACCGCCCGGCGCCCGTATGCGCCCCCGGCCGCGGCCACCCGCGCCACCGCGCGGCCGGCGGCCTCCATGAGGGAATCGACGGTGACGCCCCGCTCGGCGCTCCGCCGGTCGAGCTCGGCGCTCTGCTCCGGTGTGAGGATCGGCCTCACGGCCCGACCGCCACGCACGTCGCCACGGCGACGCCCCGTTCGTGCGAGAAGGACACCAGCACGCGGTCAGCGCCCACGGCGGCCGCTCGCTCCGCCGCCCTGCCGTCCAGCTCGATCGCGACCCGGCCGTCCGTGCCGCGGACCACCCGGATCTCGCGCCACCGGCCCCCGGGGACGCCGCCGAGCGCCTTCGCGCAGGCCTCCCGGGCGGCCCACCGGGCCGCGTAGCACCTCCCCCGGTGCCCGGAGGCCTCGCAATGCGCGATCTCGGCTTCGGAGAAGATCCTCCCG
The DNA here is from genome assembly GCA_036557505.1 of Actinomycetota bacterium. Lineage (GTDB taxonomy): Bacteria > Actinomycetota > UBA4738 > UBA4738 > JACQTL01 > DATBHM01. Next base: position 3,733 of record DATBHM010000137.1, on the reverse strand, counting down.
ACCCACGCCGGGCGCCGCTCCAGGATGGTCTCCACGCGGGCGACGTCCACGACGTCCACCCCGAGCCCGATCACGTTCATCGGCGCAAGCTTCCCACAGGGCGAACCGCGACCCGCGCGGAGGGCGATGCCATACTCGGCCGGCATGGAAGGCCCGGCCACCCCAGCCCCCGAGCCGGATCGCCCGCGCCGCCGCCTCGGCTGGCCCACGGTCGTGATCGCGCTCGCCACGCTGCTGATCGGTGGGTTCGTCGGCTACGCCGCCGGCCGGCCGAACGCCGTGCCACCGGTCCACGGCTCGCTCGACCCCGGCAGGGTGCGTGTCCCCGACCTCCGGGACCTCGCCGCGAAGGACGCCGTAGGCGTCCTCTCGCCCCTCCACCTCGGGCTGGGGACGGTCGAGCTCCGCGCGAGCCAGGGGGCGCCCACCGGGATCGTCGTCCAGCAGAACCCGCCCCGCGGCTCGGTGGTTCCGGTCGGCGCGAAGGTCGACCTGGTCGCGTCGACCGGACCGGGTCCCGGCGCGAGCGCGGTGTACGACTTCGCCTGGGGGGTGCTCATCCCGATCACGCACGCGGGTTCGATCGAATGGACGTCCGACCCGATCGCACTTGACGGCGACCCGCTGTCGCTCGGGGCGAACACGCGGGTGATCGGCGTCGCCGGCGTCAGCCCGTACCGCATCTCCGAGTCGAGGACCGTACCGCCCGGCGCGACGGCCATCACCGTGAGCGTCGAGGTGTCGTCGTTCCATTCGCCGGCCTGGTTCGTGATCGAGCGGGCCTTCACGCGCCAGCGGGAGTCGTCGTCCGCCGAGACGACGCTGCGGGCGTCGCCGTCGACCGGTCCGCCGGGCACGGTGGTCTCGGTCCAGGGCTCCCAATGCCAGGGTTCGCCTGCCGCCACCTCGGTGACGGTCGGCGTGGCGTTCTCCCGGGGGGACACGGCGCCGTTCGCGAACATCCCGCTGCCGGTCCGCGCGTCGGCCTACGCGTTCCGGATGGAGTTCACGGTTCCGGACTCGATCCGGGCACCCGACGGAACCCGGCACATCCTCCCGGGCGACCGGGTCGTGTTCCTGACGTCCGGTCGCGCGTGCCGGTCGAAGCCGTTCACGGTGGGATGACGATGCCGGGGCGTACTCAGCCCACCATCTCGGCCTGCCGGGCACCCGAGGACTCGCGGAGACGGCTGCACAGCACGTCCATCACCGCCAGCGCCACGTCCGGCCGGTCGCGGAGGATGCGCTCGAACCGCCGCCGGTCGATCGCCAGGAGGCGGACGTCGCCGGCGGCCACCAGGCTCGCCATGCGCGGCGCCCGGCTGACCACGGCCATCTCGCCGACCGGCTCCCCCTCGCCGCGCCGGGCGACCTCGACCGTGGATTCCCCGTCGCCGTACACCACGACCCGGATCTCACCGCCCACCACGACGAACATCTCGTCTCCGGGCTCCCCCTGCTCGGCGATCGTCTCGCCGTCGGCGTGGACCCGCTCGGCGGCGATCTCGGCCACCCGCTGGAGGTCCGCCGGCGCGAGCTTCGCGAACAGCGGAACCCGGAGCAGGAACACCACGCGCTCCATCAGGGACAGGCTCGCCAGGGTCTCCATCGCCTCGCCTCCCGCCGCGGTGGCCGCGGCCGTGTCTCGGACCAGCGTATCGGGGTCGTCGCGGGCGAGGGCGCCGATCGCCCGACCCATCCCGGGCCGGGAGGAGGCCGCCACGACGGCGCACGCCCGCACCCACCGGTCGTGGTCCCCCAGCGCCTCGGCGAGCGGGGGCTCCGCGTCGGAGCCGCCGGGCGCGAGCGCCTCCCAGGACCGGATCAGCGGCCGGACCAGGCTCGGTTCCCCCACCGCGTCCAGGGTCTCGAGGGCGTTGGCCCGCTGGCCGGGGTCGGAGCTCGACAGGTTCTCCACGGCCGCCCGGACCGCGCCCGCCTCCCAGCTCCCGCCCGCCACCGCGAGCGCGTCCACGCCGTGGACGACCGCCCGGTCGCGGAGGGCGTGGGCGAGTGGAGCCAGCCGGGCGTCGGCGTCGGCGTCGGCGGGCAGCCTCCTGAGGAGGTCGCCGTACCGGACCGATTCCACGATCTCCCGCTCCGCATACGACCGGATGCGGTCCGGCGACGTGCCGTCCATGCGGGACAGCACGGCCATCGCGGCCGCCTCCCGATCCGGGTCGGTCACGGCCTCCTCGACCGCGCCGCGCGCGTCGTCACCGGTCCGCACGAGCGCCTCGACGACGCCGGCGCGCACGTCCGGATCGTGGTCACCGAGAGCCCTCGCGAGGGCCGGGGCCGCCCCGGCCGGCGGCGGCGCCGGGAGCGACGAGACCGCGGCCGCCCGGACGCCGGGGTCGGGGTCGCCGAGGGCGGCCGCCACCGGCTCGATCCCTCCCCGGCCGATCAGGACGTCGAACGCGGCGACCCGCTCGACGGGATCGGCCGACGCCCTCATCCCCTCGAGCGTGGCGGCGGCATCGACGCCGTCGCCGTCCGCCAGCAGGGCACCTGCGGCAGCGCCGCGAACGCCGGCGTCCGGGTCCTCGAGCGCCCGGCGCAGCGCGGCCGCGCCGGCGGACGCCCGCCCGTCGACGGCGAGCACGGCGACGGCCGCCCGGCGAACGTCCGGCTCGGGGTCCCCCGCCAGTCGCGCGGCGGGCGCGACGACCTCGTCGGTCCCCGGCCACCGCGCGAGCCCCCGGAGGGCGGCCGCCCGGATCGACGCGTCCTCGTCGCCGAGGCCGCGGATCAGCTCGGCACGGGCGTCGGGGCCTTGGCTCGCGGCCAGGACCTCCATGGCCACCCGACGGACCGCCGGATCGGGGCTGGCGGCGCCCGCCCGCACGGCGGCCAGCGCCGCCGCGTCCCGCCGGATCCCCCCGAAGGGCTCCTCCTCGGCGACGAACACCTCGGGGTTCCCCTCGCGGAGGGCGTCGACCAGCGCGCGCACGTACACGCGGCGGGCCTGCCAGGCGGCGGCGGTTCCGAGGACGGCGGCGGCGAGCCCGATGAACGCCAGCGCGCGCGTGGGGAGCACGGTCTGCGCGAGGATCAGCAGGATCCCCGCGGTCGCCACCCCGGCCTGCAGCGCGACCCCGTCGATGAACGCCCTCGTCCGGTCCCGACGTTCGGGCGGCACGACGTTGTACTGGGCCTGCCACGCGCCGGCCCACACGCCGTTCACCCACACCATCTGGGCGAACCGGAACACCAGCACGACGCCGAACGCCATCGACACCGCGAGCCCCGCGAACCCCGCGGCGTACACGACGGGGAGCGCCAGGATCATCGTGGACACGCCGAACCGCGCGTACAGCCGGTTCGACACGAACAGCGAGACGATCAGCGCGGTCGCGCTGCCGACCGCCATGAACAGCCCGAGGAAGCCCGCCAGGCGGTCGGCGTTCGGGAACTTCGCGGTCGCCGCCCGCGCGAACAGCAACGACAGCGTGAAGTACAGCACGGAGAACACGGCGAGCGAGACGGACATCCACCGCAGCAGGGGCGACGCCCGGACGGACCGGGCGCCGTCGGCGACGCGCGCCCACATCGAAGGGCCCCGCCGATGGGCGGTGCTGTGTGCGAGCCCGGCCGCCCCCCCCGCACGGAGCCCGGCGCGGGCCGCGACGAACGAGGCGGCCACGGCCGCCGCCCACAGGACGAGCAGGTTCTCGGCACCGATCCACCCGGCGAGGGGAGCCGTCGCGATCCCACCGACCACCGTGCCGAG
>DATBHM010000136.1:0-19371 GCA_036557505.1 Actinomycetota bacterium | reverse complement strand
CACCGTGAGCACGTAGTCGGTCAGCAGCGCGGCCGCCGCGACCAGCCCCGGCGTCGTGCCGAGGTTGTCCTTGGTCACGATGTACGACCCGCCCCCGGAGGGGTAGGCGCGCACGGTCTGCCGGTAGGACGTCACCACGATCGCCATCAGCAGCACGATCGCGACCTGGATCGGTCCCACGACGCCGAGCGCGGACGCCCCCGCCGAGATCAGCACGACCATCGTCGCCTCGACGCAGTACGCGACCGACGACAGGGCGTCGGCGGTGAACACGGGGAGCGCCAGGAACTTCGGCAGCAGCGTGTGCTCCAGCTCGTCCGAACGGCGCGCCGGGCCGAGCAGCACACGCTTGACCCGGCCCCCCAGCCCGAGCCCGGCCCGGCGGGTTGGCGCGAACCGCCGGATGTCCCGGTCGGGGAGATCCCGTTCCATGCACCGAGGTTCCCGCTCGATGCATCAGGGCGGCGTGAGAACGGCCCGATTCCGCGTCAAGATTGCGTCAGGAATGGAACGCCCCACGACTCCGACCCCGGGGAGGCTGCCCGCCGCCGCCCGGACCGTCCCGACCCCACTCGGCGTGGTCACGGCCGTCGCGACCCCCGCCGTGGCGACCGGCCTGGCGTCCCTGATCTGGTCGAATCGGCCGGCCGGCGCCACGTCGGTGTTCCTGCTCGCGGTGCTCGGGGCGGCCGTCGTGGGCGGCGTGTGGAGCGGCGTGATCGCCGCGGTCCTTTCGTTCCTGTCGCTGAACTTCTTCTTCATCCCGCCGACCCACACCCTCGCCGTCCGGCATCCGGCCGACCTCGCGGCGCTCCTCGTGTTCCTCCTCGTGGCGGTGGGCGCCGGACTGCTGGTCGGCCGGGTCGTGACGGAACGGGACCGGGCCCGCCGCCGGGCCGCCGAATCGGAGCACCTCCGGGCGTTCACCTCGTCCCTCGCGTCGGGCCGGCCGCTGGGGGACGTCCTGCCGCGGCTGGCCTCGGACCTCCGGACGCTCCTCGCGCTGGCCGCCTGCGCGATCGTGCTCGACCTGCCCGACGGACAGGTGGCCACCGGGGACGCGCAGGCCGGCGACGGGGACGTCACGCTCCCGATCGGGCCGGAGGACGCGCCGTTCGGCCGTCTGACCGCCCGCCGGGGGCCCGGAGAGCCGCCCCTCACGCCCGCCGAACGTGCGCTCCTGGGCGCGTTCCGGGACCAGCTGGAGCTCGCAGCCGGGCGAGTCAGGACGGAGGCGGAGGCCCGGCGGGCCCGGCTCGACGCCGACGCCAGCAGCCTCCGGGCGGCCTTGTTCTCGGCGGTGACCCACGACCTCCGGACCCCCCTCGCGTCGATCACGGCCAGCGTGACCGGGTTGCTCGACAGCTGGGACGCGCTCGACGCCGACCAGCGGCGCGAGCTGCTCGTGACGATCGACGAGGAGGCAAGCCGCCTGAACCGGCTGGTGGGCAACCTCCTCGACCTGGCCCGCATGCGGGCCGGCGCGCTCGCGCCGTCGCCGGAGCCGGCCGGCGTGGACGAGGTGGTGCAGGCCGTGATCGCCCGGCTGCGTCCGGTGCTGGAGCCGTTCCGGGTCCGAACCGTCATCCGGCCCAACCTGCCGGACGCCTGGATCGACCAGATGATGATCGACCAGGTGGTGACGAACATCCTGGAGAACGCCGCACGGTTCTCTCCGCCGGGGACCGAGATCACGGTCACCGTGGCGAGCTTCCAGGGGGGCGTGGAGGTGCGCATCGCCGACCAGGGCCCCGGCATCCCCGCGAAGGACCGGGCGGAGGTGTTCGAGCCGTTCGTCCGGAGGGACGCCGGCGCGGGCCGCGGTGGGACGGGCCTCGGCCTGGCCATCGCCCGCGCCATCGTCGTCGCCCACGGCGGGCGGATCTCGATCGAGGGAGCGCCCGGCGGGGGCACCGTGGTCGTGTTCCGCATCCCCGTCGACCGCACCCCGGCGCCCGCGCCGGCGAAGGCGGGACCGTGACCCGGGTCCTGGTCGTCGACGACGAGCCGCAGATCCGACGGTCGCTCCGGACGACGCTGGCGGCGAACGGCTACGTGGTCCACGAGGCCGGGAACGGCGAGGAGGCCCTGGCCGCGACGGCCGCCGAGGTCCCCGACCTCCTCGTCCTGGACCTCGGCCTCCCCGACATGGACGGCACCGAGGTCATCCGTCGCCTCCGGGAATGGTCGGATATCCCGGTGATCGTGCTCTCCGTCCGGGACCGCCAGGACGACAAGATCGGCGCGCTCGACGCCGGCGCCGACGACTACGTCACGAAGCCGTTCGGGCTCGGCGAGCTCCTCGCGCGGATCCGGGCCGCGCAGCGCCGCTCGACCGGGGGCTCCGAGACGGCACCCGTCCTCGTCTTCGGTGAGCTCACGGTGGACCTCGACCGCCGCCGCGTCCTGGTCGGCGGGGGGCAGGTCCACCTGACGCCCACCGAGTACCGCCTGCTGGAGACCATGGTCCGGCATCCCGGCAAGCTGCTCACCCAACGGTGGCTGCTGCAGACGGTGTGGGGGGGCGCGTACGGCGACGAGTCCAACTACCTCCGGGTGTACGTCCGCCAGCTCCGCCAGAAGCTCCGCGACCGCGCCGACGCGCCGCGGTTCATCCTCACCGAGCCCGGCGTCGGGTACCGATGGCTCCCGGACCCCGACCCGCCGCCCGGGTAGTTCGCGGGAACCGACCGGCGAAAACGGAGCCAAACCGGGCGGCTCTCCCGGCCGGAAACCCAGGCTGACCTGCGGGGATGCGTGGTTCGGCCGCCGGGGGAGCCGCTGTTAGAATCCGCGCTTGAGAATGCTTTCACAAGCTGCTCCAGAGACCTTCTACCAGCAGTACGCCACCCTGATCGGCGTGATCGTCGCCGGTATCGGACTGGTGGCCGTCGCATTGATCACGGCTCGGGCGTTGTCGCCCCGCCGCCCCGTCCCCGCCAAGCTCACCACCTACGAGTGCGGCATGGACCCCGTGGGGGAGGGCTGGAGCCAGACCCAGATCCGGTACTACATCTACGCCTTCCTGTTCGTCGTCTTCGACGTGGAGAGCGTGTTCCTCTTCCCGTGGGCCACGGTGTTCGAGTCGCTCGGGTACGCCGCCGTCGTGGAGATGGCCATCTTCATCGGCATCCTCGGGGCCGGGCTGCTGTACGCGTGGCGGAAGGGAGTCCTCAAGTGGGTGTGATCGACAACGTCAACGTCCCCCAGCCGATGAAGTTCATCCTCAACTGGGGCCGCCGCTACTCGCTCTGGATCATGAACTTCGGCCTGGCCTGCTGCGCGATCGAGTTCATCGCCGCGTCCACGTCGAAGCACGACTTCATGCGGTTCGGCGTCATCCCGTTCGCGCACGGACCCCGGCAGGCGGACCTGCTGCTCGTGGCCGGCACGGTCACCGACAAGATGGCCCCGGCCATCAAGCGCGTGTACGACCAGATGCCCGACCCGAAGTACGTCATCTCGTTCGGGTCGTGTTCGAACTGCGGCGGGCCCTACTGGGACAGCTACTCGGTGACGAAGGGTGTGGACCAGTTCGTCCCGGTCGACGTCTACGTGCCCGGGTGCCCGCCCCGGCCGGAGGCGCTGCTTCACGGGATCATGAAGCTCCAGGAGAAGATCGCGCAGGAAGACATCGGGGAGAAGTGGACTGGTGGCATCGCGCCGGCCCCTGTCGGTTCCTGACGTCGGGAACGCCCTGCGGGCGCAGTTCGGCCAGGACCTGGCCGACGTCGCCGACCGCGACGGCCACGCCGTCGTGACGATCACCGAGCCGAGGTACCGGGAGCTGATCACCGTCCTTCGCGACGACCCGGAGTTCGACTGCGACTACTTCGACTTCCTCACCGCGGTCGACTTCCCGGACCAGCAGCAGTTCGAGGTCGTCGTCCACGTGTACTCGAACTCGCGCAACCACCACGTCCGGGTGAAGCTCCGGATCCCGCGCGACGAGCCGGTGGCGCCGACCATCCACGACATCTACCCGGGGGCGAACTGGTTCGAGCGCGAGGCCTGGGAGCTGTTCGGGATCGTGTTCGAGGGACATCCGCATCTGGTGAAGCTGGTGCTGCCGGAGCCGTTCGAGGGCCACCCACTCCGAAAGGACTTCGAGCTCATGAGCCGCGTGGCCAAGCCCTGGCCGGGTGCGGCGGAGGGCGAGGAGGGCGAGGAGGAGTGACCTCCGCAGCCGTCCTGCCCGCCGCGATCGCCCACGGCCTCGGTCTGCCCGTCGCGCAGGTCAACCCGTCGTTCGTCAACGACCTGTTCCACGGGTTCTGGGTGATCCTGATCGTCAAGGCGCTGCTGGTGCTCATCGTGTTCCTGGCCGCGCCCATGGTCGTCGGGTACATGGAGCACAAGGTGCTCGCGCACTCCCAGGCCCGGCTCGGCCCGTGGTACGCGGGCCGGTTCCACGGGTGGGCACAGCTCATCGCCGACGGCGTGAAGTTCGTCCAGAAGGAGGACGTGATCCCGAACGCCGCGGACCGGTGGGTGTTCGGGCTGGCGCCGGCCGTCGCGATGATCCCGTACATCGTGCTGTTCGCGGTGATCCCGTTCGACAGCGGGATCTACGCCGAGAACCTCGACGTCGGGATCTTCTTCGTGGTCGCCATGTCCTCGGTCTCGGTGATCGGGATCCTGATGGCCGGGTGGTCGAGCGCGAACAAGTTCTCGTTGATCGGCGCGCTGCGCGCCGCCGCCCAGCTCATCGCCTACGAGCTGCCGCTGATCCTCGCGGCCGTCGCCGTCGTGATGCAGGCGAGCGGCCTCGGGATCAACCCGCCGGGGCACAGCAGCCTGTCGCTCGTGAACATCACCGAGGCCCAGCAGACCCTGTGGTTCGTGTTCCCCCAGATCGTGGGGTTCGGCATCTTCATGATCGCGGCGATCGCGGAGCTCACGCGGCCGCCGTTCGACATGCCGATCGCGGACTCGGAGATCATCTTCGGCGCCTACACCGAGTACTCCGGGCTCCGGTTCGCCTTCTTCCTCCTCGCGGAGTACGGCGGCATCGTCGCGCTGTCGGCGGTGGCCTCCGTGCTCTACCTGGGCGGGTTCCAGCCCCTGCCGTTCCTGTCGTTCATCCCCGGGTGGATGTGGATGGCCGGCAAGATCCTCGGGCTCTCGTTCTTCATCATCTGGCTGCGGGCGACGTATCCACGGCTGCGTGAGGACCAGCTCCAGCGGTTCTCGTGGATCGGGCTGATCCCGCTGGCCCTCGTGAACCTCATGATCACGGCCGTGCTGAAGGTGGCGGTGGGGTAGATGGCGCAGAAGATCAGGATCCGGCGGCAGGACGGCGCGCGCACGCAATCCGACGCAGACCTTCCGGAGCCGGTCAAGGGGACCGGGCTGATCAAGGGCCTCATGGTCACCCTGAAGCACATGCTCACCCCATCGGTGACGCAGCGGTACCCGGAGGAGAAGCCCGACCTCCCGGCGCGAACCCGGGGGGTCATCGCCCTGAAGCAGGAGAACTGCACCGTCTGCTACAAGTGCTCCCGCGAGTGCCCGGACTGGTGCATCTACATCGACGCCCACAAGGAGACGCACGAGCCGGCATCGGGGGGCCGGGCCAGGTCGGTGAAGGTGCTCGACCGGTTCGCCATCGACTACGCCCTGTGCATGTACTGCGGCATCTGCGTGGAGGCGTGCCCCTTCGACGCGCTCTTCTGGTCACCGGAGTTCGAGTACGCGGAGTACGACATCCACGAGCTCATCCACGAGAAGGAGCGCCTCGAGGAGTGGACGTACCACGTGAAGCCGCCGCCCGAGCTCGAGGTGGGGGCCGAACCGCCGGCCGACGCGCCGCCCGCTCCTGCCGCGGCGGCGCCGGCAGCGGCCCCGGTCCCGCCGGCCGCGCCCGTGCTGCAGGCCCAGCCCCCGCTGGTCGGCCAGGAGGCCCCGCCGCAGCCAACCGGCGCCGCGCCGCCCGCACAGCCGGCCCCGGCAGCGGCCGCCCCCGCCGAAGCGGCTGGACCCGCCGCCGCGGAGGCCGTGGAGGGCGCACCCGCGGCAGCCGCCGAACCGGCGCCCCCGGCCGCCGCGGCCGCACCCCGCACCGAACGGGTGGAGGTCGAGCTCGATCAGCCCACGTTCGAACGCGTCCTCGAAGAGGAGCTCGCGAAGGGGACGCAGCGCCGGGTGGCCGAGGGCAAGGCCCGACGGGCCGCCATGCTCGAGGCCCGGAGGAAGGCGGCGGAAGGGTGATCGCGTCCTTCTCCGCGCAGGACTGGGCGTTCACCGCGGTGGCGGTCGTCGGCATCATCGCCGCGCTCCGCATGGTGACCACGAAGAACGTCGTCCACGGCGCCCTGTACCTCGTGATCGCGCTGTCGATGATCGGGGCCGGCTACCTGGTCATGGCGGCGGAGTTCGTCGCCTGGGTCCAGATCATCATCTACGTGGGCGCGATCGTGGTCCTGCTGCTGTTCGCGCTGATGCTGACCAAGGCGCCCATCGGCCGCGAGGCGCTCGACAACCAGCAGCGGGGGATCAGCTCGCTGGTGGCCCTCGCGGTGCTCGCCGGGTTGGTGTTCCTGGTGCTCGACGCGTTCCGGAGCCAGACGATCCCGCTTCCGGGGCCCGCCCCCCAGACGACGACCGGGCAGATCGGCGAGTCGCTGTTCCGGGCGTTCGTCGCGCCGTTCGAGATCGTCTCGATCCTGCTGCTCGCGGCCCTCATCGGGGCCATCGCCATCGCCCGCAAGGACGATCCGGTCCACTCGGACCAGCACCCCGCCGCCCGCACCGCCGAGACCGCACGGAGGGAACGCTAGATGCACCTGTGGCTGCCGCTCGTGTTCTCCGCCGCGCTGTTCGCGATCGGCGTCTACGGCGTGCTGGCCCGGCGCAACGCCGTCCTCATCCTCATGTCGATCGAGCTGATGCTGAACGCCGTCAACGTCAACCTGGTGGCGTTCTCGAAGGCGATCAGGAGCGGGCTGGTCACCGCCGGCGCCACGGCCGCCACGACCGGGCAGATCTTCGCCCTGTTCGTCATCACGGTCGCCGCGGCGGAGATCGGCATCGGGCTCGCGATCGTCATCCTCATCTACCGGAACCGCGAGTCCATCAACGTCGACGAGGTCAACCTCCTGAAATGGTGACCTCGGCCCGCCGGTATCCGGGAGCGCGCGCGTGATCCACTACGCCTGGATCGTCGCGGCCCTCCCCGCGGTCGCGGTTCCCCTGATCGTGTTCGTCGGCAAGCGGATGCCCGGCCAGGGCGCCGGGATCGGGATCGCGGCCGTCGCCGTGTCGTTCGTCCTCTCGCTGATCATCGCGATCCCGTTCCTCACGGGGAACCAGCAGCCGGTCGAGGGGCACATCACGTGGTTCGACCTCGGGACGTTCTCGCTCCAGGTCGGGCAGTACGTGGACGGGCTGACCTCGATGATGCTGGTGGTCGTCACGTTCGTCTCGCTGTGCGTGCAGGTGTACTCCGTCGCCTACATGCACGAGGACGTCCGCTACACGTGGTACTACGCCGTGCTGTCGCTGTTCACGGCGTCGATGCTCAACCTCGTCCTCGCCAACGACCTCATCCAGCTCCTCGTCGGGTGGGAGGGCGTCGGCATCTGCTCCTACCTGCTGGTCGGCCACTGGTACGAGGACAGGGTCAACTCCAACGCCGGCATCAAGGCCTTCATCACCACCAAGACCGGCGACATCCCGTTCCTGTTCGGGATCTTCACGCTCATCTTCGCCACCGGGACCTCGAACATGCGCGACATCAACCTCGCCGCGCTGCACGGCGGGATCAGCGCGGCGCTGCTGTTCGCGGCCGCGCTGCTGCTGTTCGGGGGCGCGATCGGGAAGTCGGCCCAGTTCCCGCTGCACGTGTGGCTGCCCGACGCCATGGCCGGTCCGACGCCCGTGTCCGCCCTGATCCACGCGGCGACCATGGTGGCGGCCGGCGTGTACCTGGTCGGGCGGATGTTCCCCGTCTTCGTGTCGGCGCCGCACTTCGTGCTGACGTTCGTCTCGATCATCGCGGCCATCACGATGCTCATCGCGGCGTTGCTGGCGATGGTCCAGGACGACGTGAAGCGCGTGCTGGCGTACTCGACCGTCTCCCAGCTCGCCTACATGCTGGCGGGGCTGTCACTGGGGCCGAGCGGCTACACGCCCGGCCTGTTCCACCTGTTCACCCACGCGTTCTTCAAGGCGCTGCTGTTCCTCGCGGCGGGCTCGCTGATCCACGCCGTCCACTCGAACAACATGAGCGAGATGGGCGGCCTCCGGAAGAAGATGCCGCTGACGTTCGTCGTGTTCCTGATCGGAGCCATGGCGCTGTCCGGCATCCCGCCGCTCGCCGGGTTCTGGTCGAAGGACGAGATCATCTCGGAGGCCTTCAAGACCCATCAGTACTGGCTGTTCGCCGTGACGCTGGGGACGGCGGTCCTGACCGCGTTCTACATGACGCGCGCCGTGCTGCTGACGTTCTTCGGCGACTACCGGGGCCACACCGAGCCGCACGAGGCGCCCCTCGCGATGGCCGCGCCGATGGTCGTGCTGGCGGCGTTCGCCTGCCTCGCCGGGCTGCTCGGGCCGACGCACGTGTTCGTCGACTGGGTGCACTTCGGGCCGGTCGCCGAGCACGTCCCGGTCGACTACGGGTTCGCGGCCATCTCGCTGGTCGGCGCCCTGGCCGGCGTGGCGGTCGGGTACGGGCTGTACCGCCGGTGGCGCGACCCCGACCCGCTGCGCACGCTGGGGCCGGCGTACACGTTCATCGAGAACAAGTACTACCTCGACGACATCTACGAGAAGGGCATCGTCCGCACGATCCAGTACCCGATGGCGGCCGAGGTCGACCGGTTCGACCGGAACGTCGTGGACGGCGCGGTGAACGGCACCGGGAGGGCGGCCCGCGGCCTGGGCGGCGTGCTGCGGTATCTGCAGTCGGGGAGCGTGCAGCGGTATGCGGTGTTCCTGTTCGTCGGCGTGGTCGTCCTCGCGGTGATCATCACGAGGATCACGTGAGGGGCAAGCGACGATGAGTGGCTGGGAACAGACGGCGGTCACGCTGCTGACGTTCCTGCCCGCGGCGGGCGCCATCGTCGTCGCGCTGATCCCACGGGGCCGGGACCGGGCGGCGCAGGTGCTCGGCGTGCTGTTCACGGGCGGCGCCCTGGTGGTCGGCATCGCGGTGCTGTTCGGATTCGACTACGGGGCCGGCGGGGGGTACCAGTTCGAGCTCCAGACCACCTGGATCACGTCGCTCGGCGTCGGGTACCACGTGGGGATCGACGGGATCAGCCTCCCGCTCGTCGAGCTCACGCTGCTCACGACGTTCCTGTGCGCCGTCTATTGCATGAACCGCATGCCGCCGGGCGGGTCGCCGAAGGCGCTCATCTCCCTGATGCTGCTGCTCGAGACCGGGATGCTCGGCACGTTCGTCGCGCTCGACCTGATGCTCTTCTTCGTCTTCTGGGAGATGGTCCTCGTCCCGATGTACTTCATGATCGGTGTGTGGGGGTCGGGCAACCGCCAGTACGCCGCCACGAAGTTCTTCCTGTTCACGTTCTTCGGCAGCGTGTTCATGCTGCTGGCCTTCATCGGGACGGCCTTCCAGGCCGACCCCCACACGTTCGACATCGTGCTCCTGCAGCGCAGCGGCAGCGCGATCTCGCACACGCTGCAGCTGGTGCTGTTCGGCGGGATGTTCCTGGGCTTCGCGGTGAAGGTGCCGATGTGGCCGCTCCACACCTGGCTGCCGGACGCCCACACCGAGGCGCCGACCGTGGGCTCCGTGCTGCTGGCCGGCGTGCTGCTGAAGATGGGGGCGTACGGGTTCATCCGGATCGCGCTCCCGCTCCTGCCCTACGCGGCCGTGAAGTTCGCGCCGTACATCGCCGTGCTGGCGGGGATCGCCATCGTCTACGCCTCGCTGGCATGCCTCGCCCAGCGCGACCTCAAGCGCCTCATCGCGTACTCGTCGGTGGGGCACATGGGCTTCGTGATGCTCGGCATCGCGACGCTGACGCCGCTCGGCATCGACGCGGCGATCTTCGGCATGGTCGCCCACGGCGTGATCACCGGAATGCTGTTCTTCGAGGTCGGGTCGATCTACGACCGGTACCACACGCGACAGCTGGCGGACCTGGGCGGCGGCATGATGCAGATCATGCCGCGCATGGGCGCGGTGTTCTGGCTGACCTGCATCGCGTCGCTCGGGCTGCCCGGCCTGGCGGGGTTCTGGGGCGAGGTGCTCTCGCTGTTCGCCGCCTACAACCCGGCCGCCGGACTCTCCGTGCCGCTCTACCGCACGATCATGGTGTTCGGCGGGATCGGCACCATCCTCACCGCCGGCTACCTCCTGTGGACCGTCCAGCGGGTGAACATGGGCGTGCTGCCCGACCGGTGGGGCCAGGCCGGGGCCACCCTGGTCGACACCTCGCGCGGTGAGTGGGTGGCGTGGGCGCCGCTGGTCGTGCTCATGGTCCTGCTCGGGCTGGTCCCGTCGCTGATCTTCAGCATCACGAACGACGCCGTGACCGCCATCAGCCACGTGATCGGGGTGGTGCCGTGAACATCGACTTCCACGCCATCCTCCCCGAGCTGATCATGACGGGGACCATCCTGGTGGTCCTGCTGTTCGACGCCTTCCTGTCGGAGCGCCGCAAGCAGGTCACGATGGTCGTCGGGCTGCTGGGATCGGTGGCGGCGCTGATCGCGACGCTCACGCTGATCGGCGAGCACCGCTCGACCTTCGGCGGGATGTTCGTCGTCGACCCGTTCTCGGTGCTGTTCGACGTGTTCTTCCTGGTCTCGGCCATCGTTGTGCTCGGTCTGTCGCTCCGGTACATGCAGGACGGCCGGTACTACCAGGGCGAGTACTACGTGCTGCTGCTATCGGCGTTCCTGGGCTGCCTGGTCATGCCCTCGTCGCGCGACCTGATCATGCTGTTCATCTCGCTGGAGCTGGTCTCGGCGCCGGGGTTCCTCATCGCGGCGTTCCGCAAGACCGACCCCAAGTCGAACGAGGCCGGCCTGAAGTACTTCCTCATCGGCGTGCTGTCCTCCGCCGTGATGCTCTACGGGATGAGCCTGATCTTCGGCGTGACCGGGACGACGCGCCTGGACGGCATCGCGACCGCGCTGGCGGGGAAGGCCGGCGACCTGAACATCACCCTCGCCGCGATCGTGCTGGTGGTGGCGGGGTTCGCGTTCAAGGTGTCGAGCGTGCCGTTCCACTTCTGGGCGCCGGACACGTACGAGGGCGCGCCGATGCCGGTGGCCGCGTTCCTGTCGGTGCCATCGAAGGCGGCCGGGTTCGCGGGGCTGCTCCAGCTGATGTTCATCGCCTTCCTGCCGAAGGCCGACTTCTGGGCGCCGATCTTCGCGGTCCTGTCGATCCTCACGATGACGCTCGGGAACCTGGTCGCGTTGCGGCAGCGGCAGATGGTCCGGCTGCTCGCCTACTCGAGCGTGGCGCAGGCCGGGTACATGCTGTTGCCGTTCGCCCTGGTCACGGTGGGCGACGCCGGGGTGAACCACGCCGCGTTCTCGTCGGCGGTGCTGTACATCCTCGTGTACGGCGTGATGTCGCTGGGGGCCTTCGCCGTCGTCATCGGCCTGGCCCGGGAGGCGCCAGGGGCGCTGATCGAGGACTACTCGGGGATGATCCACCGGGCGCCGGTGCTGGCGGTGGCCATGACCGCGTTCCTGGTGTCGCTGGGCGGGGTGCCCCCGACCGCCGGCTTCTGGGCCAAGTTCGGCATCTTCTCCGCCGCGATCGATCGGGGCGGTCTCGGGCCGTGGCTGGCCGCGATCATGGTGATCAACTCGGTGATCTCGCTCGGGTACTACCTGATGGTCGCCCGCACGATGGTCCTCTCGCCCGCGGCCGACGAACGCCGCGCCCGCGTTCCCGGGCTGGTCGGCGCCCTCGCGCTGCTGGGCGTCCTGGTCGTGATCGCCGTGGGCATCTATCCGGACCTGTTCGCGCGGTTCCCCCAGGGCGCGACGCTGCTCGGGCACTAGGCCGTTTCTCAGGAGATTCTTCGGCGCCGGTCGCCCTCCCGCCGGACGGTGAACCTTCCCGGGGTGGGATACTTGGACGCAGCGAAGGGGAGTAGCCCAGGCCGGTCGGCCGTCAACACGGGGTCTCGTGGACGAGGCCCCCGGCCCCGGCGGGAGAACACCCCGGCAAGACCTTCGCCGGTCGGATGACGGGCGAAGGTCTTCTTCGCAAGGAGGTACGGAACGATGACGGGGATCAACCGGTTCAAGACCTGGATCCTCATCGCCGCCCTCGGCGGCCTGTTCGTCGGGATTGGCGCGCTGCTCGGCGGGGTCCGCGGCGCCTCGATCATGCTGGTGGTCGCGCTCGTGTTCAACTTCGCGATGTACTGGTTCTCGGACCGCATCGCCATCGCGGCCAGCCGTTCCCGGCCGGTCACCGAGCAGCAGATGCCCGAGCTCTACTCGATCGTCCGCGAGCTGACCCAGGCGCGGAACATGCCGATGCCCGCCATCTACGTGAGCGAGATGCCCCAGCCCAACGCCTTCGCCACCGGCCGCAACCCCGCGCACGCCGCGGTGTCGGTCACGCGGGGCCTGCTGCAGATCGTCGACCACCGCGAGCTCCGCGCCGTCCTGGCGCACGAGATCTCCCACGTGGCCAACCACGACATCGCGATCTCCTCGATCGCGGCCGCGATCGCCACGTCGATCACCTACCTGGCGCAGATGGCGTTCTGGTTCGGCGCGTTCGGCGGCAGCAACGACCGGGAGGGCGGCGGCAGCCCGATCGTGCTGCTCCTCACGGTGCTCCTCGCGCCGATCGCCGCGATGATCATCCAGCTCGCCGTGTCGCGGTCCCGCGAGTACCAGGCCGACGAGTCGGGGGCCGAGCTGATCCACGACCCGGAGGCGCTGGCGAGCGCGCTGCTGAAGATCGACGCGTACGCCAAGCAGACGCCGCCGGCGACCCTCAGCCCGTCGCAGGCGCACCTGTTCATCATGAACCCGTTCAGCGGACGGAACCGCGGCTCGATGATGGCCGGATTGTTCTCGACCCATCCGCCGACGGAGGACCGCGTCGCCCGCCTTCGGGCGATGGCGCAGGGCCAGCTCCACTAGCCCGTCCTCAACCGTGGAACTCCCGCCTCCCCTCGACCTCGGGTCAGGGGAGGCGGTCGTTTCGGCCATCGTCGGGCACGACGCGTTCCTGATCACCACGCTCGTCCGTCTGGCCGGGGTCGAGTTGCACGAGGAGTCGTTCGCCACCTGGTACCTGTCCGGCGTCCCGGAGGCGTTGTTCAACGGCGTCGTCGCCACGCGGATGACCGAGGCCGACGCCGACCGTCGCATCGACGAGCTGATCGGCCGGTTCCGGGAGGAGGGCGTGCCGGCCATGTGGTGGGCGAGCCCGCTGTCGACGCCCCGTGACCTGGCGTCCCGCCTGAGGGAACACGGTCTGCGCGGGACCACGATGCCGGGCATGGCGCTCGACCTGTCCGCCTTCGCCGCCGCTGCGGTTCCCGACGGCCTGCGCATCCAGGTCGTGGAGGATGCGGCCGGAGTCGACGCCTGGATGGAGGCGAGCAGCGACGCATTCGAGATCGTGCCGGACGTCCGGCCGCGGTACCGGCAGACGCCGGAGGCCGTGCTGGCCGGTGACGTCCCCGGCTGGTGCGTGACCGGATACTGGAACGAGCGGCCGGTCGCCACCGCCATGGTGTGCGTGGGCACCGGGGTGGCCGGCCTGTCGAACATCGCGACCATCCCGTCGTACCGTCGCCGCGGGCTGGGCGCGGCCGTCACCTCGCACGGCATCGAGCTGGCACGCGACGCGGGCTACCGGACCGCGGTGCTCACCTCGACCGACTCGGGCCGGCCGCTGTACGAGGCGCTCGGGTTCGAGACGCGGTGCACCGTCGACGTGTTCGAGGTGCCGCCGGGCTGACCGCCCTATGGGCGGAAGTTGGTGAACTGCAGGGCCACGCCGAAGTCCTGCTCCTTGACCGCCTTGATCACGGACTGGAGGTCGTCCTTCTTCTTCGACGTCACGCGGATCTGCTCGCCCTGGATCTGCGTCTGGACCTTCGGCGGGAGCCCCCGGATGAACTTCGAGATCTCGCGCCCCTTGTCCTCGTTGATGCCCTTGTTCACGTAGACGTGCTGCCGCGAGTGGCCCTTGGCGGCCGGCAGCACCGGGCCCTCGGACAGGGCCTTCAACGAGATGCCCCGCTTCACCATCTTGTCCTTGAGGACCTCGCGGGCGGCCTCCAGGCGGTTCTCGGTGGAGGAACGGATCTCGAGCGTGGTGTCGTCGCGCTCGATGACGGTGTCGGTTCCCTTGAAGTCGAACCGCGTCCCGATCTCGCGCCGGGCCTGGTCGAGGGCGTTGGTGACCTCGGCCATGTCGACCTCGGAGACGATGTCGAAGGAGAAGGCGCTCGCCATGACGGCACATGGTAACGGTCCTTCGCGGGAGCGGGGTGCGCTCGGTGCTATCCTGCCGCGGCATTGTTGCGGGAGGGTGCCCGAGCGGCCAAAGGGAGCGGTCTGTAAAATCGCCGGCGATGCCTACGGAGGTTCGAATCCTCCCCCTCCCACCAACCGACTGACCTCCCGATCCGCGTGGGTTGTCGAGGCTCGGCGCTTCAGTTCTTCGTTCATCGTCACGGCGCAATGCGACCGGCGACATCGGCGAGCCCGGGCCAGTCTGCCGACTCCTGAACGCAGCGCGCGAACAACCAGAGCCGGAGCCGTTGGCGGTCGAGGTCGAGGAGGTCGGCCATCCTCGTCACCAGCCCGAGTGGATCGGCGTGCAGCCGCCCGTCGCAGTTGAGCATGTGCTGCAGGGCGTCGTAGGTCGGATCGCCGACGTGCGGCTTGGGGTCGATCGCCAGCCAGGGTTCGCGTTCGGCCGACAGCACGTTGCCGGCATGGAGATCGGTGGCCAGGAGCACGTGACGAGCTGCGCTCGCCGGAAGCTGGCGGAACAGCGCGATGCCCTCGCGGGCGAGGCGGGCATCGAGTGGAGACTCGCCCGCTGCCGCCTTCTGCTCGAACTGGGCGGCCCACCGGTCGCACATGGACGACAGGCTGGGGAACTCGTGGCCGGGTGGCGGCTCCCGCCACAGTCGGGGGAGGAGCGACGTCACGATGACGTCCTGTTCCGGTTCGGGAAGCGGCTCGAGCGTGGCTCCGGGGCGGCACCGCTCGAGGAGCATGACGATCGTCTCGTCGTCGATCTCCTCGGCCTCGTGGAGACGCACCGCTCCGGCGCCCTCCCAGAGCTTCAGGCCTTCCGCCTCGTGTTCGGCCTCAGGATGTCGCCACAGCACCTTCACCACCAGGTCGTCACGGGCATCCCTCCTCGCCGGCGCGACCCAGGCCGTATGGCCTCCCGGCTG
The DNA here is from genome assembly GCA_036557505.1 of Actinomycetota bacterium. Lineage (GTDB taxonomy): Bacteria > Actinomycetota > UBA4738 > UBA4738 > JACQTL01 > DATBHM01. Next base: position 3,997 of record DATBHM010000136.1, on the reverse strand, counting down.
GAACGGCTCGCCGACCTCGACCGCCCACGCCCGCTCGACGTCCGCGATGGTGCGTGGCAGCGTGGCCAGCCAGTCGTCCCGCCCCTCCTCCCGGGCGGCCCGGGCGAGCGCGCTCGGCACCCGGAGCTCGGTTCGGCGGTTCACGAATCGAGCTTGCCACGCCGTCCGGCTGTGGTACGACAATCACCCGTGCCGATCCAAACGCCGACGAAGACGGTCCTCCCGGACGTCGCGGTGCACCTGCGCTCCGCGAAGGACCTGATGGACCGGTCGTTCGGGGAACCGCTCGACCTGGACCGGCTCGCGGCGGAGGCGGGGTACTCGAGGTTCCACTTCACCCGCGCGTTCCGCGACGCGTTCGGGGAGACGCCGCGCCACTACCTCACGCGCCGGCGGATCGAACGCGCCAAGGACCTGCTGCGCTCCGCGAACCTGACCGTCACGGAGATCTGCTTCCTGGTCGGGTTCTCCAGCCTGGGGTCGTTCAGCGCGCGGTTCACCGAGCTCGTCGGCGTCCCACCGACCGAGTACCGCCGGCGGGCGGTGGCCGAGGGCGGACCGCCGCCCATCCCCGGGTGCTTCGTCCTGATGTGGACGCGGCCGCTCGGTGGTGGACAGGACCGCAATCCCGGAGAAGCGCCCCCTCCGAGCGGCGGCTAGGGTCGATCACGTCATCGCCGCAGAGGAGGACGACGTGATCACCAGGCTCTCGTACGTGAACGTGTGGGTGCTCGACCGCGACGAGGCGATCGCCTTCTACCGGGACAAGCTGGGGTTCGACGTGCGGCGGGACATGACGCTCGACGGGTTCCGATGGGTCGAGGTCGGACCGAAGGGCCAGCCCGACGTGGCCCTGGTCCTCAACGAGCCCACCCCGCCCATGATGGACGAGGAGAGCGCCGCGGCGATCAGGTCGCTCCTGGCCAAGGGCGCGCTCTCCGGCGGCGTGCTCGCGACCGACGACTGCCGGGCGACCTTCGACGAGCTGTCGGCGAAGGGTGTGACGTTCCTGCAGGAACCGGCCGACCGGCCGTACGGCGTCGAGGCCGTGTTCCGCGACAACTCCGGGACGTGGTTCAGCCTGACGGAGCCCCGCGAGATGCAGCTCGGCTGAGCTGCGCGACATCCTTCGTGCCGACTCCTGGGTAGGCTCGGTCGCTCGACGTTCGTCGAGGGGAGCATCGGAGGCGCGTGGATCTCGGTCTGGACGGCAAGGTCGCGGTCGTCGCGGCCTCGAGCAAGGGCCTCGGGAAGGCATCGGCGCTCGCACTCGCGCGTGAGGGCGCCAGGGTCACGATCTGCGCGCGGACCGAGGCGGATCTCGAGGCGGCGGCCGAGGACATCCGGAGCGAGACCGGCGCCGAGTCCCTCCCGGTCCCGGCCGACCTGTCGACCGCCGAGGGAGTCGAGCTCGTCGTGGCAGCCACGGTGGAGCGGTTCGGCGGGGTGGACGTCCTGGTGAACAACAGCGGCGGCCCGGCCCCGGGGCGGTTCTTCGACCTCACGGACGCCGACTGGCGGGCGGCGTTCGAGGCGGTCACCCTGAATTTCGTCCGATTCGTCGGCGCGGTCGTGCCGCACATGCGTGAACGGAAGTGGGGACGGATCGTCGGCATCCAGTCGAGCTCCGTGAAGCAGCCCGTCGAGAACATCGATCTGTCCAACGGCATCCGGCCGGGCATCGCCGGGCTGGTCAAGGCGATCGCGCCGGATCTCGCGCGGGACGGGATCACGATCAACCTGGTGTTGCCGGGAACGTTTCTGACCGACCGCCTCCGTCACGGGTTCGGCCCGGCGGAGGTGGACGATCAGGTGATCGAGTCCGCCGTGGGTCCGACCATCCCGATGGGACGTCTCGGACGGCCCGAGGAGCTCGGAGCACTGGTCGCGTTCCTGGCGTCGGAGCACGCCGCCTACATCACCGGGGCCGTCTACCAGATCGACGGCGGCGCCATCCGCTCGAACGTCTGAACGCCACGTCCGCGCGCCCTCCCCGCCCGTCCGGGCGCTGCGCCGCAGAATGGGCATGATGCGAACCGGTCGGATCCTGATCGCGGTGACGGCCATGCTGGCGCTGTCGGCCTCGTGCGTGGCCGGGAGGGACGCCGACCGCGTGAGCCCGGCGACCGCGCCGGCCCCCGACGTGTCGCAGCCGGCCGTGCCCCCGTCGTCTCCGGCCGCATCCCCGACGACGTCGCTCGGTCCCGACGGTCCCTCTCCGCGCCCGGCACGACCGTTCGTTCCTCCGCCGAACGCGTCGCTCCCGGCGACCGCCGCCGGGCTCGCGGACGCCCTGGCGCGCGCCACCCACGCCCTTCGCGACTCGACGGCCGCCTGGGTCGCCTCGGGCGATTCGACCACCAGGCGCCCACCGCGTGCCCTCGTGCTCCAGGCCCTGTACGAGCAGCGGATCTATCGCGGCCTCATGCGGAACCCGGGGCTCACGCGCGAGGTGGTGGCCCGGCTCCCGTCGGACGTCCGGACGCGCGCGCGGCTGACCACACGGGCCATGGCCACCCTGATCTCGGGCGTCCGGCCGCTGCCGTCGGCGGCGGGGTTCCGCACGGGTCCATTTCCGCCTCCCGGCACGCTGCTGGCAGGCTTCCACGAGGCCCAGCGGCGATTCGGCGTCCCCTGGGAGGTGCTGGCCGCGGTGATGTACGTCGAGTCGAAGTTCGGAAGGGCGCGTTCCGACAGCGCGGCCGGCGCGCAAGGCCCGATGCAGTTCCTGCCCTCGACGTGGGCGGCCTACGGGATGGGCGGCCACGTCGACGACCCCCACGATGCGATCCTCGGTGCGGCGAACTTCCTCCACGCGAACGGGGCTCCCGGCGACGCACGGGATGCGCTGTTCGCCTACAACCACTCGGAGCGCTACGTCGAGGGCGTCCTGCTCCTCGCCGAGCGGCTCCGTCGCGAGCCGGCCAGCTTCGTCGCCCTGTACGCGTGGCAGGTGTTCGTGGTCACGGTGCACGGCGACGTGCGCCTCACAGGACCGGGCCGGCACTCGGGACCATAGACTCCTCTTGACGGCGAGACGGGGGGTCGGCAGATGACCGATGTGCAGGCGTTGATCGAACGGATCCCGAAGGCCGAGCTGCACCTCCATCTCGAGGGCACGCTCGAACCCGAGCTGAAGTTCGAGCTGGCGAAGCGGAACGACGTCGCGCTGCCGTACGCGAGCGCGGAGGAGATGCGCGCCGCGTACGACTACCACGACCTCAAGGGGTTCCTCGACATGTACTACGAGGGCATGGGGGTCCTGCTGACACGGCAGGACTTCCACGACCTGGCAATGGCCTACTTCCGCACGGCCGCGTCGCAGGGCGTCGTGTACGCGGAGGTGTTCTTCGATCCGCAGGCGCACCTCTCCCGCGGGGTCGACTTCGCCACGGTGATCGGTGGGATCCGCGACGCCCGGGATGAAGCGAACGACACGCTCGGCCTGCGGACCCAGCTGATCATGTGCTTCCTGCGCGACCTCACGGCCGAGTCCGCCATGGAGACCTTCGAGCAGGCCATGCCGTTCCGGGGCGAGCTCGTAGGGGTGGGGCTCGACTCCAACGAATACGGGAACCCCCCGGTGAAGTTCGCCGAGGTGTTCGAGCGGGCCCGCGGCGAAGGCCTGCACCTCACCATGCACTGCGACGTCGACCAGGTGGAGGCGGTCCGGAACATCGGCCAGTGCCTGCACGACATCGGCGTCGAACGCATCGACCACGGCTCGAACTGCCTCGACGACGAGTCGCTCGCCGGCGAGATCGCCGAGCGCGGCATCGGGCTCACGTGCTGCCCGATCTCGAACTCATGGGTGGCCGGCGGCCTCAAGGCGGCCGAGCTGAAGCGGCTCCTCGACCGGGGAATCCGCGCCACGGTCAACTCCGACGACCCGGCGTACTTTCCGGGCTACGTGCTGGAGAACCTGGTGGCGGTCCAGGAGGCGGCCGGGCTGGCCGCCGAGGAGATCGTGAACCTCGAACGCAACGCGTTCACCATC
>DATBHM010000135.1:0-7398 GCA_036557505.1 Actinomycetota bacterium | reverse complement strand
GGGACGGCTACCTGCGGAAGCTGGAGGACGCCGTCCGCGCTCAGTGACCGGGGCTGCGCTGCAGGGACCTGGCCGCCTCGGCGGCCACCCGGAACCCGATCCCGTCGCAGCGGGCTGCGGCCTCCGAGAATACCGGGTCGGCTTCGTCCGACCGGTGGGCAGCATCCAGGACGTTGCCGAGCGCCGTCCGGGTCATCACCTGCAGGAACACGAAGTCGCTGTGATCGGCGACGGCGACCGCCTCCCGCGCGGTCGCGACGGCCGCCTCGGAGTCGCCGCGGGCGCTCAGGATCTTGGCGCGCACCGCGCGGAACAGGCCCTGTGAGTAGATGTCCCCGCCGCCCGCCGCGTGCTCGCTCTCCAGCACAAACGCGTCCGCCTCGTCGGTCCGACCCTGCCGAAACAGCGCCTCGGCGAGGATCGCCGCGGTGCTCGACAGCCAGGACATCTCTCCGATCCCTCGGAGGATGTCGACCCCCGTCCGCAGTTCGGCCTCCGCGGCTGCGGCGTCGCCGGACAGGAGCTCCGTCCAGCCGAACATCTGCGTGAGGGCGCCGGCCCATCCCGGGAGGCCCGCCTCTTCGAGGATCGACTTGGCGCGGGAGGCCAGGGATCGGGCCTCCGGCGCCCGGCCTCGCATGGCCTCCAGGGTTCCCAGGGTGGCGACCGCGGCGGCGGTGGCCTTCCGGTCTCCGCCCGACCGCTCGATGACCGCCTGGCACGCACCGATCGAGTCGTCCACGGACCCCGGTCCGCACCACACGATCACGGGGATCCAGGCGAGATCCTCGAGCTCCTCCCGGCGATCCCCGGCCGCCGCGGCCGCGTCGGCCGCCCTGCGCCATGCATCCGCCGCGGTCGCGAACCGTCCTTCGGTCATGTGGAACAGGGCGAGCAGCGCCCATCCCTTCGCTCGGCCGCGGTCTTCGTGCTGCTCTTCGAACAGGGCCATTGCGCGCTCGGCCATGGGGCCCACGTCCTCACCCCACCCCTGCGGCTGGGTGAACAGCCGGATCCACAGCTCGATGACGATGGCATAGGCGCCGAGGACCGAGTTCGCCGACCGCTCGGCCGTTCCACGGAGTCGATCCAGGACGGAACGCGCGCGATCGAAGGAGCCGGTCTGGACAAGCGCGTCCGCGAGGTCCGGGAGGAGCATGCTCGCGGCCGGATCCTCGGGCGGAAGCAAGGCGACCGCCCGTGACAACAGGTTGGCCGCCGCGGACATGTCACCGCGCGCGAACGCCACCCGACCCGCCGAGGCCAGCAGCTCGGACGCCTGCCGGCCGAGCTCGCGGGTTCGGTCGCTCGGTGGCCCCAGCTCCGAGAGGGCATCGTGGGCGGTCTCGAGGTGGTAGCCGACGATCTCATCGGACTCGGTGCCCGAAGGAGCCCTCGCCTGCAGCCACAGCGCACAACGTTCGTGGAGCTCGGCACGCCGGGTCTTGGGGATGCCCCGATACGCGGCGTCCCGGACCAGGATGTGGGTGAACCGGAACGCGTCCTCGCCTTCGGATTCCCATCGCTCCGGCCGGATCAGTTGCTTGTGGACCAGTGACTGCAGCCAGCCGCCGACGAACGGACGATCGGCCTGGGCGGAGAGGTCGGACACGGCCCCCCACCAGAAGATCCGACCGATGACGGCCGCGCGCTCCAGCACGCCGCGTTCTCCCTGCTCGAGCATGTCGACCCGGGCGCCGAGGAGCGCCTGGATGGTGGGTGGGATGGACCTGGCGGAGAGGTCCCCATCGATGGTCCATCTGCCGTCGTCGTCCCGAACGAGCTTGCCCCGATCGACGAGCATCCGGAGGATCTCCTCCACGAACAACGGGTTGCCCTCGGTCGTGTCCGTGATCTGCCCGGCGATCTCGACCGCGACCGGGTCGCCACCGAGGAGGTTCTGGACGAGCTCCGACGTGCCCGCGTCGGACAGGGGCTCGAGCCGGATCGTGGCCGAGCCCTCGTCGCCCATCCACCCTGTTCGGTGCTCCACGAGCTCGGGCCGGGCCAGGCACATGAGCAGGACGGGCGCGGATCGGAGCCAGTCACGCAGGTATTCGATCAGGTCGAGCAGCGTCGGCTCGCCCCAATGAATGTCGTCGAAGACGACGACGACCGGGCCGCGCGCTGCGATCTGTTGGAACAGACGGCGGAGCGACCAGAACGTCTCGTGGATGCCGGGCGTGGCGACCGGTGACCCCATCAGCGCCGCGAGTTGCCGGGCCGCGGCGGCGGATTCGTCACCCGGAGGCAGCACCGCCTCCAGGGCGGTGAGCACCCCGTCCGGCGGGTCGAACTCGCCGGTCCCGGTGACCTGCCGGAGCATCTCGACGACCGGCCAGAACGTGATGCCCTCGCCGTACGGCAGGCACCGCCCCCGCAGCACCGTCACCCCCTCGCCGAGCGTCGCCAGGAACTCGGCGGTCAGCCGGGACTTCCCCACCCCTGCCGGTCCCAGGATGGTCGCGGCGAGGCACGTCCGGCTTCTCGCGACCCGGTCCAGCATGTCCCCGAGCACGCCGAGATCCTCGACGCGTCCGACCAGCGGGGAATCGAACCGCGGGGTCCATCGCAGGATGCCGGGCGACACCTCGAGCAGCCGCCACGCATGCACCTGGCCCGACTTCCCCTTCACGTCGAAGGGAGGCAGCTCCTCCGCGGTGACGAACTCCCGGATCAGCTCGTACGTTGCCCCGCCGACGAGGATCTCCCCGGGCCTCGCCGCCTGCTCCAGCCGCGCGGCGAGGTTGACGGCGTCTCCCGTGACGAACGTCGCGCCGGCATCCGGGTCGCCGGCGATCACCTCTCCCGTGTTGACGCCGGTCCTGGTCCTGATCCGAACGCCGAACTCGAGCTCGAGCCCCTCGTTCAACCGGCGGACCGACTCGCGCATCTCCGACGCGGCCCGGGCCGCCCGGAGTGCGTCGTCCTCGTGCGCCCTCGGGATGCCGAACACGGCGAGGATCGCATCGCCGATGAACTTCTCCGTGAGGCCCCCGTGCAGCGTCAGAACGCCCTGCACCTCCTCGAAGTACCGGGCCATGACGCGGTGCAGGGATTCGGCGTCGAGGCGCTCCCCGAGGTCGGTTGACCCGACCACGTCGCTGAACACGACCGTCACGACCTTCCGGGCGCCCGGCGGCACCGCGGGACCGAGGTCGAGAGCGGCGCCGCAGGAATGGCAGAACCGGGAGTCCGCCTGGTTGCGAACGTGGCATCGCTGGCAGGTCCGGTGCGTCGCTTCCCACCTCCCCCAGGGTCGCTCCCGGGGATTGTCGTCGGGGGACTCCATACGGGCAAGGGGTCATGGGTCTGGTCTTGACATCCCCGACCGGGGGTGTGAGCGTGCCCGCCAACCGAGCAAAGGGGGGACCGCTGGTGGGCGACGACGGTGACACCGAAGACCTCGACAAGCTCTCGGACCTGCTCGCCAACCCGGCCAAGCGCAAGGAGTTCTTCCTCGACCCCGCCACCGCGCTGAAGGCGGAGGACATCGACCCGGACGGGATCCCCGAGGCGTTTCTCGAGGCCCTCACGGAGCTGGACTACGACGAGCTCGGGCTGCTCTCCCGCGTCAACAGGAAGCTGGTCGACGCGGGGCTGATCGGCGACGCGATCCTCAACTGGCCCGTGTGACCTCGATTTGGTCCGCGCCGGCTGCGGCGCCGGAAGACCGGGGGGAGGCAACCCCGTTCTCGGCGCGCCTCGAGCGACGGATCCGCCTGACGCTTGGCCCCCTCGTCGCTGCGAGCGAGCGCGTGGTCTCGCATCCGAGGGCCCGCGACGTGTACGTCGAATACCTCTTCGCCCTGGACCCCGTCATGCGGGGGATCGCCGGCGTCATGGACTCGGCGCTGGGGCGATCCAACTCCATGGCGGCCACCGATCCGGTTGCCGGAGGGTTGGCCACCTACCTCGAGCAGCACATCGCCGAGGAACGCGGCCACGATGCGTGGGTCCGGAGCGACCTCGAGGAGCTCGGCGTCGATCCGGGGAGCGAGGAACACCGGGTGCCCCTGCCCTCCGTAGCGGCCCTGGTGGGGTCGCAGTACTTCTGGGTCCATCACGTCCACCCGGTGGCCGTGCTCGGCCATCTCGCCGTGGCCGAGGGCCATCCGCCGACCGCCGCGATGGTCCAGCGGCTGCGGGCCGCCAGCGGCGCGACGACCCGGGCGTTCCGGACGCTCGACGAGCACGCCCAGCTGGATCCCGCTCACGGCGACGAGGTGGCCGCGCTGCTCGACTCGCTTCCGCTCACGCCCGCGCAGGAACGCCTTGTCGTCGTTGCCGCGATGTCCGGGGCGGGGCTGATGGCACGGGCGCTCGAGGAGGTCGTGGAAACGGTCGACCAGGCCGGCTGACCCGCGCCGGGCGCTCGACCCGGCACGACCACCGATGAGTTCGCCGACGCCGCATCGTCATAGGGTGGGACGAGGACCGTGGCGACGCGCTCGGTCCGTACCGCGACGAGGAAGGAGGCCGTCGTGCAGGGCATCACGACGTTCCTATGGTTCGACGAGCAGGCCGAGGAGGCCGCCAACCACTACGTCTCGATCTTCAAGGAGATGGGCCGCGAGGACTCGGAGGTGACGCTGGTCTCGCGCTACGGGCCATCGGCCTCGAAGGCGGCGGGCCGGCCGGAGGGCTCCGTCTTCACGGTGTGGTTCCGCCTCGACGGGCAGGAGTTCGGCTCGCTGAACGGCGGGCCGATGTTCCCGTTCTCGGAGGCGATCTCGCTGATGGTGAACTGCGATGACCAGGCGGAGATCGACGGGTTCTGGGAGCGCCTGTCCGAGGGCGGTGAGCAGGGCCCGTGCGGCTGGCTGAAGGACCGCTACGGCCTGTCGTGGCAGGTCGTCCCCGGCGAGCTGACGCGCATGATGCAGGAGGGTGAGCCGGAGCAGCGGGAACGCGCGATGGCCGCCGTGCTCGACATGAAGAAGCTCGACCTGGCGACGATCCAGCGGGCGTACGACGGCTGAGAGAGGAGAGCGGGATGGCTGAGTTCAAGTTCCAGGGGATCATGGTCGGATCGGCGGACCCCGAGACGCTGGGGAAGTTCTACACGGGCGTGCTCGGACGTGATCCGGAGATGGCCGAGGGCGGCTTCTTCGGCTGGTCGTTCGGCGACGCGTGGTTCTCGGTCGGCGAGCACTCCGAGGTGAAGGGGACGGCGGCCGAGCCGCAGCGGGTGATCCTCAACCTCGAGACGACCGACGTGCGGGGCGAGTTCGAACGCATCCGCGAGGCGGGGGCGACCGTGGTGAAGGAGCCGTACGAGCTCCAGGGTGCGTGGATCGCGACGTTCGCCGACCCGGACGGGAACTACTTCCAGCTGGTGTCGCCCTGGGAGGACGCCTCCCAGACGAGCTGAGGCGCGGTCCCACCGGCCGCGACGTCGGGTATTGCGGATGCGCTAGCCTCCCGATCCGGCGCGCGGCCGGCGCGCGTCAGAACCGCACGCACAGGCGGGAGTCGAGATGCGGCAACCTGCGCTTCGCGCGGCCCAACATGGCTGAGGGCGATCGTCTGGTGCGGGCGAGCGAGGCCGCCGCTGCGCTCGGGATCAGCCTCGACACGCTGCGCCGGTGGGATCGGAACGGGCGCATCGAGGTCGTCCGCAACCGATCGAACCAGCGCATGGTGCCCGTCCGGGAGATCACCCGGCTGTCCGGTCGGGAGGCCGCCACGACCGGCATCTCCACGTCCGCCCGGAACATGCTGGAGGGCGTGGTGCGGAGCGTCGAGGTGACGGGCGTCGTCGCGCAGGTCGAGATGGACTGCGGCCCCTACCGGATCGCGGCGGTCATCACGCGGGACGCGGTGGAGGAGCTCGCGCTCGCTCCGGGCGTCCGCGCGGTCGCCACCGTGAAGGCGACCTCGGTCATGGTCAGCCGTGCGGAGCAGCCGTAGACACCGGAAACGCGGCGGTCTCGTTGGTGGCCGTGTTGCTGCCGGGTCCGGGCCGACCCAGCGTTTGCGGACTCGGTCACCCCGCGCCTAGCGTGGAACGTCCGGGAGTCGACTGGGAGGAACGTGCATGACACGGATTCGCGGCACGCGGTGGGGTTCGTCGCTGGTGGCGGGTGCGGTTGCCCTGGCGGCCGCCGCCGTGGTGGTGGCGCCGGTGGGTGCCTCGCCCGTCGCCGCCCACGGGGGCACCTGCTCGTCGGGGGTGCACTCCCTCTCGCCGCACGGTTCCCGCGTGTACCCGGAGGTCGGCAACGGCGGATACCGGAGCGTCCACACCGACGTGGACTTGGTCTACGACGCGGACGCGAACCGGTTCCTCCCGGGGAACCACGTCGACCTCACCGAGGTGGCCACGCAGTGCCTGACCGACTTCAGCCTCGACTTCGAACGGTCGTCGGCCGACCGGAAGGCCGGCCCGCGCCTGACCGTCCAGTCCGTCACCGTGAACGGCCAGCCGGCGACGTTCGCGTTCGTCAAGCCGACCTACCCCGGCGACCCGAACGGCGACGACGATCCCGATCCGCTCGCCCACGCGGTGTCGAACCACAACCCGGTCGGGCCGGGCAACCCCAACCCTCCCGCGTGCTCGCCCCAGGTCGCCGGCGACGGGCAGAACGGCCGGCAGTGCCCCGCGAACAAGATGGTGATCACGCCGTCCTCGCCGATCCCCGACGGCGCGACGTTCGTCGTCTCCGTCGCGTACACGGGCAAGCCGGGCGTGCACCACGACGGCGACGGGACGACCGAGGGCTGGTTCCGCTCCAACCGCCCCCACGGCGACGGCGGGTTCGTCACCACCGAGCCGGTGGGCACCGAGGACTGGATGCCGCTCAACGACTTCCCGACCGCGAAGCCCACGTACGACTTCCACGACACCGTCAACCTCGGCCGGACGGCGATCGCCAACGGCGAGCTCATGACCACCAACCCGCCGCCCCCCAACCCGCCGGACGCGAACTTCCCCGGCGGCTCGGTGACGTGGGTGTGGCACAGCCCCGAGCCGATCGCCAACTATCTCGTGGAGAACAGCGTCGGCTCGTTCGACCTCACGGAGCGGGTCCGCAACGGCATCACGTTCTACGAAGCCCAGGCCAGCTCGATCCGGCCGGGCCGGAAGGCGAAGAACATCGCGATCATGAACCGGCAGCCCGACATCACGAAGTTCGAGTCGACGTTCGCCGGGCCGTTCCCGTTCACCACGGACGGCGTCGTCATCGGCCTCCCCAGCGCGTCGTTCGAGGAGGAGATGCAGGGCAAGATCACGTTCGAGGGCGGGCGGATCGACGTCGACACCCTGTACCACGAGAACATGCACCAGTGGTTCGGGGACAACGTCTCCGAGTCCGGCTTCCCGATGACGTTCTGGAAGGAGGGCTTCGCCACCCTCGGCGAGTACCTGACGACTGCCCGGTCGGCGGCCGGCGG
>DATBHM010000134.1:0-2525 GCA_036557505.1 Actinomycetota bacterium | reverse complement strand
GGCCCCTCGCGGAACCACAGCACGCGGCAGCGCGCGGTTCGGGATCGCGCCGCCGCGTCGGCGTCGTCCAGGTTGCCAACGTGCACGTCCTCGCCCGCCTGATTCGCGAAGATCCGCGCCTTGGTCGCGGCATAGCGCTCGTAGGATCCGTGCCAGTCGAGGTGGTCGGGCGCGAGGTTCAGCAGCAGCGACACCCTCGGATGGAACGACCGGTGGAACCGGAGCTGGAACGACGACACCTCGACGGCCAGCGCGTCGTGGTCCTCGCGCGCCGCCAGGGAGAAGGGGTGCCCGATGTTGCCGCAGGCGACGGCCCGGAGCCCTCCCGCGCGCATGGCGGCCGCGACCATCTCGGTGGTCGTGCTCTTGCCGTTCGTCCCGGTGATCGCGACGTACGGCACGCGCGCCAGCCGGGCCCCGAGCTCGATCTCGCTCCACACCGGCAGGCCCCGGTCGGCGGCCCACACCAGGATCGGCTCGTGCTCCGGGACGCCGGGGCTGGTGACGACCAGGGTCGCGCCGTCGAGGTGCTCTGGCAGGTGTTCGCCGGCCAGCACCTCCACGTCCGGCGGGAGGGCGTCCGCCGTCAGCTCGTCCCGCGCCCGGCGTTCGGTGATCCGCACGGACGCGCCCTCCTCGACGAGGACCCGCGCCGCCGCCAGTCCGCTCGCACCGAGGCCGACGACCACGGCCACCTCACCGGCGAAGACGCCGCCTCCCGGACTCACTGCGTGCCCCCCCGCGCCAGGAAGTCCGCGTAGAAGAGCCCGAGCCCGAACGCCACCGACAGTCCCGCCACGATCCAGAACCTCACGATCACGGTGAACTCGTGCCACCCGACCAGCTCGAAGTGGTGGTGGATCGGGGCCATCCGGAACACCCGCCGGTGGAACACTCGGAACGAGATGACCTGGATGATCACCGACGTCGTCTCCAGCACGTACAGTCCGCCCAGGACCACCAGCAGCAGCTGCGTCTCGGTCACCACGGCGAGGGCGGCGAGCAGGCCTCCGATGGCGAGCGACCCCGTGTCCCCCATGAAGATCCGGGCCGGGGCCGCATTCCACCACAGGAACCCGGAGACCGCCCCCAGCGCGCTCGCCGCCACGATGGCGGTGTCGAGCGAGGCCTTGCCGCTGACGGGGTAGCACGCGGGTGCCTGGGCGAGGGCGCACGCGTGGCGGTCCTGCCAGAACGCGATGAACACGTACGCGGCCAGCACGAGCGCGGACGAGCCGCTCGCCAGCCCGTCGAGGCCGTCGGTGATGTTCACGGCGTTCGAGGACGCGGACATCACCAGGAACACCCACACGTAGAACGCCAGCCCGAGGTCGAGCGCCGTCACCCGGATGAACGACAGGTGCGTGCTCACCATCCCGACCTTCACCGCGAGGAGACCGAACGCCAGCGCGACGAGGGCCTGCCCGATGACCTTGGCGGTCTTGTTCAGGCCGAGGGAGCGCTGCTTTCGGATCTTGAGGAAGTCGTCGAGGAATCCGACGAGGCCCAGGCCGAGCGTCGCCACCATCACGGCGATCCCCGTCGCCGAGAAGGCCGCGCCGGTGAGCCGGGCCACCAGGTACGCGACCACCATCCCGAACAGGATCACGATGCCGCCCATCGTGGGGGTGCCGACCTTGCCGATGTGGCCGTGGTGCGCCTCGGGCCCCTCGCCGTACCACGCCTCCCGGATGCGCTGGCCGAACCCCCATACCCGGAACGCGCGGATCGCGAACGGCGTCATCGTCAGCGTGACGAGGAGCCCCGCGGCCGCGGCGATCAGGATCGAGGTCACGTCCGGTCTCCCGTGCGGAGCGCTTCGGCCAGGCGCTCGAGCCCGTTGACCCGGGACGCCTTCACCAGGACGAGGTCGCCGGGCCGTGCGATGCGGAGCACCGCCTCCAGCGCCGCCTCTCGCCCGGGGACCTCCACCACGTGGGCCGGTTCCATGCCCTCCCGCACGGCCGCGCGGGCGACGGGGGCTGCGTCCTCCCCCACCACGATCAGGTCCTCGATCCCCAGCCGGGCCACCAGCTCCCCCACGTGGTCGTGTTCCTCCGGGCCGGCGTCGCCCAGCTCCGCCATGGCGCCCAGCACCGCGACGCACCGCCCGCCGCGCGACATCCATCGGGCGGCCTTCAGCGCGGCCGCCATCGAGGTGGGGTTGGCGTTGTAGGCGTCGTTCACGACGCGGAGGCCGCCCGGGGTCTCGAACGTCTCCATGCGCCATCCACTGACGCGGGCGTCCTTCAGGGCGGCGGCGATCTCCCCCGGCGACACGCCGAGCGCGATCCCCGCGGTCGCGGCGGCGAGGGCGTTCGGCACCATGTGCTCGCCGGGGACCGGGAGCTCCACCCGCTCGCGAAGGCCGGCCGCCACCAGCGTGAACGAGGCCCGGGCGTCCCGGTCGAGCTCGACGCCCTCGGCCCGGACGTCCGCGCCCTCCGCCGTCCCGTACGTCAGCACCCGGGCCGGGGTCCGCTCCCGGTACCGCGACACCACGGGGTCGTCGGCGTTCAGCACCG
>DATBHM010000133.1:0-11254 GCA_036557505.1 Actinomycetota bacterium | reverse complement strand
CATGGTGACCACCCGGTAGGAGGGGCGCTGTGCTCGCTTCGACCAGGGCATCGATGATGCCGCGTCGGCGTCGGCGTCGGGTCGACGTCGACGTCGTCGCCGTCGCCGTCGCCGTCGCCGTCGTGATCTGCGCGACGACCGCCGTCCTCGGCGTCGCCGTGCCGCCCGCGGCCGCGGCGTCGTCGGTCGACTGCAACAAGGGCGATCTTCAACACGCGATCTCGGCGGCGTCGCCCGGCGGCACCCTCCTCGTCAAGGGAACGTGCGTCGGGACGTTCGTCGTCGATCGGGACCTCACGATTCGCGGGAACCCGACTGCCACGCTCGACGCCCAGCAGTCCGGGACGACCGTCGCCGTCAACGACGTGCACAGGGTGCACCTCACGAGCCTCGAGATCACCGGCGGGTGGAGCGAGAACGGAGCCGGCGGTGGCGTGAGTGTCGCGGGGCCGCTGTTCCTGGACCACGTCACGGTCACGGGGAACGTCTCAACTGCGCCGGGTGGCACGCTCGCCTGTGGCGGCGGGGTGAGGGGCTTCGCCGCGCCGCTGCACGTCACGGCCTCGAGGATCACGGACAACGCGGTCCGGACCAAGGGCTCCGCCGTGGTCGAGGCCGGCGGCGGCGGCGTGTGCTCCACGGGCCACGGGAGCCTCGTCGTCAGGGGGACCACCATCTCCGGCAACCGGGTGGCGGCGATCTCGTCCGGCGACCAGGCGGAGGCGTTCGGCGGCGGAGTGATGGTGTTCGACGCGGGCCTGTCGATCTCGTCGTCCCATGTCGACGGCAACACCGCCGCCGGGTTGGGTGCCGGTGGGCCGAACTCGGTCGCCCGCGGAGGCGGGGTCGACCAGGAGAGCAGCGCCTCGACCACCTCGATCACGGGCAGCACGGTCAGCGGCAACCGGGTGACGGTGTCGACCACGTCGCATTCGGCGCTGGGCGCCGCGGGCGGGGTCAACGCGTACGCGCTCACGCTGACGAGCTCGACGGTCGCCGGCAACCAGACGACGGCGACGGGCGACACGGCGGCCGTCGTCACGGGGGGTGGCGTTCACACCATCTCCGCGACCGTCTCGAGGTCGAAGATCATCTCGAACACGTCGCGGGCGACGGAGGGGCACGCCCAGGTGGTCGGCGGAGGGATCGACAGCGAGATGTCGCTGCGGCTGAGCTCGTCGACGATCGCCGGCAACCTGTCGCGTGCGACCGGGCACGGCAACGTCGCCGACGGCTGGGGCGGCGGGACGTATGGGACCGACGAGACGATCACCAGCAGCTCCATCACCGGCAACGTGCTCCGGAGCACCTCGGACGTGGACTCGGATGCGCTGGGCGGCGGCGTCTACACGAGCGGGCTCCACCTCGTGCGGTCGACGGTGGCGGGCAACACCGCGACGGCTGCGACGCAGGGTGGGACGACCAACGCCACCGGACAGGGCGGCGGCGTGGTCGTGGTGACGAGCGGTGGCGGCCGGTCCGTCGAGAACTCGACCATCGCGAACAACCACGTCAACGCGACGGCCTCGACCTCCGCGGGCGATGCCGTCGCGGCGGGCGGCGGGCTCTTCGCCACCGGCGGGCAGTCGCTGTCGGTCGTCGCGACCACGGTCGCCGGCAACTCGCTCGCGGCCACGGGCACGACGATCACCATCCACGGCGGAGGGATCGGCCACGACATCCCGATGACCCTGACCGGTGACCTCGTCTCCCTGAACGCCACCCCGAAGGCGGCGCAGGGACCGAACTGCGGGCCGGGGCCGGTTGGTTCGGGCGGCGGAAACGTGCTCGGGGTCGTGACCGGATGCGGCTTCCACGCGAAGGGCACGGATCACACCGGGGTGACCAACCCGAAGCTCGGGCCGCTCGCCGCCAACGGAGGGCCGACGAAGACGATGGCGCTGCTCGCCGGCAGCCCGGCGATCGACGTCATCTCCAGAGCCGCGTGCCACGAGGCCCTCGACCAGCGTGGGTTCCACCGCCCGCAAGGGCCTCGCTGCGACGCCGGCGCATACGAGCGCACGGCCTGAGTCGGCCGCCGCCGCGAGGCTGCCGGTCGGCGGAGGGCCGCCCTCCACCGCGGGCGGCAAGGTGCGAGAGGGGGGAGTCGAACCCCCACGCCCTTTCGGGCACCGGATCCTAAATCCGGCGCGTCTGCCGTTCCGCCACTCTCGCGTACGCCATCTCGACCGTTCGATAGTACGGGTCGCGTGTCGGCCCACGCCAGTCGCGTGGCGCCCCTCGGAGTCGCACCACGTGCGGCACGACCAGTCGCGTTGCACATGTCTCGCCATGAGTCGTTGAATGGTTGGGCGGCATCCGCGAGCTCGACGAGCGGTCGAGCAGCCCGGAGCCCAGGACCGACGCCCCGGACCTCGGGGGCCACGCCGAGGGTCGGTTCGCGAGGGGCGGGATTCGACGTTTTCGTCCACGGCCATCCCGCGGAACGCTCCCACCAGCCAGAGCCGACCCCCGGAAAGGACACCACGCATGAGCACATCTCAGGACTACCAGGCAGCGGAGCAGCTCCTCCGCCGGCCCGCCCGTCCCGGCGAGCTCGTCATCGGCGACAGGGTCAGGCCGCAGTGGATCGAGGGCGCCCGATTCTGGTACGCGGTGAGCAATGGCGCCGGCAGGCGGTTCGTGCTGGTCGACCCGGGGGCCGGTATCCGCGAGCCGGCCTTCGACCACGCGCGGCTCGCCGCCGCGCTCGCCGCCGCATCCGGGCAACAGGTCGACCCCGAGGCCCTGCCGTTCACGGCCATCGAGCTGGCCGGGAACGCCGTCGAGTTCGTCGCCTTCGGCGAGTACTGGCGCTGCCCCCTGGACAGCTACGCGTGCGAGCGCGCCGAGTTCACACCGCCGGGCAACCCGCTGGAGGTGCCGTCACCCGACAGGAAGGTCGCCGTGTCCCGCCGGGGGCACGACCTGTGGGCGCGCTCGCTGTCCGACGGGCGTGAGTGGGCGCTGACCACCGACGGAGCGCCCGATCACCAGTACGGCTCCGGCCCCGACTCCACGAGCAACAGTACCCTGCTGCGCAAGTTCGGCCTGCCGTACCTGCCGCCCGCGGTGGCCTGGTCGCCCGACTCGACGAAGGTGCTGGCGCATCGGACTGATGAGCGCGGCGTCCGGCAGACCCACCTCGTGGAGGCCAGGCCCGCCGACGGCGGCGCTCCGCAGCTCCGGAGCCAACGGTACGCCTACCCGGGGGACGAGCGAGTGCCTCGAGCGGAGCTGGTCGTCCTGGACGTGCAGGCGGGCACCATGGTCCGCGCACAGGCCGAGCCGCTGCTCATGGCGCAGTTCTCGCCGATCATGGTCGGCTGGGCGTGGTGGGCGGAGGACGGCTCGGCCGTGTACTACCTCAGCCAGCCCCGCGACCTGCGCACGCTGACCCTGCACCGGCTGGAACCGGCCACCGGCGCGGTCACCACCGTGCTGAGCGAGTCCGGGGCCACCCGCGTGGAGCCCAACCAGTGGGTGGCCGAGCCGCCGATCGTGCGGGTGCTGGCCGACGAGGTGCTGTGGTATTCGCAGCGTGACGGCTGGGGCCACCTGTACCGGTACGACCTGCACACCGGCGCGATGCTCGGGCAGGTCACCTCCGGGCAGTGGGCGGTGCGGCGGATCCTGCACGTCGACCACGCCGCACGGGTGGTGTACTTCACCGCCTCCGGCCTGGTCGAGGAGGATCCCTACCGGCGCACCGTGTGCCGGGTCGGCCTGGACGGCTCCGGCTTCGCCAAGGTCACCGACGACGATCTGGACCACATCGCCGCCCTGCCGGGCAACGGCGAGTACTTCATCGACTCCGCCTCCGCGGTGGACATCCCGCCGGTGACGACGGTTCGCGACTGGTCCGGGCGGGTGCTGGTCGAGCTGGAGCGCGCCGACGTCACCAAGCTCGCCGCCACCGGCTGGACGCCGCCGGAACGGTTCCGCGTGAAGGCGGCCGACGGGGCGACGGACATCTACGGGGTGCTGTACCGGCCACGGGGGTTCGACCCCGCCCGGCGCTACGCGGTGGTGGACAGTCTCTACCCCGGTCCGCAGGTCGACCGGGTCGCCCCGAGCTTCGACCCCGGCGGGATGGGCCTCGACGCGGAACCCATCGCGGCACTGGGCTTCGTTGTGGTGGCGGTGGATGGGCGAGGCACCCCGGGGCGGAGCAAGTCCTTCCACGACGCCTCCTACGGCCGCCTGGCCGACGGGGGCGGCCTGGCCGACCACGTGGCGGCGCTGCGGCAGCTGGCCCGGACCCGGCCGTGGATGGACCTGGACCGGGTGGGTGCGTTCGGCCATTCCGGAGGCGGGTTCGCCACGGTGCGGGCGATGGTGGACTTCCCCGAGGTGTACAAGGCAGGGGTCGCCCTCTCCGGCCCGCACGACGCCCGCTACTTCAACCAGGGCTTCGTGGAGGCGTACGACGGCGCGGACAACCCGGAGGCCTGGGCCCGTGCCTCCAACGTGGACCTCGCGGAGCGGTTGGCCGGCAAGCTGCTGCTCGTGCACGGCGAGATGGACGATCAGGTCCATCCGGACCACACGCTGCGGCTGGCCGACCGGCTCATCGCCGCCGACAAGGACTTCGAGCTGCTCATCGTGCCCGGGGCCGAGCACACGTACATCGACCGCATTGCCTACGTCCGCAAGCGCTGCTGGGACTTCCTGGTCCGCGAGCTGATGGGCGCGCAGCCACCCGCCTCCCGTCCCGCCCCCATCGCCATCGACCCCGAGCTGATCGGCGAGATGTTCGCCTGAGCCCGACGTCGGCGACGCCCGCTGTGGAACTTCACCCGGGCGCTGGTGCACGATGCCCTCCGTGACGGAGATCAGGTTCGGTCGGCAGGTCTGCGGCAACCTCGAGGAATCGGCCGCCCGCGAGTGGCTCGTCGCCGACGGGATCGGCGGCTACGCCATGGGGACCGTGGCCGGTCTTCGGACACGCCGGTACCACGGCCTCCTGGTCGTCGCGACGGACCCGCCCCGCGCCCGGCAGATGGGGCTCGCCTCGCTCGATCCCGTGCTGGTGGTCGGCGGGGCCCGCATCCGCCTCGGCGTCCACGAGTGGGCCGGCACCACCGTGCAGCCACAGGGCTACCAGATGCTCGAGTCGTTCGCGATCGTCGACGGCGTGCCCGTGTGCCGATGGCAGGTGGGCGACGTCGTGATCGAGCGCGAGGTGGCGATGGCCCACGGCCGGCCCGCGGTCGGCGTGGTGCACCGAGTCGTGCGGGCAGGAGTGCGCGTCCGATTGGAAGTGGAGGCGCTGGCGACCTGGCGCGACGTCCACGGCGAGCGGTTCGGGAACTGGGATCCGGGGCTCGAGGCGCTGGCGGACGGGTTCGTCTTCGAGGGGCGCTTCCGCGTCCGGGGGCCGGGGTTCGACGCGACCGGGCCGGCCTGGTACCGGAACGTGAGCTACCGGGAGGAGGCCGCCCGCGGCCTGAACGACCGCGAGGACCTGTTCTTCTCGGGTCGGTTCGTCGCGGAGCTCGGCCCGGGGGAGTCCATGGAGGTCCAGGCGTGGGCCGGCGAGGACCTGTCGGACGCCGCGGCGCCCGACCCGCCGGTCGCCATGGTCGAGGCCGCCCGGACGCGCGCCCGCCGGGCCGCGGACCGCGCCGCGCCGGCCGATGACGTCGACCGGCTGCTGGCGATGGCGGCCGACCAGTTCGTCGTGGGGCGGACGGTGGTCGCCGGGTACCCGTGGTTCGGCGACTGGTCGCGCGACACGATGACCTCGTACGAGGGGTTGTTCCTCGAGACGGGCCGGCACGACGAGGGCCGCTCCCTGCTCCGCGCGGCCGGTGAGACCCTCTCGCAGGGCATGCTGGCCAACACGGCCGACGCCGGGGGGACCGAGTACAACACCGTCGACGGGACGCTCTGGTTCGTCCACGCGGTGGGCCGGCACGTCGAGCGGACCGGCGACCTGGACCTGGCCGCGGAGCTCGCCGGTGCGTTCCACGAGATCGTCAGGTGGCATCGTGGCGGAACGCGCTACGGCATCCGGGCGGACCGCGACGGGCTGCTCGCCCAGGGGGCGGAGGGCCTCGCGCTCACGTGGATGGATGCCCGCATCGACGGCCGCCCAGTCACACCCCGCGAGGGGAAGCCCGTCGAGGTCAACGCGCTGTGGATCGACGCCCTGGCCGTGATCGGCTCGCTCTGCGAGCGGACGGGCGGCGCCGGCGCCGGCGACGTGCGCGCGATGGAGGCCGCCGCCCGCGCCGCGTTCCGCTCCCGGTTCGTGCGGGGCGACGGCACGCTGTACGACGTCGTCGACGGGCCGAACGGGGACGACCCGGCGTGCCGCCCGAACCAGCTCCTGGCCGTCTCCCTGCCGAACGCCCCGCTCCCCGAGGCGTCCGCGGTCGTGCGGAAGGTCGCCTCGCGTCTGCTCACGTCGGTGGGCGTCCGGTCGCTGGCGCCCGGCGAGCCCGGCTACCGGGGGCTGCACCGTGGCGGGCCGTTCGAACGGGACGGTGCCTACCACCAGGGAACCGTCTGGCCCTGGTTGATCGGTCCCTACGTCGACGCCGCGCTCGGTGCAGGCGTTGCGGTGGACGGCGTGCTCGGCGGCCTCGAGGTCCACCTTCGCGACTGGGGGCTGGGCTCGGTCTCGGAGACCGGTGACGGGGACCCGCCGCACGCCGCGACCGGCTGTCCGTTCCAGGCGTGGTCGGTGGCCGAGGTCCTCCGGGCCCGCCGGCGGCTGCGGGCCGCGGCCGGCTGAGCCGGACGTCATCCGGCGCTCGGCGACCCGAGTCGGCGATGCAGGAACTCCGAGCAACTTCCCGCGCGATCAGGCGCGCGCGTGGTGCAACGGGAACGGCGCCCGCATCCGGAGCACCACGTTGCGGTCCGCCGGAGCGCCGGCGAGCGGCGACTCCGGCCCGGCGAACGGCACGTTCGCGGCCAGCTCGCGGTGGAGCCCGGCGAGCAGCGGCCCGGACCACCCGCCGACGGCCCGCACCCCGGCCTCCGCGACGATCCCGTCGTGGTCGAGCATCGTGCAGACGACGGACATCGTGCCGTCCCCGTCGTCGACCAGCTCGATCAGCCGCGCCTGGCACGGCCAGTCCACGAGGGAGCACGTCGTGACCTCCCAGAACCCCCGGCTGGGGTCGTCGGGGTCGCGCCGCGCCTGCACGCCGTTCGTGTGTGTGTGGCCGTTCACCCACAGGACGACGTTCGGGAACCGGTGAAGCGTCGCGCGGACCTCGTCCGCCGGAGTCGCCCGGAGTCCGTCGGTGGCGCGCTCGCGTCGGTTCGTCATCTCGCCCAGGCCGTGGTGGGAGAGGATCACCACCAACCGGTCGTCGTTCGACGTGCGGACGGTCGATCCGTCCACGGCACGGTAGGAGGAATGGACCTCCGTGAGCGCCGCGTCGAGCCAGCGCGCCTGGTCCTCGTCCACTGCGCCGCCGGACCCGCCGTCGGGGCACGCCGTGTCGAGGGCCACGAACCGGACCGGCCCCACGTCGTGCACGTAGTGGGCGGTTCCCCGCAGACGGTTCGACTCGGTGAACCCGTGCCCGTGCGGGCGCCCGCCGTCCCGGAAGTGGGCCTCGACGAACGACCGCCGCGAGAGCGCGCGCCGGCTCGGATCGGCGCTCACCGGGAGCGGGGCTCCGGACAGGAAGACGTGGACGGCCGCGGTGAACAGCTCCAGGGCGTCGTCCCGGGACACGTCGTCCCGCAGCCTGGTCGGCTTCACGCCGCCGACCACCGCATCGGCGATCTCCGGCGTGATCCGGCCCAGCCCCTGCACGAGCGCCTCGTGGTTCCCGTGACACGCCAGCCACGGCGCGTCGAGTCCGCCGGCCCGGAACGCCGCGATCGCGGCGTCGAGCAGGCGGGGATGCTCCGGGAACCCGAACCACGTCCGGAACACGTCGGCGCCGCCGTCCGGGCGCCAGAAGATGTCGTCCGGCCACGATGGGGACTGCACGCCTTCGTATCCCCGCGCGCCCGAGTCGAGCCGGACCATCCCCCCCTCGAACAGGTCGAGGACCGCCCGGAGCTCGTTCCACTGCGCGTTGTCCACCGAGTCGCCGGTCGTCACCACGAGCTCGACCGGACCGCCCGCCGCGGGCCCCGCTCGCACGCCGTTCACCGTCCGGACCATCGCGTCGACCGCGTGCGCCGTGAGCGCCTCCTGGGGCCGCTGCACCGGGATGAGCTCCGCGAATCGCGGATCGGCGAACTCCCGGTTGAAGAACTCGAACCGCGTGGGCGACTGGACGTCGGCCAGCTGCAGGTCGGTGAGGTGTGCGAAGCACAGCAGCGGAACCCGGGCACCGCCGGCCGGAACGTCGAGCAGCTCGGGGCGGACGACGTGGGGCTCCCCGTCGGCCGGCGAGAGCGCCCGGTAGGCGCCCGTCGTGCCGCGCGACAGCCCCCGTCCGGGGCCGATCCGCCGCGCGGTCGTCAGCCCGGTGGGGGCTCCACTCACCCTGCGGCGGGCTCTTCGCCCTCGGCAACCGCCGCGGCCGGGCCCTCGGCCACCAGCACGGGGTCCTCACGGATCTTCAGGCTGACCTGGCTCCCGGCTGGATACGCGGCCGCCTCCGACGTCCCGAGCTGGGCCATGATGGTCGTGTCCCCGAGGTCCACGGTGACCCGGCTCGTGGCACCGAGGAACGTCTGCGCGATCACCGAGCCCACGAGCGGCCCCGACTCCTCCGAGGCGTGGGCGGCGATGGTCACGGCCTCCGGCCTGATGAGGGCGGTCACCTGGCCGTCGGGCGTGGTCGGGTCGACCAGCGGGAGCGACACCCCCCGGACCTCCACGTGGCCGCCGTGGACCTGCCCCAGCAGCCGGTTGCTCAGGCCGACGAACTCCGCCACGAACGACGTTGCCGGCCGCGCGTACACCTCCGTCGGGTTGGCCAGCTGTTCGAGACGCCCGTCCTTCATCACGCCCACCCGGTCGGAGATCGCGAGGGCCTCCTCCTGGTCGTGGGTGACGAACAGCGTCGTGATCCCCACCTCGAGCTGGATCTGGCGGATCTGGTCGCGAAGCTGCGCCCGGACCTTGGCGTCGAGCGCCGACAGCGGCTCGTCGAGCAGCAGGACCTGGGGCTGGATGGCCAGGGCCCGAGCCAGGGCGACGCGCTGTTGCTGGCCGCCGGATAGCTGGTGCGAGTACCGCTCGGCCTGGGCCGACAGCCCGACCAGCTCGAGCATCTCGTGCGCTCGCTGCTTCTGGGCCGCCTTGTCCATCCCCCGCAGGCGGAGCCCGAACCCGACGTTCTGCCACACGGTGAAGTGGGGGAACAGCGAGTAGGCCTGGAACACCATGCCCATGTTCCGCTTGTTGGCCGGAACGTTGGTGATGTCCTTGCCGTCCACGACGACTCGGCCGCCGTCGGCGTCCTCGAGCCCGGCGAGCAGTCGGAGGGTCGTCGTCTTGCCGCATCCGGAGGGCCCGAGCAGTGCGACCAGCTCGCCGGGCGACAACGTGAGGTCGAACCCGTCGAGGGCCACGACCGAGCCGTACTCCCGACGGAGGCTCTCCAATCGAACCTCGACACCGCCGCGATCGGGAACGGTTTCGGCTGCCGTCATACGAGTGCCCTCCGCCTTCGGTCCCGGCGACGCCCCACGTACGACAGGGCGAGCAGGAGGATGAACGAGAACAGGAGCGCGGCCGCGGACGTCGAGAACAGCACGCCGGCGTTCAGGCTGGAGCGGCTGATGTCGTACAACGCGACCTGCAGGTTGATGTAGAGCAGCAGGCTGGCGATCGTGAACTCGCCGAGAACCAGCGACACCGTCAGCAGTGTGGCGTTCAGGATGGCCTGCCACAGGTTCGGGACGATGACTCGCACGATCACGGTGAACCAGCTCGCCCCGAGGCTCCTGGCCGCCTCGGCGAGGGTGCGGGCGTCGATCGACTCGAGGCCGTTCGCGAGCGCCCGGTACGCGTAGGGGAGCGCCAGGATCACGTAGACCCCGAACAGCATCAGCGCGGACAGGCTGATGTGGATCCGGATCTGGCGGTACACCGGCGCCAACCCCACCACCAGCACGATGGCCGGAATGGTGAGCGGCAGCAGACAGATGAACTCGATGACGCGGCGCATGCGCGGGACCTTCAGGCGCACCCAGATCATCGTGGGGAGCAGCAGTCCCATCGTGACCACGCCGGTGATGACGGCGAGCTCCAGGGTGATCGCGATCGCGCTCCCCAGCCCCGGATAGCTGAAGATCGAGGTCCACGCCGACACCGAATGGGTTCCCGGGGTCGTTCCCTCGAGGGAGAAGGCCACCATGGCATAGAGCGGAATCAGAAAGAACGCGCCGAACACCAGGAGCACGACGATCCGGAAGATCCGTTGTCGCCGGCGGCGGCGGCGGTAGATGCCGCCCCGGGGCGCCCTCCCCGCGACCGCCGGCGCCGTGGCCGACGGTGTGGTCACCGCAGCCATCGGCCCGTCACCCGCTGGAGGAGCGCGTAGAGCGTCATGACGATCGCCACCAGCACGATCATCCCCAGTGCGAGCGCCTGCGCCTCGTTGGTCGAAGCCAGCCCCACTTCGCTGGTGATCGACTTGCTGATCTGCTGCGTCACGACGTAGGGGATCTGGTTCTCCCAGGCCTGGATGGTCGCGTACGCGGAGAGCGCGTTCGCGAACAGCAGGAGGGTGGCGCCGAGGAACGCCGGGAGCAGCAGTCGCCCCCCGACCAGCCACCAGTAGTCCCACGTGGAGCCGCCCAGGCTCTCCGTCACCTCGCGCCACTCCTGGCGGATGCCGACGACGGCGGGCATGAACACCACCAGCATCAGCGGCACCTGGAAGTAGATGTAGATCAGGCCGATCCCCCAGGGGAACGTGTAGAACCACGACGCGTGGAACAGGAACCCCGTGGACGGACCGATCGCCGCCACGAACGCGAACGCCAGCGTCACGCCCCCGAACTGGGCGAGCACGCCGGAGCCGGACAGGTACAGCCGGCGGATGAGGCCGTCCGGGTTGCCCAGTGAGACGGCGTAGGTCAGGAACGCGCCGAAGGCGGCCCCCACGATCGCCGTCACCCCGCACAGCTTGACCGAGTTCCAGAACGCGTTCAGGACGGTCGAGTCGGTGAGGACCTTGAGGTTGCCGAAGTCGAGGCTGTGGCCGTTCGAGATCCCCCCGGCCACCACCAGGGCGGTGGGCAGGAGAAGGAACACGCCGACGTACGCGAAGAAGGGGAGCGTCCCGATCCACGCGACGGAACGACGTCGTGGCGGCCCCCC
>DATBHM010000132.1:0-20267 GCA_036557505.1 Actinomycetota bacterium | reverse complement strand
GAGCGCCGCATCGTGAACGGAAACACCAGCAAAGAAGCACTCCGAGCCTTGAAGCGCAAGCTCTCTGACGTTGTCTACCGAGCCCTCCTCGCGGACGCTCCGGAAGCGTTCGTCGCGGAGGCGGCTTGACATAGGAGAGAGACGTGGCGGCATGTCCGAGATGCGGCGGCCCGAACGCCGACGGCGCGCGCTTCTGCTCCGCGTGCGGCGCTGCGCTCTCCGCAGCCGAGGCCCCACGAGAGGAACGCAAGGTCGTCTCGATCCTGTTCGTCGACCTCGTCGGGTTCACCTCCCGGGCCGACCGGGCCGATCCGGAAGACGTCCGGGACGTCCTCGAGGCCTATCACCGGCAGGTGGCGGACGAGGTCCAGCGGTTCGGCGGGACCGTCGAGAAGTTCATCGGTGACGCCGTCATGGCGGTCTTCGGGGCGCCGGTCGCCCACTCCGACGACGCCGAGCGGGCCGTCCGAGCCGGCCTGCGCGCCGTCGAGGCCGTGCGCGACCCGGGCGCCGGCCGACCCCTGTCGGCGCGGGCCGCCGTCAACACGGGCGAGGCGATCGTCGCGCTGGGGTCGGGCCACGTGCGCGGCGAGGCCCTCGCGATCGGCGACGTCGTGAACACCGCGGCGCGCCTGCAGACGTCGGCGCCGCCGGACCGGCTGGTCGTCGGCGAGGAGACGTACCGGGCAACTCGCGCCGTCATTCGATACGAGGAGCTGCCCCCCGTCGTCGCCAAGGGCAAGGCGGATCCACTGCCGGCCTGGCTGGCGGTCGAGCCGCTCACCGCGCCCGCCGAGCGCCCGTCCCGCGAGACCCCGATGGTCGGGCGCGAACAGGAGCTGTCGCTGCTCCGGTCGGTGTGGGAACGAGCGACGGCCGAACGCCGCCCGCACCTGATCACGGTGCTCGGGCCCGCGGGGATCGGCAAGTCCCGGTTGTCGCGGGAGTTCGCGGGCGCGGTGGAGCGGCTCGGTGGCCGGTCGATCCGGGGCCGGTGCCTGCCCTACGACAACCGGGACGTGTACGGGGCGTTCGCCGAGCAGGTCAAGGACGTGGCGGGCATCTTCGAGCAGGATCCCCCCGAGGCAGCCCGGGCCAAGCTCGCCGAACTCGCCGGCAGGGTGATCCCGGAGCCCGAACGCCAAGAATTCGTCCGGTATCTCTCGCTGCTGCTCGGGCTCGGGATCGATGCTCCCGTCGACGAGCCCCTGCTCCTGCTGTACGCCGCCCGGCGGCTGGTGGAACAGCTCGGCGCCGAACGTCCCACGTTGTTCGTGTTCGAGGACATCCACTGGGCGGAGGGCGGCCAGCTCGATCTCGTCGAATATCTCGCCGCCCGGGCCTCCGACGCGCCGGTCGTGTTCCTCACGCTCGCCCGGCCCGAGCTCCTCGACGCGCGACCGGCGTGGGCAAGCGGCCTCCACGCCCACAGCACGATCGCGCTCGATCCCGTCTCGCGGCGGCACGCCGCGGCGATCGTGGCGCGCCTGGCCGGGGCGGAATTGCCGGACGGAACGATCGGGCGGCTCGTCGAGGTCGCGGAAGGAAACCCGCTGTTCCTCGAGGAGCTGACCGTCGCCGTGGTCGAGGGCGCCGAGCTCGGCGAGGAACTGCCGACCACCGTCCGGGCGGCAATCGCCGCGCGTATCGACGCACTGCCGGCCGAGCATCGGCGGACGCTGCTCGCCGCGTCCGTGGTCGGCAAGGGGTTCTGGCTCGGGTCGCTGCGGGCGCTCGGGCTGTCCGGGGACGTCGCGGGCATCCTCGACGACCTGGAGGGGCGGGAACTGATCCGTCGAGAGCCCACCAGCCGGGTGCGCGGCGACGTCGAGTTCGGCTTCAAGCACGTGCTGATCCGCGACGTCTGCTACGCCACGCTCCCCCGCTCCGAACGCCGCGCCGCCCACGCGGCCGTGGCACGGTTCATCGAGGAGGTCGCGGGGGAACAGGATCGCGACCTGGCGTGGCTGCTCGCCCATCACTGGGAGCAGGCTGGGGAGACGGCGCGGGCTGTCGACTATCTCCTGCTCGCGGCCGATCGGGCCCGGGAGGCCATGGCCCAGGATGAGGCCCTGGCCCTGTTCGACCGCGCAGCCGGCATGGCGGCGGACGAGACGACCCGGACGCGGATCCGCCTGTTGCGGGCCATCGCCCTCGACCGCCTCGAGGATTTCGAACCGGCTCACGACGAGTACCGCGCGGTGATCCCGACGCTGGATGGCGTGGCCCTCGTCGAGGCGCTCCTGGGGCTCGCCCGTTCGAGCCACTGGACGGAGCGGACCGCCGAGGCCCTCGAATCCGCCTCCCGCGCGCTCGAGACGGCGCGGGCGATCGGAGCGGGGGAGCTGATCGCGCCCGCGTTGGCGCGGCTCTCCCAGGGACACGCCATGCGCGGCGACCCGGGCGACCTCGATCGTGCGATCGAGCTCGGCGAACAGGCCCTGCGGGAATGGGCTCCCGACGTGCGGCCCGACGACCTGGCCGAGCACGAGCATCTCCTCGCGAACCCCCATTACTGGACCGGGTCGTACGACCGGGCGCTCGAGCTCTCGCACGCCGCGCTGGATCAGGCGGTCGACCCGAGCAGCGCGGAGGCCCTGCTCCGCGGCGGCGGCCTCGTGGGTCTCTCGCTCACCGCCGCAGGCCGGTACGAGGAGGCCCTCCAGAGCTTCGATGCCATGGTCGCCGTGGGCGTCGACCTCGGCCGGGCGACCCGGACCGTCCTGAACTACTCGACGTGTCTGTTCCGGGAGCTGTACGACCTGGACGAGGCCCGCCTGCGGAGCGAGGAGGCGCTTTCCCAGACCGGCCGCAACGCGAGCTTCCACATGCCCTGGATGAACGCGATCGTCGACCTCGTCGCGACCGAGGTCCTGGCGAACGAGTACGGGGCGGCCCGGGCGAGGTGGGACGGGATCTGGGACGACATCGTGGCCACCTCGGCATGGGAGCGGTGGTACCTCGGAGGGAAGATGGCCGCGCTGCGGGCCGAGATCGCGCTCGCCACCGAGGGGCCGGACCAGGCGGCGGAGTGGGCCGTGCGTGCCGTCGGGATGGCCCGCGACGTCGGTCGCCGGAAGTACGAGGCCGTGGCGCGCGCCACCCTGGGGCGGGTGCTCGTCGCATCGGGCCGACCGGAGGACGGCGTCCGCGAGCTCCGTTCGGCGGTCGCCATCGCCGACGCGCTCGGGAACCCCACGGGCAGGTCGCGGGCGAGGGCGGACCTGTCACGGGCGCTGGGGACGACCGGCGACGACGAGGGCGCGCACTCGGAGATCGCGACGGCGGCCGCGATCATCCGCGGGATCGCCGACGGCCTGTCCGACCGACGGCGAACACGGTTTCTCGGGGCCGGGCCCGTCGCCGACGTCCTCGCCGCCGCCGGCTGATCGCGTGTCGCGGCAGGCCACGGCGCCCTGACCACTCCCGCATAGGGCCCACGCGAGCCGATCGTCCGTCGTTGTGCCAAGGTCTTCCCGTGCCGCTCCGTTCCATCCTGGGGATCCGATGAGCGTTCCCGCGACTCCGCTCGGCGGGGACGGTCGCGCAAGGGCGCGGGTCCCGCTGTCGGTGGCGGACCCGCCGCCCCGGCGATCAGGCCTGGGGTTCCTGCTCCGTTCGGGCTCGCTCGACGTGCGGCTGCCGGACGGCTCGCCGTGGCTGGTGCGCGGCGCCCAGCCGGGCCCGCGCGCGGAAGTCCTGCTGCGCCGGCCGGGGCTGCTCGGTCGGCTGATGCGCGGTGGATCGGTGGCGCTGGGAGAGGCCTACATGGATGGGTGGTTCGACTCGCCGGACCTGCCGACGTTCCTCGAGCTGATGACGGTGAACGTGTCCTCGTGGCTGGACACGCCGGCGGGGCGGCTCCGCGAGCCGGTGGCGCAGGCGTGGGACAGGATCAGGACGCAGCAACGAGGCGCGGTGCCGTCGATGCGCGGGCACTACGACCTGGGGAACGAGTTCTACGCGCTCTGGCTCGACGACTCGATGGCGTACTCGGCGGGGGTGTTCGAGGACTCGGACGAGACGCTGGAGACCGCCCAGGCGCGGAAGTGCCGGCTGCTGGCCGAGGACGCGCGCGTGGGACGGGATCAGCACGTGCTCGAGGTCGGGACCGGGTGGGGTTCGTTCGCCGTCTTCCTGGCGGCCGAACGCGGCTGCCGCGTGACGACGTACACGATCTCGCGGGACCAGGCGGAGTTCGCGCGCCGGGCGGCCCTCGCGGCCGGGGTCGGAGACCGTGTGGACGTCCGGCTCGAGGACTACCGCGAGATCACCGGGTTGTTCGACGCAGCGGTATCGGTGGAGATGATCGAGTCCATCGACGAACAGCAGTGGCCGGGGTTGCTGCAGACGGTGGCGCGGTCGCTCCGGCCCGGCGGACGGTTCGCCCTGCAGTCGATCACGATGTCCGAGCGCCACTTCGCCAACCACCGCCGCCATCGCGACTTCGTGCAGGCCTACATCTTCCCGGGTGGCATGGTGCCGGCGGCCTCCGTGCTCCGTCGGCTCTCCGCGCATGCGGGGTTCCGGTGGGAGTCCGACCGCGAGATCGGGTCGTCGTACGCGCTGACCCTCGCCGAGTGGAACCGTCGCTTCACGGCGGCGACCGACCAGGTGGAGGCGCTGGGGTTCTCGCAGCGGTTCCGCCGGATGTGGACCTACTACCTCAGCTACTGCGAGGCGGGCTTCCGAACCCGCTGGATCGGCGACAAGCAGATCTCGCTGGTTCGAACCTAGCGGGCTCACTCCGCCGGAATCAGGTCCCGGAATCCGACCAACCGATCCCCTGCGATGAGCCAAACGCCGTCGGGGGTCCCGGCCAAGCCCGAGAGGCCTGGCGGCGAGTCGACTCTGTTGAGGACCCGGAGCGTGCTCGGGTCGAGCTGGAACAGCGGCCCCTCCTCGACCAGTACCCACACCGAGCCGGCCGAGGCGGCCACTTCGACCTGGTCGGGAGGCTCGATCCCCGGGATGAATCGATGCGCCAACGTTCGAAGCGTGGCGGGGTCGAATCGGTCCACTCCCACGCCGGCCCCCCAGAGTCCACCCGCCGCCCGTGCCAGGGACAGGCCGCGCTCTGCATCCTGGGTCGGGGTCCCCGTCGCGACGGTTCCATCCACCCCGAGCCGGAAGACGCCGCTCTTCCCGTTTCGAACGAACGCCGCATAGGCCGCCGACGAATCGGCAGCAAGGTCGGTCACCACGCATTCGCTTGCCCCGGCGCATGTCGGTTGTGCGGCGAACACGATCCTGCCGGACGCCGGATCGACTTCGAGCAGCCATGTGTCCTTCGGCGACGGAGGCGATTCCTCCACAGCCCACACGCGACCGCCACCGATCGCCACGTCCGTGATCTCGCGACCGTGCAGCGGAAGGCTGAACGCATCGGCGATCGAGTTCGTGTGCGGATCGACTCGTCGGAATTGACCACTCGGAGTGACCGCCCAGATCGATCGATCGTCCCCCGCGAGCATCCCCCTGACGCCGTGCAGGATCGCAACCACCCGGCCGGTCGCGTCGAGCCGGACCAGCCCATCGTCATCGACGACCCACAGGGAGCCGGCCGCGAAGGTCATCGCGATCGGGTTCGGAAGCGAAACCGTGGTCGTGGTGATCGGAGGACCGACGGGTCCTTGGGAATGAAAGCCGCAGTCGACAGGAACGGTTGAGCCGTCGATGTCGATGGCCTGCAGCCGTGTCACATCGAGCGAGCCATTCGGTTGTACGACCAGCCAGCGGTAGCCAGTCGCGCCCAACGCCGAGGGGAAGGAATGGCTGGACTCGGCAACCCTCGACCCGTCGGACAGGACCATCCTGGCGGCGACGACCGAGTCCGAGAACAGGAACCACCGGATTCGATCACCGCTTGCCCTGGCGGTCAGTGCGCCGGTCCGGCATGAATCTGCGGACGGTCTCGGAAGGAACTCGACCTCCTTGCCGCCTCCCTTCGCCTCGATCCTGACGGACAGCCATTGTTCGTTTCGCTGGGCGGACAGAGTCCAGGCTGGGCCGGTTGCGACGGGGACCGGGTCCCCGATCGGGCTCGGAGTCGACGGGACCGGAGGGGAACTCGCCGATGCGGGTGGGGTTCGGGAGCCCGTCGTCGACGCGATCGGTGTGGGGCCCCGATCGGGGAACCACAGCGTGCGAACCAGAACGACCATGACGAGCGCCGCCGCCACGAGTCCGACCGAGAGACCCACGAAGCGTGCCGTCCGTCGCCCGTCGGGCCGGGAGAACGTGGGCGTCGTCGAATTCATGACCCGGTCCCAAAGGCCGGTCGACGGGCCGATCCGCTCGAGCTCCCGGAGGGATTCCCGGATAGGGTCAGGCACCGGATCCCTCCTCTCGATCCACGAGCAGCTCGCTCAGCCGCCGGCGTCCCCGATGGAGGTGCACGCGAACGGTGGCGGGGGCGATCCCCATGAGCCGGCCGGCCTCGGCCGCGGGATACCCGAGCGCGTGGACGAGATACACGGCCGCGCGCTGGTTCCGGGGCAGCTGCCGCAGTGCCCGCATCACGTCAACCTCCTCCTCGCCCGGCGGCTCGACGGAAGCGTCGCGCTCGCCCTCGAAGCGGCGGTCCCGGGCCAGCTCCGAGGCGGCGATCCGAAAGGCCGTGCGGAACAGCCATCGGATCGGGTCGCGGATGCGATCCCGATGGTGGATGGCCCGGGCGAACGCCTCGGCGACCGCATCGTCGGCGACACTCCGCCTCCCGCCCGTGAACACGTAGACGGCGCGCCACAGCCCCGGGCCCGACTCCCTGAAGACGCGGGCCATCTCCTGCATCGCGGCATGCGAAGGATCGACCTCCGTCTCGGCCACACGGGTCAGAGCGATGAGGGACTCCGGACGTTTACCGGGCAGTTCCACTTTCGGCCGCGCCTTCCTGTCCCATGGCGCCTCTACGATGGGACCATGCCACGTCGGGGGGAAGCCGCGACCTCGCCCGAGCCGTTCACCGTGAAGTTCCCGCGGGCACTGCCCGTCGAGCGGCGCGGCCAGTACTGGTGGATGGAGTCCGACGGGCGCGAGCTGCGCCTGTCGAACCTCGACAAGATCTTCTGGCCCGACGAGGGATACACGAAGGGCGACCTCGTCGCGTACTACTTCAACGCCGCCGAGCTCATCCTTCCGTACCTGGCCGGGCGTCCGCTCACGATGAAGCGGATGCCGAACGGCGTCACCGGGTCGTTCTTCTACGAGAAGTCCGCGCCGTCGCACACGCCGGGCTGGATGCGGCGGTGTCCGGTCGAGGGGGAGGACGAGAAAGGCCGCGCGAAGCGAATCGACTACCTGATGGTCGACGACACGGCCGGGCTGCTGTTCATGGCGAACCTCGGCTGCATCGAGTTCCACCCGCTGCATTCGCGGTGCGACTCGTACGAGTTCCCCGACTACGCGTTCTTCGACCTCGACCCGATGTCCGCGCCGTTCGAGGACGTCATCGTGGTGGCGCGCCACGTGAACGCTGCCCTGCAGGCGCTCGGCCTCGAGTCCTTCGCGAAGACGTCCGGCGCGACCGGGATGCAGGTGTACGTGCCGCTGGAGCCGCGGTTCACGCACGACGAGGTTCGGGAGTTCGTGCGGCTGGTGGGGCAGGTCATCAACCGGGCCGACCCCGACCGCGTGACGATGCTGTGGGAGATCCGCCGCCGGACCGGCAAGGTGTTCATCGACCACAACATGAACCGCTCCGGGGCGAACATCGCCGCCGCGTACTCCATGCGGCCCGAGCCGGGCGCCACCGTGTCGGCGCCGCTGCGGTGGACCGAGGTCAAAGGCGGCCTGTCGCCGTCGAAGTTCCGCATCGACAACGCATTCACGCGGTGGAGGCGGGTCGGGGACCTGTTCCGGCCGGTGATCTCCGAGCCGCAGGACCTCGGGCCGGCGATGAAGGCGCTGGGTGTCGACCTGTCGAAGGCGCCGGCGATGCCGGGCGTGATCCAGCGCGATCGGGGCCGGATGCGCTCGCACGTGCCGAACCCGCCGCCTCCCCCTTCGGAGGAGCCGGCCGCTCCGGCGAAGCAGCGTGGGGTTCGATCCGGAACGCCGCGGACGGTCGCCGCCACGGCGCCGGCGCGGCGGCGCGAGACCAGCGATGAGGTCATCGCACGGTCGAAGGACCCGAAGCTCGGCGAGTACCTGCGACGCCGCGACCTCGGGGTCACGCCCGAACCCGGTCCGAAGGTCACCACGAAGCCGGGCGGGGATTCCTTCGTCATCCAGAAGCACCGGGCGACCCGGCTGCACTACGACACACGGCTGGAACGCGACGGCGTGCTGGTGTCGTGGGCGGTGCCGCGCGGCCTGCCGGTGAAGAAGGGCGAGAAGCACCTCGCGGTCCAGACCGAGGACCACCCGCTCGAGTACGGGTCGTTCGAGGGGCTGATCCCGGAGGGCCACTACGGCGCCGGGCCGGTCCGGATCTTCGACGCGGGGACCTACGAGACCCTCGAGTGGACCGACAAGAAGGTGACCTTCCGGCTGCACGGCTCCCGCTACCAGGGCGCCGAGTTCCACATGGTGAAGACCGCCACAGACTGGCTGGTGTTCCTCGCGCGGCCGGAGGTGATCCCCCGGGGCGTGGTACCGCGCGGCGTGTTCCACCCGATGATGGCCGAGGGCGGCTACCAGCCGTTCGACCACCCGGACTGGTCGTTCGAGCCGAAGCTCGACGGCGTGCGGACGCTGATCGAGGTCGACATGGACTCGACGCGGCTGGTGTCGCGCAACGGCCGCGACCAGACCGCCCAGTACCCCGAGCTCGCCACCGTGCACGAGTACGTGACGCAGTTCTCGGCGGTGCTCGACGGCGAGATCGTCGCGATGGACGAGGGCCGGCCGTCGTTCGAACGGCTCCAGCAGCGCATCAACCTCCAGGCACCGTCGGACATCGAGAAGGCCCGGCGGAAGATCCCCGTCGAGGTGTACGTGTTCGACGTCCTGTGGCTCGACGGCGAGGACCTCACGAGGCGGCCGCTCGAGGAACGTCGCGAGCTGCTCGAGCCGCTCATCGTCCCCGGCCACCGCGTGCTGAAGACGCTGCACGTGGACGGCGAGGGCATCCCGCTGGCCGACGCCGCGCGGGCGCAGGGGTTCGAGGGTGTCGTCGCCAAGAAGCTCGGCACCGTCTACCGGCCGGGCCGGCGCAGCAGCGACTGGCGCAAGATCAAGCTGCTCAACCGCCAGGACTGCGTGATCCTCGGCTGGACGCCCGGGCAGGGCGGGCGGTCGAACTCGTTCGGGGCGCTGCTGGTGGGCGCCTACGAGGACGACGAGCTGCTGTGGATCGGCCAGGTCGGCACGGGGTTCACCGACCGCATGCTGGCCGACCTCATGTCGCGGCTAGAACCGTTGCAGCGCAAGGGTGCTCCGATCGACGACCCGGACCTGAAGAAGTCGAAGGGCGCGAAGTTCGTCGACCCCGAGCTGTGCTGCGAGGTGGAGTTCCTGGAGATCACCAGCCAGAACAAGCTCCGGGCGCCGAGCTACAAGGGGCTTCGCACCGACAAGACTCCCGACGAGTGCGTCCTCGAACGCCCGCGTCGCGCGCCGGCGCTCCGCTGATGCCGCGCTGGGCGGACCTCTCGACGGGACGCCGGCGGGCCGGCGTGCTCGCGGGCAACTTCGATGCCGCCATCGCCCCCCTGCGCGAGCGCCCGTCCTGGTGGCCGAACACCCGGCAGTACTCGGCTCGGGTGGTGCTGCGCGTGCGCGAGGTCGGTGTCGAGCGTGCCGTGACGGACCGCGCGGTCCGGGGGTGGCTGCTCCGGGCCCTGAACGAGTGGCGGGCCGGCCGCGGCGGCGCGATCGATCCGAGCAGGCTCTCCCGGCGGCTCACGGCGCCGACGTACCTCGAGGCGCTTCGTTCGGCGGAGACGATCACGCTGGCGCGGTTCGATCCCGACGTCGACGCGGGCGTCCTGGCGGAGCTGTTTGACGGTCTCGTCGGGATCAAGCGATCCGAGGCACAGGTGGTCGCGATCTCGAAGACGCTCTGCCACCTGCTCCCGGAATTGATCGCACCGTTCGACGGGGTCATCACGTGCGGGTTCTTCGACTGGAACGCGCTTCCGAAGGTCGCCGACCAGGGGTGGCTCGCCGACGTCTACGCGGTCCTGGGCGGCATCGCGAGGAAGGTCGGGGCCCGTCGCCTGGAGCGGCTGGGGACCCCAGCCTGGCCACTCGATCCGGCGGTGGGGGCGGCGCTCCGCATCGGCCAGGGGCGCGTGGTCGACCTGGGGCTGGAGGGATACCGCCGGGCCCGGGACGAGCCCTGGTACGTCCCCTGAGGGGGCCGGGACTACAGCGGGTCGAAGCCGGCGCGCGTGAGCATGGCGCGGGCCTCGTGCTCCTCCATCCCGCCGTCGATCAGCTGCCGGAACAGGCGGGCCGGCGCGAGCTGGTGGCCGCACGAGGGGCAGAAGGCGAACGCGTCCTCGAGGGAGAACTCGCACCACGGGCACGCCTTGAGCTCGGCCGGCGCCACGCGCTCGACCCCGGCATCGGCCAGGGCGTCGATGTAGCCCTTGCCGTAGT
This sequence comes from Actinomycetota bacterium, assembly GCA_036557505.1. Lineage (GTDB taxonomy): Bacteria > Actinomycetota > UBA4738 > UBA4738 > JACQTL01 > DATBHM01. Next base: position 9,722 of record DATBHM010000132.1, on the reverse strand, counting down.
CCCACTGCACGTAGTCCTCCTCGCGGGGCTCGAAGGCCGGCTCGTGCATCTGGGGCTCACCCGTCTTCAGCATGTGCTCGAGGTTCTCCTTCAGGAGATCCCAGTCGTAGTAGTGGTTCGAGCCACAGTCGGGACAGGCGATCACGACGCCGCGGACGCCCTGGGGTTCGAACACCACGCGCATGTCCAGCAGATCCTCGAGGTCGGACTCGATGTCCTCCCGCTCGCGGGGGTCGAGCTCGCGAGGCTCGTCGTCGTCGACCTCGTCGTCGGACGCTCGAGCGACGTCCTCGGGGTCGAGGTCGTCGTCGTCCGGGCGCTGCTCGTCGTCGTCCATCAGGCCTGCTCCGTGTCTTCCTGCTCCCCCTCGCGTCCGATCCTGAACGAGAACGTCCGGTATCCCTCCGCGTACTCCATGCCGGCGACCGCCCCGAGCTCAGCCGCGCGCCGGCGCACCCACTCCTCGAACGGCATGTTCTTCACCTGGGACGCGTGGCTGGCCAGGGCCTTGAGCTTCACGTCGATGCTCTCGGTGATGTCGACGTAGGTGTCGGCCTCCTCGCTCCCCAGCCACAGGTTGGGGACCTCGAACGGCTCGAACCCCTCGTCGAGCAGCTCGGCGAACTGCACCCGCGTCGGCGCGTCGGGCATCACGGCGCACAGTGCGGCCTCGCCGACGGCCTTGTGGTCGGGGTGGTTCACGTAGTCGCGGCCCCGATTCCACAGCCGGGCGGGGTCGGTCGAGATCAGGACGTCCGGGCGGCGCCGGCGCACCTCCCTGGTCACCGCGCGCCGGAGGTCGAGATCACAATGCAGCTCGCCGTCGGTGAACCCCAGGAACGTGAGCGAGGCGACGCCGAGGACCTCGGCGGCGGCCTCCATCTCGCGGGCCCGGATCGGCCGCATGAAGTCGCGGTCCTCGCCGAGGGTGTTGGACCCGGCCGAGCCGTCGGTGGCGCAGACGTAGTGGACCTCGGTCCCCTCGCCCGCCCAGCGCGCGACGGTCCCTCCGAAGCCGAACTCGGCGTCGTCGGGATGGGCGAACAGCACCAGGGCGCGCGCGAACTGCATGGTCGATCCAGCCTACCGGATCGTCCCGACACCCCCGGATCTCGACGCCGAACCGGAGGCGCACCGAGGATCCCCGCGGCCCCGATCGGATCCTCCCTCCCCAGGCCCTGGGGGGCAGGCCTGCAGCAGTTCAACTCCGGGCGTGGGTCGGTCGATGCAAACACTCGGAGCACTACACATGGGCACGAAACGACGTCACCGACGGTGGCACCTCGGCTTGGTGGGCAGGTTCGCGCTGGCGAGCCTGGTCGTGTTCGTCCTCATCGCACTCGCGGTGTCGTTCATCGCGTCGCGGGAGCTGGCCCGGCAGGCCGAGCGGTCGGCCGAGTTCCACGCCGAGTACGTGGCCGACCACGTCATGAAGTACGCCCTGCTCGACGTGCGACCGGAGGGCAACATGGCCCAGCCGTTCCGGGGCAATGCCTATCAGCGGATCGACAAGCTGGTGCGGACGCGGATCCTCGAGGACCCGGTGGAGCGGGTGAAGGTCTACGCGCCCTCCGGAGTGATCATCTACTCGGACGAACCCCGGCTCGTCGGGCGGCGGTTCCCCGGCGAACCCGACGAGGAGACGCTGCACGGCGAGACCGTCAGCGAGGTCACCGACCTCGACGAGCGGGAGAACGTCTTCGAACGATCCCTCGCCAAGCGCCTGTACTCGACGTACCGCCCGATCTACCTCCACGGCAGGCAGACGGGGAAGCCCGACGCGGTCGTCGAGCTGTATCAGGACTACAGCTCGATCTCGGCGGAGGCCGGAGCGTTCTTCCGGAGCCGCCTGCTCTCGTTCGGGATCGCACTGGTCGTGCTGTACGTCGCGCTGCTCCCCATCGTGCTGCGCGCGTCCCGGGCGCTCCGCCGCCAGAACGTCCAGCTGGAGGAACAAGCTCGCCGCCTCGAGCAGCTGCTCGCCACCGAGCAGCAGTCCGTGGCCGAGCTCCGCAGGCTGAACAAGATGCAGAGCGATTTCGCGGCGGTCGCCTCGCACGAGCTCCGGACGCCGCTCACCGCGATCCTCGGCTACGTGAAGACCCTCCGGCGGCCGGAGTTCGAGAACGACACCGTCGCGCGGGCTGAGTTCCTCGGGGCCATCGAGCGGCAGTCCGACCGGCTGTTCCGGCTGATCACGAACATGCTCACGGCGGCGCAGGTGGAGCACCACGAGGGCGTGCTGACGTTCGGTCAGGTGCCGCTCGCCCGGATCATGGAGGAGGTGTCCGAGGGACTCCACGAGTCGGCAGGCCGCCTGGTCGTGCGGGTCCCCGAGGACCTACCCCCGATCGAGACCGACCGGGTGCTGCTCGGCGAGGTGCTCGCCAACCTCGTCGACAACGCCCTCAAGTACTCGGCGGCGAGCACGCAGGTGGTCGTGGCGGCCAACGTCATCGGGGAGCAGATGCAGATCTCCGTGCACGACTCCGGCGTGGGGATCGCTCCGGAGGAGCTCAAGCGGATCTTCGACCGCTTCTACCAGAGCGACCAGTCGGCGACCCGACGGTTCGGTGGGGTCGGGCTCGGCCTCCACCTGGTGCGGGAGCTGCTGGGCACGCTGGGCGGGGCCGTCGACGTCGAGAGCGAGCAGGGCGTGGGGACCACGTTCTTCGTCAGCCTGCCGCTGCGGCGCACGGCGGGGACCTCGAGCCACCAGTTGGCGCCGCCGGCTCCTCCCGCTCCTCCGGCTCCGCCGGCCCCTCCGCCACCTCCGGCACCCGTGCCGGTCGTCGGCTGAGCGGTGGTCAGATCCGCCACCGGATCCGGAGCCAGGTCCGGCGGCCGCACGACGGGCACCGCATCAGCGACGGAAACCGCTTGACGAACGGGAAGTGGAGCGACGGGATCCCAAGACGAATGAGGTCCCCAGCCGTGACGGGCGTCTCCCGGCGGCACGCCGAGCACTCCACGATGAACGTCCCGAACAGCGGCTGCTCGCGGCTCGGTCCCGAGGAGTAGAGGGCGGCCCGGCCGAGCGGATCGCGTCCGCTCGATTCGGACCCGGGCGCGGCGTCCGGCCGGTCCGTGGTGGGCCCGCCGGTCCGGGGGCGGATCCGGTCGAGCCCCACCGGGCGGGGACCCGAAACGCGCCGCCGGGCGGAGGCCCGGCTGCTCACGACCCTTGCCCTCGGCCTGTGCACCGCCCCGTCGGGCCGGGACCCGTTCCGGTCGTCCGCCTCCCCGCCGGGAGACCGGGGCTCGGCCTCGAGGTCGAGTTCCGGGTCCTCCTCGAGGTCCGCCACGTCGTCGTCGGGCTCCTGCCGTGGTTCGCCGGCGCCCCCGCCGATCCCGATGTGCTGCAGCGGCTCGGCGTTCCGCCGGCCGGACCGCCGGCGGCTCCCGCCCTGCGGTTCGTCGGCGTTCACGTCGTGAAGAGCCGGGCCAGCTCGCGGTAGGCCTCGGACCCCGGATGGGAGGGCGCGTACCGGAGGATGCTCCGCCCGTCGCGCGGCGCCTCGGCGAACCGGATGCTCTTGCGGACGGGCGGCTCGAGCACCGGGAGCCCGTAGCGCGTCCCCACGTCGGCCAGCACCTCCCTGGCGTGGTTCGTCCGGCCGTCGTACATGGTCGGCAGGATGCCGCGGACGACCAGCCCGCGGTTGGTCAGGCGTCGGACGTCCTCGATGGAGGACAGCAGCTGGCCGACGCCACGGTGGGAGAGCGTCTCGCACTGCAGGGGGATGACCACCTCGTTGGCCGCGGTGAGGGCGTTGATGGTCAGCACCCCGAGCGAGGGTGGGCAGTCGAGCAGCACGAGGTCGTAGTCGCCCAGCTCGTCGAGGATCTGGCGGAGCGCGTACTCGCGGCCCGTCCGCGTCAGCAGGTAGGCCTCGGCCCCCGCGAGGTCGATGTTGGCGGGGAGGAGTCCGAAGTCGTCGTCCGGCACCTCCACCACGGCCTCGGCAGGGCCCGCCCGGCCGACCAGGACGTCGTGGACGGTGGGTTCGAGGTCGTCCGGCTCGAGCCCGAGGCTGAAGGTGAGGCAGGCCTGGGGGTCGAGGTCGACCGCCAGCACCTTGTGGCCCCCCTCGGCCAGGGCAGAAGACAGCGCGGCGACGGTGGTGGTCTTGGCGACCCCACCCTTCTGGTTGGCGACGGCGATGACGCGGCTCACGGTGCCGGCCGTTCTACCGCCGGGTGGGCGCCGCGGCAACCCCACCGCATGTCAGTCCCCGGGATCGGCGAAATCGAGCGAGGCGAGGGTCGCCTCGGTGCGGTCGACGACGCCGGTGAGCCATGCGCCGTCCTGCGGCCCCGTCTCGTCGTGTTCCGGGTACATGAAGGTGTTGAGCGCCTCGGATGACCCCAGCACGATGCCCCGCGATGCCAGGTAGTCCACGATCGCGAACTCCCACGTGAACAACGCGGTGCCGTCGGGGTACACGTGGACCGAGTACGTCGCGAACCGGTTGGGACGGGCGCGGTACAGGACGTGGGTCTCCCGGCGTTCGGCGCGCTCGAACCCGTGCCCGGCAAGCGCCTCCTCGAAGGTCACGCCGCAACCCTACCCGGCCGCGGCCACGCCCCCCATCCCCGACCGGACCTCGCGGACGCCGAACGGCAGCGGCTCGACCGGATCGCCCCCGGAGCGCGACTCGACGCCGGCGCCGGCCCTCGCCCGGGCGACCGAGCCGCGCGCCTTGCCCAGCTGGCTCCGGATCTCGTCGGCGCCGTTCGACAGCATGGTCGCGGCGCGGGCGACCTTGTTCTCCAGGACGCCCTCCATGACCTCGAGCACCCCACACACCTCGGTGAGACACGCCTCGATGTCCCCCGCGGAGCCGAACCGAGCCACGAGGCTGTACAGGAACAGGAGGACCGGGAGCGCGGACGAGTAGGGAACGATGACCACCCCCCGGCCGAACGCCTCGGCGTGGGCCCGCCGGAGCACGGCGTAGGCAGCGTCGGGGATCGCCGCGACCGCCACGGGCGCCGTCATCGCGGGGTCGAGGTACTGGGCGACCTCACGGGCCCTGACGACCACGATGCGTTCGACCTCGCGGACGATCGCCTCCCGCCGGCCGGGGTCTCCGACGGCCCCCTCGAGCGCCTCGAGCTCGCGGACCGCCGTCCACTTGGAGTCCACCGGCAGCCGCCGCCCGTCGGGGAGCAGCAGCCCGTACTCGACGACCTTGCCGTTGACCCGGAAGTCGCTGACCAGCATCCCGGGGGGCAGCTCCGCGAGATGCTCGCGGAGCACGTTCTCGCCGGCTCGCCCCTTGGACGACCCGCCGGCGAGCACCGTTGCCAGCCGCCGGACGACCTCGGCGTGCTCGCCCTCACGGGCCCGGCGCTCCTGGTCCCGGATGCGCAGCTCGTCCAGCGCGTGACGGGCCGCACGCATCTCCGCGGTGAGGCGCTCCTCGCCCGCGTCGCGCGCCCGGGCGCCGTCCGCGAGGCGCCGGAGCTCCGCCGACTGGGCCTCGATCCTGGCCTCCAGCGCGGCGGTGGCGAGGGCGCCGTCGGCGTGCCGGCCGCGCACGGTGCGCTGCCGCACCGCGAGCACGAACCCGGCCGCCAGGCCGGCGCCGAGCCCGATCAGCGCGATCCCGATCACCTGCATGGTTCCTCCTCGAAGGGGCTCCTCGAAGGGCCGGAGGGCATCGTGACAGGGGGGTCCGACACGAACCGGGTGCGCCGGCCGGCGCGCGTGGAATCGGGGGCGGCCTCCGTGTAGCCTGCGCCCATCGCGGCGAGCGCCCGTCACGGTCCACTCGCCGCATCGGTCGAGCGGGAGCGGATCGAGACGGCCACGGAGACCGGGGCGAAGAGCACCTCCGAAGCCCAGTCGGGCATCTCGCGGCTCGACCCCAGGACGTGGCGTGCCGCCGACATCCGGGTCTTCTCCTCGGCGAGCGGCGCGGCCAGGGCCCGCCGGCCGACGGACGTCATGCTGCTGATCGCGAGCGTCCTCGGCCTCGCGCTGTTCACGATCGTCGCCCCCGGGCCAACAGGCTTCGATCAGGCGACCGCCAGGTTCGTCGATTCGCTCCCGGGGCTGTTCGGATGGTTCTGGGAGCTCTCCTACGACGCCCTGATCGGCTGGGCACTGTTCATGGTGGTGGCGGCGCTCGCGTTCCGGAGGCGCAAGCGGCTGTTCCTCGCGGAGATGTTGGCGGGAGCGCTGTCGTTCCTCGCAGCGACGCTCGTCGGCTTCGCGACGGGAGCCACCTGGTCCGACCTCGTCCATTCCCTGGGCTCCTCCCATCCGCCGGCGGTCTACCCGTCCGTACGCTTCGCGCTCACCGCGGCCGTCATCGTCACGGCCTCGCCGCACCTCAGCCGGCCGCTCCGCTACCTCGGCCGATGGGTCCTGTTCGCCGGTTCGCTCGGCGCGATCGCCGTGGGGGTCACCACGCCCACCGGGATGCTGGCCGGTCTGGCCATCGGCATGGGGGCGGCCGCGCTCGTTCACCTGGTGTTCGGCTCGCCCGGCGGGCGCCTCCCGCCGGATCAGGTCGCCACATCGCTGCACGACCTCGGCGTCGACACGGCCGAGATCGAGGACGCTCGGCTCCAGCCGGGAGGCGCCCAGCTCTCCACGGCGATGACGCGGGACGGTCGCCGGTTGCTCGTCAAGGTCTACGGGCGCGACGCGTGGGACGGGCAGTTCCTCACCTCCGTGTGGTCGAGGATCTGGTTCCGGGACGACGCGCCCTCCCACGGCGCGTCGCGCATGCAGCAGGTGGAGCACGAGGCGTTCGTCACCCTGCTCGCCGAGCGGAACGGGGTGGCCGTCCTTCCCGTCATCGCCGCCGGCCTCGCCACCGGCCGGGACGCGCTCCTCGTGATCGAGGGCCGGGGCGGGCTGCTCGTGCAGCACGAGGGGCCGGTGGACGACGCGTTCCTGGCATCCGCCTGGGCCGAGCTCGGCCGGCTGCACGCCGCAGGCATGGCGCACGGACAGATCGACGGGTTCCGGCTGTCCGTGCTCCACGACGGCACGGCGGCTCTGCTCGACTTCGCCGATGCCCGTGTCGCGGCCGCCGACTCCTTCCTGCTGGCCGACCGCGCCCAGCTGCTCGTGACGACCGCGCTGGCAACCGACCAGGACCGCGCGGTGGCGGCGGCGGAGGAGGCGATCGGCTCGGAGGGGCTGGGGGCGGTGCTGCCGTTCCTCCAGGCCCCGGTGCTCACCCGGCCCACGCGCCGGGCCCTCCGCGACCGCGACCTGGACCTCGACGCCCTCCGCGAGGCCGCGGCGAAGACCGCCGGGGTGGAGGTCCCGAAGCTCGAGCCGATCCGGCGCGTCACGTGGGGCTCGGTCCTGATGGTCGCACTGGTCGCGTTCCTCGCCTACACGCTGATCTCGGCCATCTCGGGCATCGGCCTGCAGAACCTCCTCGACGAGCTGGGGAGCGCGAGCGGACCGTGGCTGTGGATCGCGCTGGCGTTCTCCCCCGTCGTGTTGATCCCGCAGGCCGTCGCCTGCATGGGCGCCACTGAACGGCCCGTTCGCCTGGGCCCGCTGGTCGCGCTGGAGAGCGCCATCCAGTTCATCCAGCTGGCGGTCCCGAGCTCCGCCGCCCGCATCGCGCTCAACATCCGGTTCTTCCAGCGGGCGGGGGCCACCACGACGGCCGCCGTGGCCGTCGGACTCATCGACAGCGTGTCCGGGTTCATCGTGCAGATCACGCTGATCCTGGTGATCACGCTCTCGGGGCTCGGGAGCCTCAACCTCCGGCCGCAGAGCTCGAGCGGGTCCGTGCCGTGGACCCTCATCGTGATCGCGATCGCGGTCGTGGTCATCGCGATCGCCGTCGCGCTCATGATCCCCAAGGTCCGGGGGATGATCCGCGCCCGCGTCGCCGACAGCCGCGTGGCGCTGCAGGTGTTCCGCTCGCCGACGAAGGTCGCGATGCTGTTCCTCGGGAACCTCGCCGCGCAGCTCCTCTACGCGGTGATCCTCGGGCTGTGTCTGCGTGCGTTCGGGGAGCACATCCCGTTCGCCGACTGCATCCTCGTGTACACCGGGGTCGCGCTCTTCGCGGGGTTCATGCCGGTCCCCGGTGGGATCGGCGTCGCGGAAGCCGCCTACACCGCCTGCCTGGTCGCCCTGGGAGTGCCGCAGACGGTGGCGCTCGCCACCGCGCTCACGATGCGGGCCGTGACCTACTACTTCCCGCCGATCTGGGGCGGGTTCGCCATGAAATGGCTCCGCAGCCACTCGTACATCTGAGGTCGGGGTGGGCCGGGCCAGGGAGTAGCATGCGCCGCATGTCGCTCGACACCGAACCCGCCGCGGACGATCCCACCCCACCCGTGCCGACGCCTCCGACGCCGGAACCGCATCCCGCGCCACCCCGGCCCGAGCCCGAACCGGCTCCCCCACCGGAACCGGCACCTCCGGAATCGGAGCCGGAACCGGAGCCCGAACCCGAGCCTGCGCCGGAGCCTGCGCCCGGGCCGGAGCCCGCGCCCGCCCCCACGGCGCACAGGGCCGTCGCCGCGAAAGCGCCGTCGAAGCTCACCGCCGGCGTCGACCTCGGCGGCACCAAGATCCAGGCCGTCGTGCTCCGCGACGAGACCATCGCCGGCAGCTCACGCGTGCCGACGCCCCAGACCGGCGCTCCCGACGTGATCGAGGCCATCGTGCAGGCCGTGAAGGATTCCCTGGCCGAGGCCGGAGCCCCGCCCGGCGACCTCCAAGCCGTGGGCATCGGCACCCCCGGCGAGATCAACGCACCGCGTGGCGAGGTCTCGCTCGCCAGCAACGTTCCCGGCTTCGTCGACCCGCCGGTCCCGCTCGGGCCGGTCGTCTCCGAGGGCCTCGGCGGGATCCCGGTGAAGATCGGCAACGACGTCCGGGTGGCGATCCTCGGGGAGTTCCGCCGGGGGGCCGGCCGCGCATACAAGAACTTCTTCGGGGTGTTCGTCGGCACCGGCGTCGGCGGCGGGCTGATCCTCGAGGGCAAGCTCCGCAACGGGCGGGGGGCGGCCGGCGAGATCGGGCACATGGTCGTGAAGGACGGCGGCCGGCTGTGCGGATGCGGCCGGAAGGGCTGCCTCGAGGCCTACGCGGGCCGCGGCCGCATGGAGGTACGGGCCCGGGAGCTGGTGAAGAAGGGCCACAAGACCGACCTGTTCAAGATCATGGAGAAGAAGGGGCGGACCCGCCTGTCGTCCGGCGTCTGGGCCGAGGCGCTCGAGAAGGGCGACGACATGGCGACGCAGCTGGTCGACGACGCCGTGTGGGCGCTCGGGATCGCGCTGGCCTCGGCGCAGAACCTCCTCGACGTGGAGGCGATCATGCTCGGCGGGGGCCTGGGCGACCGGCTCGGGGTCGGGCTGGCCAACCGCGTGGCGGACGCCATGCTGCCGCACCTGTTCGTGCAGGACCACCCGCCGGCGATCCTGACGACGGAGCTCGGCGACTACTCGGGCGCCGTGGGCGCCGCGGTACTCGCCGGAGGCTGAGCCTCCGGGACGGCACCGGCACCCTCCTCGACGCTCGCCGCCGGATCCCCGACCGAAGACGGGCTCCGTCGGCGCCGCCGGCGGCGGTCGAGCAGCGCCAGGCCGACGATCGATCCGATCGAGATCAGGAACAGCAGCCAATACGCCGGGTAGGGCACGTACTCGATGGCGATCACGTGCCGTCCCGGTCCCATCTCCCGCCCCACGAAGCTCGGCGCCAGCATCTGCGGAGCAACGGTCCG
>DATBHM010000131.1:0-11603 GCA_036557505.1 Actinomycetota bacterium | reverse complement strand
GACCAGCCAGGACGCCGGGTAGACCCACCGCGCCCCCACGGCGAGGACCGCGCGGAGCCCCAGGATCGCGATGGCCATCCCCGGCAGGAACGTCAGGAGCAGGCGCTGGGGCCGGGGCCGCGAGAGCAGGGCGTTCATGGCCAGCATGACCAGGGCGGTGACGACGCCGAGCCCCACGAACAGGTACGGCAGCGCCGTCGGTCCGAACCGGGCGAACAGCAGGCCCTCCACCGCATTCCCGCCGATCGAGAACCCGGCCCAGGCGAGGACCATCATCCCGAGCAGCGGGAACACCACGCGCCCCTCACCGGGGTTCACGCGGAGGGCTCGGGCGATCCGGTGCACGGCGCGCCTACTCCGGATCGACCCGCGACGAGGGCTCGTCCCGCCACCGGACGGCGCGCACGTCGACCGGCTCCGCGAACCCCTTGAGGGAGACTGCCCGCGTGTCGCCGAGGTCGCGTTCGGCGAGCCCGGCTGCCGTCGCGGTGGAGGCGGTCGCGAGGATCTCGTCGCCCCCCGCGAGCGCCGCGATCCGCGCGGCCCGATGGACCTCGACGCCGCTGTAGTCGTCGCCGCGGCGCGTCGCCTCGGCGACGTGCACGCCGATGCGCACCTGGGGGGCGAACCCGTGCGCGCGCCGGTGGTCCGCGAGCGCGCGCTGCACCGCGATCGCGCAATCCACCGCGGCGTGGGCGTCGTCGAACGCCACGAAGAATCCGTCGCCGGTGTGGTGCGCCACGCGGCCACCATGGGACGCGAACAGGGACCGGAGCTCCTGATCGTGCCAGGCCAGCAGGTGCTCCCACGCCTCGTCACCGATCACGCCCACGAGGTCGGTGGACTTCACGATGTCGGTGAACATGAATCCCCGCAGGAGGCGCCGGGGAGCGTGCGACGGTGCGGCCTCCGCCAGCAATGCCGCAGCGGCAGCGGCACCGGCCTGGGCGCCGAGGTGCTCGAAGGCGCGCCGCGCCGACCCGGCCTCCATGACCGCCGCGTCCTCGTCGCCGAGGCGTCGATTCGCGACGGCGAGCAGCAGGCGCACCTCGGCCACCTCGTACGGGGCCTCCACCTCCTGCCAGGCCCGGCGAGCCTCGCGCAGCTCGGCGAGCGCCCCGGCCGCGTCGCCCCGCGCCAGCAGGAGCGAGCCGCGGGCCCGGCACGCCGTGGCACGCATCGACGCCGCCCCGAATTCCCCGACCAGCGAGCCGAGCTCATCGCACGCCGCTGCGGCGGCCTCGACATCTCCCGCGGCCAGGGCGATCCCCGTCTGTGCGGCCAGCAGGCGGACGCGGAGGCAGTGGTTCTCGGAGGCCTCCGCCAGCGCCTGACGGATGCCCGACATCGCGGCCTCGACCCTGCCCTCGGCCAGCCGCAGGAGCGAGAGGCCAGGCTGCGGCATGAACCCGAACTCGTTCGCCCGGGCGTACGCCTCCTCCGCCCCTGCGACGTCGCCCAGCCGGCGCCGGATCTCGCCGATCTCGTAGTTGGCCGGGCCGAGCCCGGAGGAGAAGTTGTACCTGGGGAGTTCCTCGCACGCCAGGCGGGCCTCCTCCTCGGCCTTCGCGAACGACCCGGCGAGCCGGAGCAGCTCGGCCTTGTGGATCCGACAGACGCCCGGGAAGGCCGGCACGGACTCCCGCTCGCACCATCTCAGGGTCGCCGTGGTCCACTCCGAGGCGCGGCGATAGTCGCCGAGCTTCGAACAGATGCCGATCATGCCGCAGTACACGTAGCCGGCGGCGTCCGGATCGAGCTCGCCGCCGACCACCGACACCATGGCCTCGTCGAGCAGCCGCATGCCCTCGCCGACCCGGCCGAGCAGGCACAGGGCGTGGCCCTTGTCGTGGAGACTCATGGCATGCAGGTCCCGGTCGCCCGAACGAGCCGAGTGCTGGAGCGCCCCCTCGTAGCTCGCCACGGCGGCCACGAAGTTCCCCTCGAACCAGCTCAGGAGGCCGTGCATCCAGATCAGCCACCCCTGGACGGGCCAGTCCTCGTGCCCCTCGGCCAGATGCATCGCCCGTGCGGCCCACCCCTGGGCCTGGGACAGCGACATCCGCATGCCGTGCTGTTCCGCGACCCGGAACGCCGCCATCGCCGCTGCCCGGACGTCGCCGGCCTCGAGGCAGGCGGCGAACGACCGCTCCAACGCCCCGACCGTCTCGTCGGGCCGCGCGATCCAATACGCGGCGCGCGCGAGCAGCCCGAGGCCCTCCGCGGAGAGACCCCCCCGACGATCGGCCTCCGACAGGGTCTCGTACGCAGCACGCCAGTCGTGTCGCTCGAGCGCGTCGCGGCCCCGCTCGAGCAGCGACTGGTCACTCACATCCGCCCCCTCCCCGTGGCATGGGCGATTGTACGTACCGGTTGGTCGCGGGGCCGAACCCTCGTCCCCTACGCTTCCGACATCATGACGAACTCCGAACTCCCGAGGGGAACGGTGACCTTCCTCTTCACCGACGTCGAGGGGTCCACCCGGCTGGTTCGCGAGCTCGGAACCGCCTGGCCCGAGGTGCTCGAACGGCACAACCGGATCCTGCGGGACGCCGTCCGGGCCGAGGGCGGCATCGACGTCCGGACGGAGGGCGACTCGGTCTTCGCCGTGTTCGAGAGCGCTCCGGCGGCGGCGGTGGCGGCGGTCCGGGCCCAGCGGGACATCGCCGCCCACGCCTGGCCGATGCCGGTCCGCGTCCGCATGGGACTGCACACGGGCGAGGGCGTTCCCGGGGGCGACGACTACGTCGGGATCGACGTGCATCGCGCCGCCCGGATCGCCGCCGCCGGGTACGGCGGGCAGGTCCTGCTCTCCGGGACGACCAGGGCCCTGGTCGAACACCATCTCCCTCCGGGCGTCGGCGTGCGGTCGCTCGGACGGCACCGGCTGAAGGACTTCCCGGAGCCGGCGGAGCTGAGCGACCTGGTCGTGGAGGGGCTCGACGCGGAGTTCCCGCCGCCCAGGACGCTGGACGCGCCGAGCAACCTGCCGACCCCGCTGACGGGATTCGTCGGCCGCGAGCCGGAGGTGGAACGGATCCTCGCGCTGCTCGGGCAGACCCGGCTTCTCACGCTGACGGGTCCGGGTGGCAGCGGGAAGACCCGTCTTGCGATCGAGGCGGCGTCGCGACTCGTCGGGTCGTTTCCGGGTGGCGTCTTCTTCGTCGAGCTGGCGCCCATCACGGATCCGGGCCTCGTCCATTCCACGATCGCCCGGTCGCTCGGGATCCGGGAGGAGCCGGGACGCCCGATCCGGGACTCCGTCGAGGACGCCCTCCGGGAGCGCGACGGGCTGCTCGTCCTCGACAACTTCGAGCAGATCCTGGCGGCGGCCCCGTTCGTCACGGACCTGCTTCGCGCCGCTCCGCGGCTCCGCGTGCTCGCGACCAGCAGGGCGGCACTCCGCGTGTCCGGCGAGCAGGAGCTGCCGGTCCCGCCGCTTCGGACACCGGACCCCGCGGGCCTCCGGTCCCACGAGTCGGTGGCGGAGTTCGAGGCGGTGGCCCTGTTCGTGCAGCGGGGATCCGCGGTGGCACCCGGATTCGCCCTGACCGACGACAACGCCGCCGCGATCGCGGAGGTGTGCGCGCGTCTGGACGGCCTGCCACTCGCCATCGAGCTCGCGGCCTCGCGGGTGAAGTTCATCTCGCCGGCCGACATGGTCGCGCGGCTGCAGGACCGGCTCTCGCTCCTGACGGGTGGCGCCAAGGACCTGCCGGCTCGTCAGCGGACGCTCCGGGAGACGATCCGGTGGAGCTACGACCTCCTCGAACCGACCGAGCAGCGGCTGTTCTCCCGGCTCTCGGCGTTCGTGGGGGGCTGGACGTTGGAGGCCGCCGAGGCGGTCGCCAACCCGGACTCCGAGCTGGGTGTCGACACCCTCGACGGTCTGGGCGCCCTCGCCGACAACAGCCTCGTCAGGATCGAACCCGGCCGGGGCGAGGTTCGGTTCGACATGTTGGAGACGATCCGCGAGTTCGGGACCGAGACCCTCGCGGCGAGCGGCGAGGAAGCGACCGTCCGGGGCCGGCACACCGCGTACTTCCTGGCGGTCGCGGAACGGGCTGCCCCCGAGCTGACCAACCGGGACGAAGGCTGGCTCGACCGGCTCGAGCGGGAGCACGACAACCTTCGGGCCGCGATTCGCCGGTCGATCGCGGCCGGCGACGCTGATTCCGGCCTGTTGATGGCGTGGGCCCTGTGGCGCTTCTGGCTCATGCGCGGCCACCTGGCGGAGGGGCGCAGGGCCACGGAGGAGCTGATGGCGCTGCCGGCCGCGCGGAAGCGGACGGTGTCGAGGGTGCGGGGCCTGTCCGCGCTCGGGAGCCTCGCGTACTGGCAGCGCGATCCGGAGTCGGTCGAGGCGCCGTACGAGGAGTCGCTTGCGCTCGCGCGCGAGATCGGCGACCGCCGGGGGGAGGCGGAGGCCTGCTACAACCTGTCGTTCTCCCGCTTCTTCGTGGGCGACTTCGCCGGGGCCAAGGAGCTGCTCGAACGCGCGGCGGATCGCTACCGGGAGCTCGACGACGAGACGAACCTCGCCTTCGCCAACACCGCCATGGGCATGCTCGGATACATCCTCGGTGGCGATCGCGCGTACCACCGCGAGCTGGTCGAGGACGCCCTGCGGACGTTCCGCCGAAAGGGGCAGCTGTGGGGCACCTCCCAGGCGGCCTCGATGGTGGCGGGGCTGGCGAAGGAGGACGGTGACCTCCCGCGAGCCATGAGCGGCGCGCTCGAGACCCTGGAGGCGAACATCGCGCTGGGGCACACGCTGGGGATCACCGTGGCCGTGCAGGCCGTGGCGCTCATCGCCATCGAGGCGGACGACCCGGAGCTCGGCGCCGGCCTCGGCGGAACGATCGAGCGGGTGCGGGAGCAGGAGGAGGGCGAGGCGCCGCCGCTGACCGTCGGGCTGATCGACGTCCGCCGGGCGCTCTCGGGAGTCCTCCCCGAGGACCGCATCGCCGCGCTGTGGCAGGAGGGGCGGGACGCGTCCCTGGAGGACGCGGTGACGCGCTCGCGCCGGTGGATCGAGGCGGAGCTGGCGGCGAGGTCCCCCGGAGCCGGGTGAGCCCTACTCCACCGTGACGCTCTTGGCCAGGTTGCGGGGCTGGTCGATGTCGCAGCCCCGGAGCTTGGCGATGTGGTATGCGAGCAGCTGGAGCGGGACGCTCACGACGACCGGGGCGAGGAGCTCCGGCGTCCGGGGCACGTACAGCACGTGGTCGGCGAGCCCGGCGATCTGGCTGTCCCCCTCGGTCGCCACCGCGATGACGGACGCGCCGCGGGCCTTGACCTCCTGGATGTTCGACAGCACCTTCGGGTACACGTGGCACTCGGTGGCCACGGCGACGACCGGGACCCCCTCCTCGATCAGCGCGATCGGCCCGTGCTTGAGCTCGCCGGCGGGGTAGCCCTCGGCGTGGATGTAGGAGATCTCCTTGAGCTTCAGCGCGCCCTCGAGCGCCGCGGGGTACCCGGTGTGGCGGCCGATGAACAGGAAGTCCCGCGCGCCGGCGTACCGCCCGGAGAGCCGCTGCACCTCGTCGTCCAGCTCCAGCGCGCGTTCCACCTTGTCCGGGAGCGTCCGGAGCTCGGCGACGATCTCGGCGATCTCGTGCGGGAACTTCGTGCCGCGGACCTGCGCGAGGTACAGCGCGACGAGATCCAGCGCGACCATCTGCGTCGCGAAGGTCTTCGTGGCCGCGACGCCAACCTCGGGTCCGGCGTGCGTGTACAGGATGCCGTCGGCCTCGCGGGCGATCGAGGAGCCGACGGTGTTGGTGATGGCGAGGACGTGCGACTGCTGATGCCGTGCGTGCCGCACGGCCTCGAGCGTGTCGATCGTCTCCCCCGACTGCGACACGCCGAGGGTCAGCGTGTTGGCGTCGAGGACCGGGTCGCGGTACCGGAACTCGCTGGCGATCTCGATCTCCACCGGCAGGCGCGCCCAGTGCTCGATCGCGTACTTCGCGACGAGCCCGGAGTGGAACGCCGTCCCGCACGCCACGACGAACACCTTGTCCACGTCGCGCAGCCGGTCCTCGTCCATCGTGAGCTCGTCCAGCGAGAGGTGGCCACCGGGGTCGATCCGGCCGACCAGCGTGTCCCGCACGGCGGCCGGTTGCTCGTGGATCTCCTTGAGCATGAAGTCGTCGTAGCCCGACTTCTGGGCGCGGGCCACGTCCCAGTCGATCTCGAGGGGGGCGGGGTGCAGCTCGTTGCCCTCGAAGTCGGTGATGCGCACGCTGCCCGGGCGAAGCTCGACCACCTGGCCCTCCTCGACGGGGATGACCGATCGTGTCCGGCTGAGCACCGCGGGGATGTCGGAGGCCAGCAGGTTCTCGTCCGTGCCGAGCCCGACGATCAACGGGCTGGACACCTTCGCGCCGACCACGACGTCGGGTTCGTCCGCGTGCAGCACGACGATCGCGTAGGCGCCCTCGAGCCGCCGGACGACGTCGCGGACCGCGTCACCGAGGTTGCCCCGGAACGCGTCCTCGATCAGGTGGGCGACGACCTCCGTGTCGGTGTCCGAATCGAACTGGTGCCCGGTCTTCTCGAGCTCGCTCTTGAGCGCGGCGAAGTTCTCGATGATCCCGTTGTGGATCACGGCGACCCTACCGGTGCAGTCGGTGTGGGGATGCGCGTTGCGGTCGGAGGGCACACCGTGGGTCGCCCACCGCGTGTGGCCCATGCCGACGGTCCCGGCGGGCACCGGCCGGTCGGCGAGGACGGCGTCGAGCTCGGCGAGCTTCCCCTCGCGCTTGCGGACGGTCAGGGACCCGTCCACGAGGGCCACGCCCGCGGAGTCGTACCCGCGGTACTCGAGACGGCGAAGCCCCTCCATGATGATGGGAAGGGCCTCGTCGGCACCCACGTACCCGACGATGCCGCACATGACCGGTCGATGGTACCAGTGGCCCGTTTCGACTCAATCAGCCTTTCGAACTGGGACGAACGCCCCCATTCCGAACCGCCGGACGGCCGTCCCGACGGTCAGCCCAGGGTGCGGCGAACCACCTCGGCCACGGCGTCGGCGTGGCGGCGCGCGTCCTCCTCGGTCTCCGCCTCCACCATCACGCGGACGAGCGGCTCGGTCCCCGACGGCCGGACGAGGATGCGGCCGCGGCCGCCGAGGGCGGCCTCGGCCGCGGCCACCGCCTCGTCGACCTCCGCGGCGCCCTGGAGGGCGCCGCGGTCGCGCACCCCGACGTTCTCGAGCACCTGGGGGAACCGCTCCATCCGCCCGGCCAGGTCGGCGACGGGGAGCCCGGCCTTGGCGGCCAGCGACAGGAACACGATCGCCGTCAGGATCCCGTCCCCCGTGGTGGCGTGGTCGGAGAAGATGACGTGCCCCGACTGCTCGCCGCCGATGACGGCGCCGCAACGGATCATCTCCTCGAGCACGTACCGGTCGCCGACCTGTGTGACACGCATGTCGATGCCGGCCGCCTCCATCGCCTTGCGGAACCCCAGGTTCGCCATGACGGTGGTCACCACCGTGTTCCCCCGCAGCGTGCCGGCCTCCAGGAGCGCCAGGGCGCACGCGGCCAGCACCTGATCGCCGTCGACCACGTTCCCGGCCGCGTCGGCGAACATCGCGCGGTCGGCGTCGCCGTCGTGGGCGACGCCCGCGTCGGCGCCGAGGCGGACGACCTCGGCCGCCACGACCTCCGGATGCATGGCCCCGACCCCGACGTTGATGTTCGTCCCGTCGGGTTCGTCGGCGAGGACGTGCACGTCGGCCCCCAGCCAGCGCAACGCCTCCGGGGCGACGCCGGACGCCGAGCCGTTCGCGCAGTCGACCACGATGCGCATCCCCGACAGGGGCGCCATCGCCGCCCCGACGAGATGGTCGACGTATCGCTCGCGGGCGTCGGGGATCGGACGGATCCGCCCCACCGCGGTCCCCTCGGCCCGGCCCGATGTGTCGCCGAGCGCCGCCTCCATCTCGTCCTCGAGCGCGTCCGGGAGCTTGTAGCCGTCCCGGGAGAAGAACTTGATCCCGTTGTCCTCGGGCGGGTTGTGGGAGGCGGAGATCATCGCGCCGGCGTTCGCCCCCAGGGCCGTCGTGAGGAACGCCACCGCAGGCGTGGTCTGCACCCCGGCCAGCAGGACGTGCCCGCCGGCGGAGCACACCCCGGCCGCCAGCGCCGCCTCGAGGAAGTCGCCGCTCGCGCGGGTGTCGCGACCGACGACGACCACGGGGTGGGCGCCGCCGTGATGGCGTCCGAGCACACGGACGGCGGCGGCGCCCAGCGCGTAGGCGAGCTCCCCCGTGAGGTCGCGGCCGGCCACGCCGCGGATGCCGTCGGTCCCGAACAGGCGTCCCATGCGGCGGTCAGCCTACTCCGGGGCCGGGCCGGCTTCGTCCCGGAGCGGCACCGGTCGAATTCCCCCGGGAACGGTCACAATGTGGTCCATGGACGGCGCCCCCCGCAACGGCACGCCCCTCTCGGGCGGCCTCGTGCTGGTCGACAGCACCCGTTCGATCTCCGACGGATACCTGTTGCGCGGGCGCCTGGAGGCCGATGGCATCCCGGTCGTGCTGAAGGGCGAGGGCGAGGGCCCGTACCGCATGGGGCCGGTCCACGTGTACGTCCCGGTGGAGTTCGAGGTCCAGGCGCTCATGATCATCGACGAGATCCGTTCCGGACGTCTGCGGGTGGAAGACGGGGAGGAGCTCGGCACCGAGACGGACTGGACGAACGCGGAGACCGAGCCGGATCCCTTCGAGGGTTAGCGCTTCGAGTACTGGGGCGCCTTGCGGGCCTTCTTCAGGCCGTACTTGCGGCGTTCCTTCTCCCGGGCGTCGCGGGTGAGCAGCCCCTCGGACTTCAGGGCCCCCCGGAGCTCCGGGTTCATCTCGATGAGGGCGCGCGCGATGCCGTGGCGGAGCGCCCCGGCCTGCCCGCTGACGCCGCCGCCGTGGATGCGGGCGATCACGTCGACCTCGCGCTCGAGGCCGGCCACCCGCAGCGGCGTGGCCACGATCATGCGATGGGCGCGCGTCGGGAAGTACTCCTCGAGGGTCCTGCCGTTCAGCTCGAACCGGCCAGAACCCGGCACGACGCGGACGCGGGCCACGGCCTCCTTGCGGCGGCCGGTGCCGTTGGACGTGGACGACGGGGACGCGACTGCCACGGGCTACTCCTTCTCCGCCTGCTTGCGGGCGCGCCGCGGCGTCCGCTTCGTCTTCGTGGTGGTCTCCGGCTCGGCCGCCGTCGTGGCCGTCGACGCCTTCGACGTGCGCTTCGCGGCGGACGTCGAGGCCGCCCTCGTGCGGGGCGTGGCCGTGCCCCGGCCCGTCGTTCGCTTGGCGGCGGGACGGGCGGCGCCGGCCCGGCTCTTCGGCGCGGTCTTCTTCGCAGGCCTGGCCGGGCGCTCGGGCTTCGGCTCGGGCTTCGGGAGACCGCTCCACGCGGGAACCGTGCCGAGGGCGAGCGCCTCGGGCTTCTGCGCCGCATGCGGGTGCTCCGGGCCCGGGTACACCATCAGCTTCCGGGCCATGGACCGGCCGAGGCGGTTCTTGGGCAGCATGCCCTTGATCGCCTTCTCGACGACGAACGCGGGACGCTCGGCCATGAGCCTCGAGTAGCCGACGGCCGTGAGCCCGCCCGGATAGCCCGAGTGGCGGTATGCCACCTTCGTGTCCTCCTTGCCGCCGGTGAGACGGACGCCCGCGGCGTTGA
This sequence comes from Actinomycetota bacterium, assembly GCA_036557505.1. GTDB lineage: Bacteria > Actinomycetota > UBA4738 > UBA4738 > JACQTL01 > DATBHM01. The sequence goes on along the minus strand of DATBHM010000131.1, from coordinate 1,905 downwards.
CCACGATGACGTGGTCGCCCGTGTCGGCGTGCGGCGCGTAGATGGGTTTGTGCTTGCCGCGGAGGACGGACGCGACCTCGGAGGCCAGCCGCCCGAGCACGGCGCCGTCGCCGTCGACGACGTACCAACGGCGCTCGATGTCGCGCGGACGTGGGCTGTAGGTGCGTGAGGTCGTCATACGAAAAGAAGGCGGCCGGGGCGGCCGACGCCCAATGCTACCTGCGCGAACGTTCGACCGTCAAAGGAGCCCGTGCCTGGACGGAGCGCGGCCGTGCCTACCGGTCGGACTCGAGCGCCGCGCCGTCGCCGGCCCGCACGCGGGCGGGCACGAGCGCACCCTGCCGGGCCGCCGGGTCCGGCGGCGCGGAGCCGATCCCGAGGTTCCGGAGCCACGGCGGCGTCCGCAGGTGCACGTGCATCCGTCCCATCACGAACGGAACGACGAACATCGCGACGAACCCGATGGCCATGATCCAGCCGAGCTGGGCGGTGCCGACGTTCACGAGCTTCAGGCCCGAGGCGAGGAGCACGAAGATCAGCGCCTTTCGGACCAGGGCGTCGGGCGAGCGGGCCGACATCTGGGCGCCGAGGAAGACGCCCGGGACGCTCCCGACCAGGATCGACAGCGTGAGGCCGAGCGAGAAGTCCCCGAACAGGATGTGCGCGAGCGCCGCGGAGGCCACGAGCGGTACCGCCTGCACGAGGTCGGTGCCGACCAGCGACGGCGCCGTCAGCCTCGGGTACAGGAACAACAGGAAGACGATGATCAGCGAGCCCGAGCCCACGGAGGTCATGCCGACCACGAGGCCGCCGAGGGCCCCGATCAGGATGGTCGGGATCACCTTCACGTGCAGGTCGGCCAGCCGACCGTCGCTGCCGTCGGACAGCCCGAGCGACACGCGGCGGCGCTGCATCGCCGCCTTCACGATCATGGAGCCGCACGCCGCGAGCAGCGCGACCCCGAGGATGATCTTGAGGTCGTTCTCCAGCGTGGCGTTGTTCCCGAGGGCCTTCAGCACGAACACCCCCGCGAAGGCGAACGGGACGGACCCGACCGCAAGCCACTTCACGAGTGAGTAGTTCACGGTCCCACGCTTGGCGTGCACGGCACCGCCCACCGGCTTCATCACGAGCGCCGCGACGAGGTCGCTCGACACCGCGGTCAGCGGCTCGACCTTGAAGATCAGGACGAGGATCGGGGTCATGAGGGCGCCGCCCCCCATGCCCGTGAGCCCGACGACGAACCCCACGATCAGGCCCGCGAGCGCCACGAAGAAGTCGAAATGCATGCGCTGGTATGCCTCTCTGTTCCACGAAAAAAGGCCGCGACAAAGATATGTCGCGGCCTCCAGTCGTCTGGTCAGCCAGTTCGGCCACCTTAGCGGCCCCGCCCATGCCTGTCAACGGGACGATCGGCCCATCCCGCCTACGCCCTCCGGCTCACCGACCTCCGGCGACCGGCCGGCCGGGCGGTGGTTCCGCGCACGACCAGGCTCGGGGGAAGGACCACGTGGCGGGCCCGTCGGCGCCCCCGCTCGACCCGCTCGAGCAGCAGGCGCACCGCCGTCGCCCCGAGCAGGCGCCGCGGCTGGTCGATCGTCGTGAGGTCGATGTGCCCGAGGCCGGCGAGCGCGGTGTTGTCGTACCCGACGACCGAGATGTCGTCGGGGACGGCGAACCCCCGCCCCTCGAGCGCGTGGAGCGCCCCCACGGCGGCGAGGTCGTTGGCGACGAACACGCCGGTGGGGGGCCGGCCGGCGGCCAGGAGCCGCTCGACGCCCTCGGCCCCCCCGGCCTCGGTGTAGTCCCCCCGGACCACCACGGCCTCCGACGCGAGACCGGCGGCGCGCACGGCCTCGAGGAAGCCGGTCCGGCGGGCCTGGGCGCCGGCCCCGTCGCCCCCGT
>DATBHM010000130.1:0-2173 GCA_036557505.1 Actinomycetota bacterium | reverse complement strand
CGGCAAGCCGTTCTCGGTCGCGGCCATCACGATCAGGAAGGGGAAGATCGTCGAGATGGACTTCCTCGTCGATCCCGAACGGATCGCCGGGCTCGACCTCACCGTGCTCGGCGAGTAGCGGAGAGGCCGGAGTTCCGCAGGCGAACGTGATCACGTGGACGGGGAAGCTGCTGTTCGGCGACATCGCCCCGACGTGCGCCCCCGAGACGTTGAAGATGACGGTGCTGCACCGGTCGTTCGAACCCTGTCTCAGGTTGCCTTCACTCGACGGCGAACAGCCGCCATTCGCCCGGCATGCCCTTCAGCTCGTGCGTTCCGCGGTCGGCGAAGGAGATCCCACCTCCGGCCACGAGGTCGCGGACGGTCTGGGACACGAGGATCTCGCCCGCTCCGGCGAGGGCGGCGACGCGAGCCCCGAGATGCACCGCGATCCCCCGCAGCTTGTCGCCGACCACCTCGCACTCGCCGGTGTGCAGGCCCACCCGGATGTCCACGCCGATCTCCGCGACCGCCTCGACCGCGGCCCGGGCACAGCGGATCGCGGAGGTCGGCGACGTGAACGACGCCATGAACCCGTCGCCCGCCGTGTCGATCTCCCGACCGCCGAACCGTCGCAACTGGGCTCGAACCCGTTGGTGGTGCGTCTCCAGCAGGCCCGCCCAGGCCCGGTCACCGAGCTCCCGGGCGCGTTCGGTCGAACCGACCACGTCGGTGAACATCACCGTCGCGACGACCCGCGTCGGCTCGGCGCCGGAGCGTGAGCCGGTCAGGAACTCCTCCACCTCGTCGGCGATCGCGTCCATGTCGCCCGCCCAGATCAGGAAGTCGTCGCCCGGAAGCTCCACCCAGTGCGCCCCGGGGATGTGCTCGGCGAGGTAGCGGCCGTGCCCGATCGTGTTCACCCGGTCGCCGGCCCGGTGCATGACCAGCGTGGGAACGGCAACGCGAGGCAGCAGGTCGCGAACGTCGGTGGCCCGCGTCATCTCACCGAGCAGGATGGCCGCGCTCGGGCTGGCACCGACGCGGAGGAGCGTGGCCTCCCACTGCCGGAACGCTTCGTCACCGGCGGCCGAGGGCGCCGCGTTGTCGAACTCACCGACCGACCCCCAGCGCTCCCGAACCCTCGCTCGGAACTCCTCGAAGTCCTCCTGGGTCCACCCGAGCGGATAGTCCTCGCTCCACATGGCGGTCGCGTAGGTGCCGACCAGAACCAGCCCGGCGACGCGGTCCGGATGCCCAACCGCCGCCGCGATGGCCGGCGGGCCGGTGTCCGCGTTCGCGAGGAGGACGGCGCGCGAGCTGCCGGCCGCGTCGAGCACGGCCAGGAGATCGCCGACCCGTTCGTCCATCGTCGGCGCGGTCGTCACGCGATCCGACAGCCCGAGCCCGCGCGGGTCCATCACGACGAGGCGCGAGAACGAAGCCAACCGCGAGAGGAACCGCTCGACACGGGGCTCCTCCCACTGGTGTTCGAGGTGCGTGAACGAACCCGGCGCGAACAGCAGGTCCGGGCCGGCCGACCCCACGGCCTGGTAGGCGATCGCCACGCCACCGTTGTAGGCGTAGGCAGTGGTGGGCCAGGTCATTCGCCCTCGAAGGCCGGTCGTCGAACCGGCTCCAACGATCGCACCGCTCCGACGCGGGGAGGCGCGGTCGCAGCGGATCGGACGACGACGCCTGAGTCCAGCAACATCCCGTTCACCCCCGGAGTACATCGGCAAGCTAACCACCCGGGCGCGCCGTCACAAGCCGTCCCGACTTCGGCTCGTGGGCGCTCGACGGCCGGGCCGGCCACGACGTCTGCAAGGGCGACCGGATGCGAGGAGGTCTACGGACGGGACCCCAGGAGGACCGCGGCTTCCCTCGGCTCGAGCGTGATCGACTCGACCGGCACGTACGACAGCTTCCACGTAGCGGGAAGCTTCCCCGACGATGGGACGAACCCACCCCCGTGCGGCACGACGCGGAACATCGTGGCCGGGAGCGTGACCGTGCGGGTCGAGTCGGTCGGGTTGACGACGACGCGGCCCAGCGCGAAGCGACGAACGTAGACGCCTCCGTGCCGGAACCCGGCGACGGTCGACGGCAGCGGAGAGACCGGGGCGCCGAGGTCGATGCCGTACTCCGGGAACCACTCCGGGTCCATGCCGATCTCGAGGTTGAGGAACGTGTG
>DATBHM010000129.1:0-16394 GCA_036557505.1 Actinomycetota bacterium | reverse complement strand
GATCGGCTGCATCGTCGTCATCGCGCTCGCCAACCTCCGGGGCGTGCGGGAGTCCGGCCTGCTGTTCGCGTTTCCCGTCTACGGGTTCATCGCCGGCATGTTCGTGCTGATCGGCGTCGGCCTGGTCCGGTGCGTCGGCGGCTGCCCGGCGGCGGTCAACACCGACAGCGTGGCGACGGGGACCAAGTCGCTCACGCTGTTCCTCGTCCTGTACGCGTTCTCCTCGGGCGCCTCCGCGCTGACCGGTGTCGAGGCCATCTCGAACGGCATCCGGGCGTTCCGCCGGCCGCAGTCGAGGAACGCCGCGATGACGCTCACGATCCTCGGCGTGGTCGCGATCACGATGATCATGGGGACGACGTTCCTCGCCACCCACATGCACGCCCGGCCGAGCTCGAGCGTGTCGGTCGTGTCGGAGATCGCTCGGGGGGTGTTCCCGGGCTCCTCGCCGGGTTCGGCCGGGGCGATGTTCTACGTCGTCCAGATCTTCACGCTGATCGTCCTGGTGTTGGCCGCGAACACCTCGTTCCAGGACTTCCCGCGGCTGTCGGCCATCCTCGCCCGGGACCGGTTCATGCCCCGACAGTTCGAGAACCTGGGCGACCGCCTGGTGTTCTCCAACGGGGTGATCGTGCTCACGGTGCTGTCGTCGCTGCTCATCGTGCTGTTCGACGCCAACCTCGACCGGCTGATCCAGCTGTACGTCCTCGGCGTGTTCACCGCGTTCACGCTGTCGCAGACCGGCATGGTGATGCACTGGCGGAAGGCCGGCCGGGACGGCTCCGAGCGGGCCTGGCGGCACCGGGCGACGATCAACGGGGTGGGCGCGGCCGCCACCGGCCTCGTCACCGTCGTCGTGGCATGGACGAAGTTCGTCCACGGCGCGTGGATCGTGATGCTGGCGGTGCCGGCGTTCGTGTTCATGTTTCGGGCCATCCGGCACCACTACGCGGCGGTGGCGGACGCGCTGCACGCGGGGCGGGCGGTGGCGCCGGCTGCGATGACGTCGAGCCGGCCGGTCCTGGTCGTCCCCGACCTGGAGGTGGCCACGACGCGAGCGCTCGGGTACGTGCGGGCCATCGCCGGTGACGACTTCCGCGCGATCCACGTGGACGATGGCCCGTCCGGCGTGGATCTCCGCGCGGCCTGGTCGTGGACCAGCCGGTCGTCCGTGCCGCTGGAGCAGGTCCGTGGCCACGACCGGGACCGCGCGATCCTCGACGCCGTGCGCGGCCTCCCCCGCCGGGAGGGCGAGTTCGTCAACGTGGTGGTCCCGGAGATCGTCGACGACGGCCCGTTCGCCGGGATTCGCGGGATGTTCATGCTGAAGCTCCGCCTGCTCTCGCTGCCGGACGTCGCCGTGACCAACGTGCCGGTGGCGCTGTCGGCGGTCGGGCCGCCGGTGGACCCGCGCCCGCTCGTGCCGAACCGGCACGTCGCACTGGTGTTCGTGCCCGGGGTGAACGACGCGGCCCTTCGCGCGGTGAGCTACGCGCGGACGCTCCGGGCCGCCGAGACCCGGGCCGTGTTCTTCGCGCTCGAGCCGACGGACGTCACCTCGATGATCGACCAGTGGTTCGACAGCGGGGTGGACGTGCCGCTCGACATGGTCGAGGCGCCCTACCGTGACCTCGGGCCGCCGATGCTCCGGGAGATCCGCCGGTACACGTCGCAGCCCGGCACGGTCGTCACGGTGGTGATCTCCGACCTGCTGCTGGGGACGCGGCGCCACCTGTTGCTGCACAACCAGCGAGCCACGTTCATCAAACGGCTGCTGCTCCGCGAGCCCAGCGTGGTCGTGACGAGCGTGCCGTTCCGTCTGCCGGTCGATCAGGTGACGTCGCGGAGCCGGAAGAGCGCGACGGCTGCCACCAGCGCCCCCACCGCGTAGGCGGCCAGGAGCACGCCGGCGGCGCCGGGGGACGATAGCCCCATCTCCCCCAACGGCTCACCGCCGACGAACGCCACGGCGTTGGGCGTCAGCAGGACCGGCCGGAGCCAGTCGACCAGGGCCGCGAGCAGCCCCTCGACCACCAGGAGGTAGCCGAAGCCGACGCCCACGCTGGCCGCCGTGTTCCGCCCGATCGAGGCGAGCGAGAAGCCGACCGCGGCGAGCACGGCCGACAGGGCCGCGCCCCGCAGGACGATCCCCGCCGCCGGCGGGAACCAGGCCGACGGGGGTGGGCAGCCCCCGAAGCAGATCCGGACGTCGGGCTCCCTGACCGCCGCGGGCACCAGCGCGAGCCCGATCACCGCCTGGACGACGATCGTGGCCACGAACGCGAACAGCACGACGGCGGCGGCCTTGGCGACCAGCAGGCGGACGCGCCGCGGCTCCCACGTCAGCGTCGTGGTCATCGACCCCGTGTGCCACTCGGCCCCGACCGCGGACGCGCCCACGACCCACGCGGCGAGCGCGATCGGCGCGGTGGTCCCGGCGAACACGTTCCGGAACGTGTGCAGCCCGAAGTCAGCCGGCGTCTCGGCGAACACCCAGACGCCCGCCACCAGGATCCCCAGCCCGGCGAGCAGGCCGAACAGCCGGACCAAGCGCCGCGCGAGCAGCCGGCGAACCTCGACCGCGAACAGGGCGATCACGTCGGCGCCCCCGGAGCCGGCGGCACGTCCGGACGGGCCGGCGGCGCACCTCCGGTCAGCTGGAGGAACACGTCCTCCAGGCTCGCCTCGTCCGGCCGGAGCTCGGAGACGTACAGGCCGCGGTCGGCCAGCGCACTGGTGACGCGGGCCCCCTCGGACGGGTCGAGGCGGACCCGGAGCACCCCGGGCTCGCCGCCGGATGACGCCTCGATCCCAGCGGCGGCGAGCGCCTCGAGCCCGGCCGGCACCACGTCCTGCGGGAGCCGGGCGACCAGCCCCGCGGCCCGTCCGGCCCGCAACACCTCGTCCACCGTGCCGGTCGTGATGCACCGCCCGAGGGCCAGGATCGCCACGCGGTCGCAGACCTGTTCGATCTCGCCGAGGAGGTGGCTGGACAGAAAGACCGTCCGCCCCTCGGTCCCCAGCGCGCGGATCAGCTCGCGGACCTCACGGATCCCCGCGGGGTCGAGGCCGTTCGCCGGCTCGTCGAGGATGAGCAGCTCGGGATCCTTGAGCAGCGCGGCCGCGATGCCGAGCCGCTGCTTCATCCCGAGCGAGTACGCCCGGACCCGCTGGCCGGCCCGGTCCGACAGGCCGACCCGGGACAGCACCTCGCCCACCCGTCCCTTCGGCACCCCCCGGATGCCGGCCAGCAGGTCGAGGTTCCGCCGCCCGGAGAAGTTCGGGAAGAACGTCGGCGTCTCGACGATGGCCCCGGTCCGGCCGATCACCGCGGCCAGGTCGTCCGGCGGTGCGCCGAGCAGCCGGCACTCGCCGCCGCTCGGACGGACCAGGCCGAGGAGGCACCGGATGGTCGTGGTCTTCCCCGAGCCGTTCGGCCCGAGGAACCCGAACACGCCGCCCCCCCGGACCTCGAGGTCGAGCCCGTCGAGGGCGGTCGTGGCGCCGCCGCGGAGCCGGCGGTAGGACTTGCGGAGGCCCCGGACCTCGATCACCGCCGCCACGGCCGCTCCCCCGATGGCGCGACGGACGCGGCTACGTGCCCGCGCCGCAGCGTTCGGCGACGTACCGCGCCATGTGCTCCAGCGCGTCGCGGGGCGAGCCCCCGGGGAGGCGTTCGGCCAGGGCGAGGGCGCGGCGGACCTCGCGCGTCACCGCCGCGCGCGCGTGGTCGAGCGACTCGGGCGCCCGGACGATCTCCAGCGCCCGGGCGTGGCGCTCGCCGTCGGGCGGCCCGGGCGCGAGGAGCGTGCGGAGCTCGTCCCGGTTCGGCCCCTCGGTCAGCGCATGCAGCACCGGCAGCGTGTAGACGCCCTCCTTCATGTCGACGCCCGGTTCCTTGCCGAGGGTCGTCTCGGAGGAGATGACGTCCATGATGTCGTCGGACAGCTGGAACCCCATCCCGAGCGCGTCGCCGAACTCGTCGAGGACCTCGACGTGCTCGGGCACGGCGTCCGACAGGATGCCGCCCAGCCGGCACGACGTGGCGATGAGCGCCGCGGTCTTCCGGCGGATCGTGTCCATGTACGCCGACTCGTCGCGGACGATCGCTCCGGCGTTCGTCACCTCGCGGACCTGGCCGTCGCACACGGTGGCGATCGTCCTCGCCAGCAGGCGGGTCACCTCGGTGCCGAGATCCGACGCGATCTCCGCGGCGCGGGCGAACAGGTAGTCGCCGGAGACGATCGCCACGCTGTTGCTCCACTGGGCGTTCACCGAGGGGACGCCGTGGCGGAACTCCGCCTCGTCGATCACGTCGTCGTGGTACAGCGTGGCCACGTGGGTGAGCTCGATGGCGACCGCCCCCCGCACCAGCCGGGAGTCCGAGGGGTCGCCGAAGTACCCGGACAGCACGACGAGCATCGGCCGGAACCGCTTGCCGCCCGCCCGCAGGAGGTGGCCGGCCGCCTGCGTCATCAGGTCGTAGTCCGCGACGACGGCCTTCTCGAGCGCCCGCTCCACCAGGTCGAGCCGCGCCCGCAGCTCGGCCTCGAGGGCCGGGTCAGGTGCCTGCAGCCCGGGGTTCTCGGCGCGTGTCATGAGTTGGGGATCGTACCCGCGACGGATCGCTGTTGTGACGTCACCAGCGCAGCACCGAGGCCTGGTCGAGGAAGTGGTACGCGAGGCCGGGGAACACGCCCAGCACAAGCGTGACGATGCCGACGAGCACGATGCCGATCGAGGGGCCGGTCGCGCGCTCGATCACGGGTTCGCCGGGCGGGGGCTCCTGCGTGTACATGATCACGATCACGCGGAGGTAGAAGAAGGCTGCCACCACGCTCGCCAGCACCGCGATCAGCACGAGCGGCCACTCCCCCGCGTTCACCGCAGCGCCGAACACCCCAACCTTGGCCACGAACCCCGCGGTCGGCGGCAGCCCCGCCAGCGACGCGAGGAACAGCGTGAGGGCCCCGGCCAGCGCGGGATGGGTCCGGGCCAGCCCGGCGTACGAGGAGATCGACGTCCGGTCCTCGCCCCGGACCGACACCACCATCACGATGCCGAACGCCCCGACGATCATCGCGGCGTAGGCGACCAGGTAGAACATCGACGCCTTGATGCCGGCCTGCCCGGCGACCGTGACCCCGGTGAGGATGAACCCGGCCTGCGCCACGCTCGAGTACGCCAGCATCCGCTTGATGTCGGTCTGGGACAGGGCGATCACGGCGCCCACGACCATGCTGAGCGCCGCCAGCACCCAGATGAACGGCGTCCAGTCCCACTGCAGCGGGGCGAAGGCCACGTTGAACACCCGCAGCAGGGCGGCGAACGCGGCCACTTTGGTCGCGGCGGACATGTAGGCGGTCACCGGTGTCGGCGCGCCCTGGTACGCGTCGGGCGCCCACGTGTGGAACGGCACGGCGGCCACCTTGAAGGCGAACCCCACCGCCAGCAGCCCGGCGGCAGCGAGGGCCAGCGCGTCGCTCCCCGTGCTCCCGGACAGCGCGCGGGCGATCCCCGTGATGCTCGTCGTGTCGGTCGCGCCGTACGCCATGGCGATGCCGTACAGGAAGAACGCCGACGAGAACGCCCCCAGCAGGAAGTACTTCATCGCGCCCTCGGTGGCCGTGAGCCGGAACGAGAACCCGGTCAGCACGTACAGCGACAGCGACAGGATCTCGAGCGCGAGGAACACCACGATGAGGTTGTTGGCGGAGGCGATCAGCGTCATGCCGCTGGTGCAGAGCAGGACCAACCCGTAGAACTCGCCCCGGTCCTCGCCGGTCCGGCGGAAGTAGTGGTGGCCAAACGCGATCCCCAATGCGGCGACGGCGAGCAGCACGAGCCGGGCCACCACCGAGAACTTGTCGGCCGCGACCATGCCCCCCAGCACGGCGCTGTCGCGCTGGAACGCCCGGGGGGTCCAGTTCCACAGCCAGACGGACGCCCACCCCGCCGCGAGGATGCCGGCGAACGCCCCCCCGGCGAGCCACGCGTGGCTCAGCCGCTTGAAGACGGCCTCGATCACCAGGAGGGCGAGGCCGGCACCGACCAGGATGAGCTCCGGCAGGACCGGCCCGAAGTCGAGCGGAGGGTGCGTCACGGCGAGCCGTCCACGCGGACGTTCAGCGGGGCGTACATCGTCCATCCACCGCCGCGGGTCCCGTGGGCGGCGGTGGCGATCGGCAGAGGCCCGCAATCCAGCGGCGTCGGAGCCGATTGGTAGACCAGCTTCACCCGGCACGTGGCCGGGTTCACGCGTTCGAGGACCGGCTTGGGGTACAGCCCGAGGAACAGGATCACGACCACCACCGGCACGATCACCAGGTACTCCCACCGGGTGAGGTCGCGAACGCTCGCGGTGGCATGTTCGTCGCGGAGCGGGCCGTGCATCGAGCGCTGGTAGGCCCAGAGGAAGTAGATGGCCGAGAGCAGCACGCCCACGGCGGCGATCGAGCCCCAGACCTTGTTCGCCCCGAACGTCCCGAGGATCACGAGGAACTCGGAGGCGAAGTTGTTCAACCCGGGAAGGCCCATCGAGGCGAGACCGGCGACCAGGAACAGGGCGGCCATCTTCGGCGTGACGCTCGCGACGCCGCCGAGGCGCCCGATGTCGCGCGTTCGCATCCGCTCGTACAGCAGCCCGACCATGACGAACAGCAGCCCCGTCGACAGGGCGTGGTTCACCATGTACAGGACGCTCCCGGAGACGCCCTGCTGGGTGAACGCGAACAGCCCGAGCACGATGAACCCCACGTGCGAGATCGACGAGTACGCGATGAGGCGTTTGAGGTCGGTCTGCACGATGGCCACGACCGCCCCGTAGATGATCCCGACCAGCGCGAGGATCTCGATCAGCCCCCGGAAGTGCTGGGCGGCCTCCGGGAACAGGCCGATGTTGAACCGGAGCAGCCCATAGGTGGCGATCTTGGGCAGCACGCCGGCCAGGATCAGCAGCGCGCCGGTCGGCGCCTCGGTGTACGCGTCCGGCTGCCAGGCGTGGAACGGCACGATCGGAGCCTTCACCGCGAACGCCACCAGGAACCCGAGGAACAGCCACCGGCCGGTGCTCACCGCGAACGCGTGATGCGACAGCACGCGGATGTCGAACGTGTGCGCCTGGAAGTACACGAACAGCACGGCGAGGAACAGGAAGGCCGACCCGGCCATCGTGTAGATGAAGAACTTGATCGCCGCGCTCGCCCGCCGGTCGCCGCCCCACCCCGCGATCAGCAGGTACCCGGGGAGCAGCGTCGCCTCGAAGAACAGGAAGAACAGCAGCAGGTCGAGCGACAGGAACGTCCCCAGCACGAACGTCTCGAGCGCGAGGATCGTCGCCATCAGCGCGCGGACGTTCGGCGTCTCCCGGAACGACGCCAGCACCGCGATCACGAACAGGAACGTCGTCAGCAGCACGAGGAACAGCGAGATGCCGTCCACGCCGACCGCGTACTTCAACCCGATCGACGACACCCACGTCGCCTGGTCGACCAGTTGGTAGCCGGGGGCGTTCGTGTCGAAGCTCGCCAGGATCCCGAGCGAGGCGGCGAACGTGAGGATCGTGGTCGCCAGCGCGATGCCCCGGGCAGCGGTCTCGTTCCCACGCGGCACGAGGAGCACGAACAGCACGCCGGCCAGCGGCAGGAAGATCGTGAGCGTCAACCAGGGCATCAGCGACCGACCCCCATCACGCCCTCGCCGCCAGGTACCACAGCACGCCCACCACGCCGACAAGGAAGAACAGCGCGTACCGCCGGACCATCCCGTTCCCCAAGTGGCGCAACAGGTTGGACGACACGCCGAACCCCTTGGCCACGAGGTTCCCGAATCCGTCGACCCACCGGCGGTCGACCACGTAGGCCGCGAATGCGGCACCCGCCTTGCCCGGCGCCACCAGGACCGCGCCGTACACGCTGTCGAACCACCAGCCGTGCTCGAGCGTCGCGTGGGTCCGCCGGAACCGCGACCGCAGCGCCACCCAGTCGATGCGGCCCGACCCCCAGATCAGCCATCCCACGCCGATCCCGACCAGCGCGACGACGATGCTGATGGCGATGAGCACCGGGGTGGACAGCCCGCCGGTCGCCTCGGGCACCGGCCCGGTCACGGGTTCGAGGAACTTCGGCAGGACGCCGTTGAGCTCGGTGAGGCCGAGCACGCCGCCGAACACCGCCAGCACGGCCAGCACGACCATCGGCACGGTCATCACCTTCGGCGACTCGTGCGGGTCCGTGTCGTGGCGGAGCGGGCCGAAGAAGGCCAGGAACACGATCCGCGAGAGGTAGAGCGCCGAGAAGAACGCCGCCAGCAGCGCGACGGACCAGGCGAACACGCGCCCGGTGTGGTCGGCCACGGCGAGGATCTCGTCCTTCGCGAAGAATCCCGAAAGCGGCGGGATGCCCGCGATGCACAACCAGCCCACGACGAACGTGGCGAACGTGATGGGCATGGCCTTGCGCAGGCCGCCCATCTTCTTGAGGTCGGTCTCGTCGTGCAGCGCGTGCATGATCGACCCGGCGCCCATGAACAGCAGCGCCTTGTAGAAGGCGTGCACGACCAGCAGGAAGATCGCGATCGAATACGCCTTCAGCCCGGCCGCGAAGAACATGTAGCCGATCTGGCTCATGGTGGAGTACGCGAGGACTCGCTTGATGTCGTCCTGCCCGAGCGCCGACGTCGCGCCGTACAGCGCGGTCAGCACGCCGATCACCAGCACCACGGTGAGGGCGGTCCCCGAGACCTCGAAGAACACGTGCGTCCGCACGACCAGGTACACGCCGGCCGTGACCATGGTGGCGGCGTGGATCAGCGCGGAGACCGGCGTCGGGCCCTCCATGGCGTCGGCCAGCCACACCTGCAGCGGGATCTGCGCCGACTTCCCGACCGCCCCGGCGAGCAGGAGCAGCGCGATCGCCGTGAACACCGGGAGCGACTTCCCGGCCGGGTTGGTCGCCCCGATCGTCTGGCCGAAGTTCAACGACCCGAACGTCACGAAGATCAGCGCGATCCCGACCAGCATCGCGGCGTCGCCGACCCGGGTGACGATGAACGCCTTCTTCGCCGCCGCGGCCGCCGACGGCCGCTCGAAGTAGTGCCCGATCAGCAGGTACGAGCAGAGCCCGACCCCCTCCCACCCCAGGTACAGCAGGAGGAAGTTGTCCGCCATCACCAGCAGCAACATGAAGGCGACGAACAGGTTCAGCTCGCCGAAGAACCGGGCCTCGCGGGGGTCGCCCTCCATGTAGCCGATCGAGTACAGGTGGATCAGCGCGCCGACGCCGGTGACCACCAGCATCATCACGATCGACAGCGGGTCGACCCGGAGGTCGATGCCCACCTGGAGCGCGCCCACCGGCACCCACGACCACAGGTGCTGCACGAACGTCCGGTCGTTCGAGGAATGGCCGAGCAGCCCGAACAGCAGGACCAGCGCGACGACGAACGACAGCCCGACCGCGAGCGTCGCGATCACGCCGCTCCGGCGCCCGGTTCGCCGCCCGAAGAACAGGTTGATCGCCGCGCCGGCCAGCGGCAGCGCCGGCACCAGCCACATCAGGCCCATCACGCCCGGTGCGAACGACGACGGGGGCGGGAGGTTGACCTGGCTCACCATTTGAGGAGGTTGGCGTCGTCGACGTTCGCGGAGCGCCGGCGGTGGTACATCGCGACGATGATCGCGAGGCCGACGACGACCTCGGCCGCCGCGACCACCATCGAGAAGAACGCCAGCACCTGGCCCTGGAGGTCGCCGTGCATCCGCCCGAACGCGATCAGCGACAGGTTCACGGCGTTCAGCTGGAGCTCGACGGACATGAAGATCACCAGCGCGCTCTTGCGGACCAGCACCCCGGCCGTGCCGATGGCGAACAGCACCGCCGACAGGATCAGGAAGTACGAGATCGGCGTCTTCACGCGACGGGCTCCGGTTCGGGCTCGGAGGGCGTCGGCTCCGGCGAGGCCGGCTCCTCCTCGGGCGGCGTCTCCGCCGGCGGCGCCTCGGTCGAAGCGGGCGCCGGCGGGGACAGCGCCGACCGCCGCCCGGCGATCACCATCGCGGCCACCGCGGCGACGATCAGCAGGATCGACGTCGCCTCGAACGGAAAGAAGTACTGGTTGAACAGCACCCCCGCGAGGGCGTGGACGTTGCCGCCCTTGTTCACCGTCTCCTCGAACCCCGGCCCGGCCGTCTTGGACAGCCCGACCCCCAGGCGGATCGCCGTGAACAGCTCGGCGATGAGCCCGATGGCCAGCAGCACCGCGATCGAGCGCTGGGCCCTCAGCCGCTCGACCATCGACTCCCTGGCGTCGACGCCGAGCAGCATGATCACGAACAGGAACAGCACCATGATCGCGCCGGCGTACACGATGATCTGGACCGCGAACAGGAACGGCGACCCCAGCACCAGGAAGAACACCGCGAGGCAGAAGAAGTTCACGATCAGGAACAGCGCGCTGTGCACGGCGTTGCGCGACAGGACCATCCCGATGGCGGCGCACACGGCGATCGGCGCGAACACCCAGAACACGATGAGGTCGGTGGGCGGCACCGACGACGCCTTCGAAGCCTCGGCGGCCGCTAGAACCACGACTTCCCCTCCTTCGTGGCCCGCCCGGCCTGGCCGAGCGGCGGGGGCGGCTCGAGCAGCTGTTCCTTCGTCCAGATGGCGTCCTCGCGCGACTCGAACGCCATCTCGTAGTACGGCGTGAGGGTCAGCGCGCGGGTCGGGCAGGCCTCGACGCACAGGCCGCACCCGATGCATCGCAGGTAGTTGATCTGGTAGTCCTTCGCGTACCGCTCCCCCGGCGAGACCCGATGCTCCTCCGTGTTCTCGGCGCCCTCGACCCAGATCGCGTCGGCGGGGCAGGCGAACGCACACAGCTCGCACCCGATGCACTTCTCGAGGCCGTTCTCGTGGCGGTTGAGACGGTGCCGGCCCATGTGCGCCCGGGGCGGCGGCGGCTCGACGCGCTTCGGGTAGTTCTCGGTGATGTCGCCGCGGAAGATCTCGCGGAACACGGTCGCCATGCCCTTGGCGATCGGTGACACGACCGGGAGCGCGGGCTTCTTTCGCTCCGGATCGGGCGGCGGGGCCGGGGGGGATTCCTGCGCCGTCGTCTCATCCGGGCCCCGCGGCCTCGCGAGCGGTTCGCCCGTCGACGAGACCGGCACCTCGGGCTCCTCGCTCCCGCCCACGGGTTCCTCCCGGTCGGTCACGCCGCCTCCTTCGAGGCTCCTGCCGCGGCCGCCTGCTTCTTCGACCCCCCGGCCGGCCAGACCGACGTCACGATCAGCAGCAGCCCGATCACGACGGCCGCACCGATCAGGAACGCCTTCTTCCCGTACCGGTCGGGCAGCACGACGACCGCCCCGGTGAACAGGATCCACACCAGCCCGAACGGGATGAGCACCTTCCACCCGAGGTTCATCAGCCGGTCGTAGCGGAACCGGGGCAGCGTGGCCCGCACCCAGATGTACACGTAGATGATCACGAAGACCTTCAGCAGGAACCACACGACCGACAGCACCGGCACCTGCTGGATCCACGGCCCGCGGGGCCCGCCCAGGAACAGCGTCACCGCGATGGCGGACACCGTGACCATGTTCAGGTACTCGGCCAGGTAGAAGAACGCGAACTTGATCCCGCTGTACTCGGTCTGGTACCCGGCGACGAGCTCGGTCTCCGCCTCGGGCAGGTCGAACGGCGGCCGGTTGACCTCCGCGAGCGCCGCGATCAGATAGATGATGAACGCCGGCGCCTGGGGGATGGCGTTCCAGATGTGGTCCTGCTTCGCCACGATGCCGCTCATCGTGAGCGTGCCGGTGTACATGATCACCGCGACCAGGGCGAGGCCCATGCCGACCTCGTAGCTGATGATCTGCGCGGAGGACCGGATGGCGCCGAGCAGGGGGTACTTGGAGCCGCTCGACCAGCCGGCGAGCACGATCCCGTACACGGCCATCGAGGTCATGGCCATGATCCACAGGATCCCGATGTCGAGGTCGGCCAGCTGGAACGGGATGAACCGCCCGAACAGCGTGACCCCCACGCCGAACGGGATCACGGCGAACGCCAGGAACGCCGGGATCAGCGAGAGCACGGGCGCCAGCACGTAGACCGGCCGGTCGATGCTCGACGGCCGCACGCCCTCCTTGAAGAACAGCTTGATGCCGTCGGCGATGGTGATCAGCAGCCCGAACGGCCCCGCCCGGTTGGGGCCGATGCGGTTCTGCATGTCGGCCAGCACCTTCCGCTCCATCCAGATGACGACCATCACCGTGAGCAGCAGCCCGACGAACACGACGAGCACCCGGACGATCAGCAGGATCCAGTCGACCCAGTCCACTAGGAACCGCCTCCGGCCGTGATCGTCGCGGTGGTGGTGAACCGCCCGGACAGCAGCGTGTTCGCCGCCAGGCCGGGGTTGTTGAACGGGACGAACGCGGTGCCCTTGGCGATGCCGTCGGACACGCGGACCGGCAGGCCGGCCGCGGTCCCCGCCGGCGTGGTCACGGTCGCCGTGCCGCCGTCGGCCAGGCCGAGCCGCTCGGCGTCGTCGGGATGGACCTCGAGGAAGGCCGGATCGCCGAGGGCCTCCTTCAGCGCGACCGCCTGCCTCGACAGCGTGCCCTCGTCGACCAGCAGCGGATAGGTGAACAACGTCATGGCGTCGTCGGCACCGGAGGGGGCCTCGGGCGGGGTCGCGGTGCGGCCGAGCCCCGAGAGATCGACCTCCCGCTCGGACGCGAGCAACCGGGCGGCCTCCCCTTGGAGGCGTTCCAGCGAGCCGAGCCCCAGGTCGTGCCCGGCCACCTCCGACAGCTCCTGGAGGATCTGCCAGTCGGGCCGGGCGAGCGGCATCGGACCCCGAACGCCGTGGAGGCGCTGGGAGCGCCCCTCCCAGTTGGTCACGTGCTCGCCGTCGCGTTCGATCCACGGCGCGGCCGGGAGCACGACGTCCGCGTACGGAACCATCGGGCCGGCCACGACGTCCTGCACGACCTTGGTCGCGACGTTCTCGAGCGCCCGGACCGCGAGCGCCGCGTCCGGGAAGTCGCGGAGGGGATCGACGCCGATCAGATAGAGCACGTCGATCTCGCGGGCGGCGGCGGCCTGGAGGATCGCCCCCGTGTCGCGCCCCGGCACCGAAGGCAGCGAACCCCACACTGCCTCGGCCTCGGCCCGCTCGGACTCCACGTCGACGCGCCGCCCGCCCGGGAGCAGCGCGGGGTGCACGCCGGCCCGGAGGGCGCCCCGCTCGGCGGCCCGCCGCGACACCAGGCCGAACCGCCCCCCGAACCTCGCGGCGAGCACGCCCGCCTCCGTGACGGCCCCCGAACCCTCGTGGATCCGGGGCCCGGCGAGGACCACGACCGCGCCGTCGGCTGCGGCGAGAGCGTCGCGCATCCGCCCGGTCACGTCGTCCGTCGGCTCCTCCTCGGCAGCGACCGATGCCAGGAGCGTGGCCTCGCCCCCGGTCGCCAGCAGGACGTGCTCGGCGACGTCGTGCAGCCTGGTGCGCCGGGGATGGATCACGAACACCTTCGCGCCGTGGGCCGCGGCCTTGCGGATCCGCAGGTGCAGGATCGGCACCTCCTGCTCGGCGTCCAGGCCGACCACCACGATGACCCTGGCCCCCTCGACGTCGGCGTTCGTCACGCGCATCCCGGCAGCCTGGTGCGCCTCCACGGCGAGCGGCACGTCGTCCGGCCCGTACCGGCGGTGGTCGAGGTCGTTCGTCCCGAACCCCACCCGGGCGAGCTTCGACAGCGCGTAGGCGTCCTCGTCGGTCAGCCGCCCGCCGGCGAGGAACGCCACCCGGCCCGGCGTGGCGGCGCGTGCGATGGCCTGGAAGGCCTCGCGGAAGGACACCGGCGTCAGCCCCGGCTCCCGGAGCAGCGGCGTCGTCAGCCGGTCGATCGAGTCCGGGAACTGGAACGCGAACCGCCCCTTGTCGCACGTCCACAGGTCGTTGACCTCGGGGTTGTCGCGGGCGAGATGGCGCACGACCTCCCCGCGGCGGAGGTCGACCCGGATGTTGCACCCGGCCGAGCAGTGGTTGCAGACGCTGTCGGCCGAGCGGAGGTCGAACGGCCGCGCGGCGAACCGGTACGGCACGGAGGTCAGCGCGCCCACCGGGCAGATCTGGATGGTGTTGCCGCTGAAGGGGCTCCTGAAGTCCTCGCCGGGCGCGATCGCGACCTGTTCGGCGGCGCCGCGTTCGAACAGCTCGATGAAGCGGTCGCCGCTCACCTGGTCGCAGAACCGGGTGCAGCGCGCGCACAGCACGCACCGCTCGCGGTCGAGTGCCACCAGCGGCGAGAGGTACAGCGGCTTCTCGTAGACCCGCTTGGCCTCCCGGTACCGGGACTCACCGGGTCCGAACGCCAGCGCCTGGTCCTGGAGCGGACACTCCCCGCCCCGGTCGCAGATCGGGCAGTCCAGCGGGTGGTTCAGCAGCAGGAACTCGAGGTTCGCGACCTGCGCCTCGTGCGCCTGGTCGGAGGAGTTCTGCGTCTTGACGACCATGTTCGGCCCGACCGGCGTGGTGCACGACGTCATGAGCTTGCGCTGGCCCTCCACCTCCACGTAGCACTGCCGGCACGACCCGGCCGGCTCGAGATAGGGGTGGTCGCAGAACCGGGGGATCTCGATCCCCAGCTGCTCGGCCGCGCGGATGATGAGGGTTCCGGCGGGAACCGTGACCTCCTTGCCGTCCACGGTGAGCGTGACGTCCTGGGGCGGTGGGCTCATTCGAGCACCTCCGACAGCGGCACCACGATCTCGTGCTCCTCGGGCAGGTCGGGCAGCACGTCTGGCGCCGGGCCCGACGGCGTCGCGGCCCCGGCGGCCGTCTCGGTTCCCTCGGTGGCCTCGGCGCCGGCCTCGCGCGGCGTCGCCGCGCCCACCGACGCCCGGTCCTCGAACGGGCACCGCCCCAGCCGGACGTGCTCCTCGTACTCGTCCATGAAGTACCTCAGCGACGAGTGGATCGGCGAGATCGCGCCGTCGGCGAGCGCGCAGAACGCCTTGAACAGGATGTTGTCGCCCACGTTCTGCAAGAGCGGCATGTCGTCCATGCGGCCGTGGCCGTGCTCGATCCGGCGGAGGACCTTGGTCATCCACCACGTGCCCTCGCGGCACGGCGTGCACTTGCCGCACGACTCGTGCGCGTAGAACTCGAGCATCCGCAGCGTCGCGTCGACGACGCAGTCGCGGTCGTCCATCACGATCATCGCGCCGGTCCCCAGCAGGGACCCGGCCGCCTGCACCGACTCGAAGTCCATCCCGGTGTCGAGGTGGTCGGCGGTCAGCAACGGCGTCGACGACCCGCCCGGCGTCCAGGCCTTCACCGAGCGCCCGTCGGGCACGCCGCCGCCGAACTCCTCGATCAGCACGCCGGCCGGCGTCCCCATCGGCGCCTCGTAGTTCCCGGGGCGGTTCACCTTGCCCGAGAGCGAGAACATCTTCGTTCCCGTCGACTTCTCGGTGCCGGTGCCGGCGTACCAGGACGAGCCGCGTTCGATGATGTGGGGGACGTTCGACAGCGTCTCGACGTTGTTGATCGCGGTCGGCGACCGGTACACGCCGGCCACCACCGGGAACGGCGGCCGCAGCCTGGGCTGGCCCCGCCGGCCCTCGAGCGACTCCAGCAGCGCGGTCTCCTCGCCGCAGATGTACGCCCCTGCGCCGCGGTGCATGACGACGTCGATCGAGTAGCCGCTGCCCGCGACGTCGGACCCCAGGAACCCCGCGTCGTAGGCCTCGGCCACCGCCCGCTGGAGCACCGTCCCCGGGTACAGGAACTCGCCGCGCGTGTAGATGAAGACGGTGTGCGACTGGATGGCGAACGCCCCGATGATCGCCCCCTCGAGGAACTGGTGGGGGTCGCGCTCGATCAGCTCGCGGTTGTTGAACGTCCCGGGTTCGGACTCGTCGAAGTTGACGACCATGTACGTGGGCTTGCCGGTGTCCTGCGGGACGAACGCCCACTTCTGGCCGGTCGGGAACCCGGCCCCGCCCCGGCCCCGGAGGCCGCTCGCCTTGACCTCGTCGACGATGTCCGCGGGCGCCATGCCGACGGCCTTCTTCAGCGACTCGTACCCGCCCGTCTTCCGGTAGCCGTCGATCGAACCGGCCTCGTCGTTCCCCCACCGGGCCGTGAGGACGCGTTCGAACTCAAGCGCCACCGGCGTCCTCCTCGCGCTGGCCCCCGGCCGTGGCGGGGTGTCCGGTCTGCTCCCCGCCGTCGGCCGCGGGGGCGTCGACCTGGGGCTCGGACGCCGTCCGGCCGCTCCCCTCGGTCTCCGGCGGGGGCTCGCCGTGGTCCGCGGCCGGCGCCGCACCCGCGTCGGGCGCCACGGCCGGGCCGAACCACCCGTCCGGCGTGCCGAG
>DATBHM010000128.1:0-6535 GCA_036557505.1 Actinomycetota bacterium | reverse complement strand
GGGAGGAGCCAGAACGAGAGCGCGTTGACCCTCGGGAACGCCATGTCGAGCGCCCCGATCTGCAGCGGGACGAAGTAGTTCCCGAAGCCCGCCAGGGTGGGGAACACGAAGAGGAAGATCATCAGCGTCCCGTGCTCGGTGAACACCTGGTTGTAGGCGTGGGCGCCCAGGAATTGCGTCCCCGGGCGGGCGAGCTCGGTCCGCATCAGGAGGGCCAGGATGCCCGCGATCACGAAGAACGCGAACGAGTTGACCAGATAGAGGATGCCGATGCGTTTGTGGTCGGTGGTCGCGAGCCACTCGAGCACCCGGTGGCGGCGCGGCTCCGGAGCGGCCGGCTTGGGCTTCGCTTCAGTGACGGCCATCGGCTTCCCCTCCGTGCCCCGCGCCTTCGGTCATACCCGTCCTTTCGGTCACTTCACGATGAACGCGCCCGCCATGGCGACGCCGTGGACGTCGCACTGGAAGTAGTACCGGCCGGGGGGCAGCGTCGAGGTGACGGGCACCTGGAAGCTCTTGGTGGCCACCCCGGGGAACTTGCCGGTCTGGAACAGCTGGCCCTTCTTGGCGATGGCGTCCTGGATGCTCGGCCAGATGCCGAAGTTGTGCTCGACGCCCGCGTCCTCGTTCGACATGGTCAGCGACAGGGTGCTGCCGGCAGCGATCGCGATGCAGTTCGTGTTCCACGACGTGTTCTTCGCCGTGACGTGGACGCTCGAGCCCTTGGGCGAGCAGTTCCCGCCGATCCCCTTCAGCGTCTTGTTCTTCACCCACGTGGCGTAGTCGGGCGGCGTCACCACCTTCACCACGAAGGTCATCCGCGAATGCCACAGACCGCAGTACTCGGCGCACTGGGCCTGGAACGTCCCCAGCTTGTTCGGCGTGAACGTGAACGTGTTGGGATGCCCCGGGATGGCGTTGCGCATGAACAGGAAGTCCGGGATGAAGAACTCGTGCATGACGTCGCGCGAGATCAGGGTGACGTGCACCGGCTCGTCGACGGGGAGCTCCATCACCATGGGTTCCTTGAGCGTGTGGCCGGTGGTGAAGATCCCTTCGTTCAGGTAGAAGGCCGTCCACTGCCACTGGAACGCCTCGACGCGGAGGTTCACGAGCGCCGGTTCCTGTCGCAGGACGTCGGAGAGCGTCTTCTCCCCGAAGGGGAACAGCACGGACACGATGACTGCGCCGAACGCGAAGAACCCAACGAGCGCCCGATTGGACCCGAGCATCTGAGGGGGCGGCGTGTCGTCGCGTTTGCGGAAGCGGACGATCGACCACAGGAGCAACCCCTCGACGAGGACGAACACGAACCCGCCCAGGCCCAGGATGATCAGGTACAGGCGATGGACCTCCTGGCCCTGCTCGGTGGCTCCCGGCTTCGCGCACGACGACAGCAACAGGAGGAGGAGTGTCGCGGCCCCCGCCGCGACAACACGCCGCCGACCCCGGCTGGCCACTACGTCACGGTGAACGTGAAGACCATGCCCCTGGCCGCGTGGACCTTGTCCTTGGCCTCGGGGTCGCCCAGGTTGCCCTGTTCGAAGCAGGCGAACATGTAGCTCCCCGGCGGCAGATCGAACGTCTGGGCCTTGGTGCTTCCCGTGACCACCTCGCCGATCTCACCGAACGAGACGTAGTCGCCCTCGGTGTCCGGTCCCTCCTGCTTCGCCTTCGCGATGACGTCGTCCTTCGTCTGCCCGGAGGGCAGCGCGAGCAGGATCATCTCGTGGGTGATCGGCAGGTTCTCGCGGTTCGAGAAGTTGATGGTCATGTTCCCGCTGGGGACCGACGTCGGGAATCCCGAATAGCGGAACTTCTGCGCCGAGACCGAGTAGATGGGGGTCGTCTTGTCCCCCCCGCTGCTGCACGCCGGGACGAGCACGAGCAGGAGCGATGCGACCGCGAGGATCGCGCCACCGCTTCGAACGAGCCCACCCCCGGACCAGAGTCTCAGCCGCATGGCCACCTCCCGCCACGGGTCTCGATGTTTGGGGCGGAAGACCGGCCCCGGCCCTCGTGGCGGTCCTCAAATACCACAGTCGAGGCACCCCTTCGACCGTCAGGAGCCACATGAACGAACTGTCACGAATCGGCGGCCAGAACGCGCAGCGATCGGGTCGTTGATGAATGGATTGTCATCTCCCCAGGCTCCGGCTTGACGGCGTCCGAGGCGAGTGCGATACCTACCCCAGTCGTCGCCGGGGGGCGGGCATGCAGGTGTCGCGTACAGCTGGTCTCCACGCCGAAACACCCGTCGCGCAGGCTCCGCGCATCCTGCTGATCGACGACGAGCCGCTCATCCTCAACTTCGTGGCCCGGGGGTTCCGGGCCGAGGGGTTCGACGTCGACACGGCCGAGCGGGCGATCGAGGGCCTGAGTCTCGCGACCCGGTTCCGCTACGACGTGGTCGTCCTCGACCTGCTGATGCCGGAGCTCGACGGCGTGTCCCTGCTGCGGCTCCTGCTGGATCAACGCCCGGAGCAGGCGATCATCGTGCTCTCGGCCGTCGGCGAGACGGCGTCGAAGGTGCGGTGCCTGGGGCTCGGGGCGGAGGACTACATCGTGAAGCCGTTCGTCCTCGACGAGCTCCTGGCGCGGGTCCGGGCTCGGCTCCGGCGTGTCGTGGAGCCGAGCGCCACCACCATCTCGGCGGGCGGTGTGCGGCTCGACCTCATCCGCCGTCAGGCCGATTCGGGCTCGGGCGCCGTCTCGCTCGCGACCCGGGAGTTCCTGCTGCTCCGGGAGCTGATCGCGAACGGGGGCTCGACGGTCTCCAAGGAGCGGCTCCTGTCGGCCGTCTGGGGCTACTACTTCGACGGCGCCTCCAACGTGGTGGACGTCTACGTGGCCCGGCTCCGACGCAAGCTCGGGGCGGACGTGATCGTCACCGTGCGCGGCGAGGGCTACCGGGTCGATGGCGACTGAGCGATCCTGGCCCCTGCGGGGCGCCCGGTGGATCGACGTCGCATGGGTCCTGTTCGCCATCGCGAACCTCGTCGCGATGCTGATGTTCGAGACGTGGGAGACCGTCCCGTTCCACTTCATCTGGGTGAGCCTCACGTTCCTGTACGGGTTCCGCGTGTGGCCGGTCGGGACGACCCTGCTGGTCCTCGCCGGCGTCTGCGTCGCCACCGGGAGCCTGATCCTCATCGACGTCGCCCACGGGTCGCAGTCCATCGACGAGTTCACCGAGGTCCCGCTGATGTCGGCGATGTTCCTCGCGATGGTGTGGCACGCGCGGCGGCGGTTCATCGCGATCTCACAGCTCGAACGGATGAACGAGGAGAACCGGCGCATCCTCGACCGGGAACGGCGGTTCATCCAGGACGCGTCGCACGAGCTCCGCACACCCATCACCGTCGCGCTCGGCCACGCCGAGCTGATCCAGAAGGGCACCACCGATCCCGTCGCGTCGCAGGACGTCGGCGTGATCATCGGTGAGCTCATGCGCCTCCGGCGGCTGTCCGACCGGCTGCTGATCCTGGCGGCCTCGGAGCATGCGGACTTCCTCCGCAGGGTGCCGGTGGACGCGGAATCCGTGGCCCTCGACGCGCTCCATCGGTGGACGCCGGTGCAGCGCCGGTGGGCCCTCGGGGCGCTGGAGGACGTCACCGTCGACGCCGATCCCGATCGACTCGCGCTCGCCCTCGACGCCCTGATCGAGAACGCCGTGAAGCACACCTGCCCCGAGGACGCCATCTCGCTCTCGGTCCGGCGCCGGAACGGGAGCGCGATCATCGGCGTCGCGGACTCGGGGGCCGGCATCGCGCCCGAGGATCTCGGCCTGATCTTCGACCGGTTCGCGCGCTCCGACCCCGGACGAACCCGCAACGGCGGCGGGGTCGGTCTCGGGCTCGCGATCGTGAAGGCCGTCGCGGAGGCCCATGGTGGATCGATCTCCGTCCGCAGCGAACCGGGCAGGGGGACCGAGTTCGAGCTGTTGCTGCCGGTCGCCGCGCCGGGCCAGACGCCCCACGCGGTCGTGGACGTGGGCGCAGGCGGCTCCGCGGCCGGCACACCGGACGGTCGATGATGCCCCGGCGGAGCTGATGGCCCCCGGGCGGCGGTGATGTCGTTCCCGACCGTGCTCGCCCACGTGGTGGCGCCACTTGACGGGCGGCCCGGGATCTGGACCTGGACGTTCGATCCGATCGTCCTGGCGGGCCTGGTATGGGTGGCGGCCGCCTACCTCGGCGCGGTCAGCCGCGTCCGGCGGACCAGGAGCAGCATGACGTTCCCGGCCCGGAGGGTCGCCTGCTTCCTCGGTGGGCTGGCGGCCATCGCCGTGGCGCTGCTCTCGCCCGTCGACGCCTACGCCGGCTGGCTGCTGTCGGTCCACATGGTCCAGCACGTGCTGCTGACCATGGTGGCGGCGCCGCTCATCGTGCTGGGAGCTCCGGTCTCCCTGGCGCTGGCGGCATCGCCCGCCGGAGGGCGCCGGGTGCTCCATCGGTTCCTGCACGGCCGCGTCCTGCGTGTCGTCGGCGCGCCGCTGGTGGGATGGATCGCGTTCGTCGCCGCCATGTGGATCTGGCACCTGCCCTCGCTGTACGACACGGCGCTCGAGCACGAGGGGGTCCACGCGGTCGAGCACCTGATCTTCCTGGTCACCGCACTCCTGTTCTGGTGGCCGCTCGTGGGGCTCGACCCCAACCCGCATCGGCCATCGCATCCGGGCCGGCTGCTCCTGTTGTTCCTGTCGATGCCCGCCATGGCCATCCTCGGTCTGTCCATCTCGACCGCGAGCCACGTCCTGTACGCGCCCTACGCCACGGCCACCGCGGCGATCGGCGTCTCGCCGATCTCGGATCAGCATCTCGGCGGGGCCATCATGTGGGAGGGCAGCCTGCTGCTGATGATGCCCGCGCTGGTCCTGGTGTTGCTGGACTGGATGCAGCGGGACGAGCGCGCGGCGGAACGGGCGGATGCCCGCCGCCTGCGGTCCGCGGGCGCCGCGACGATCGCGCCGGCCTCCGGGGAGCGCGGCGCGACGTGACCGGGGACCCGGTCGCCGAGGTGGAGGCCGCCGGGCTCGGCCGGGCGTCCCGGCCATCCCCGCACCGCGCCGTCATCGTGCTGGCCGTCGTGATCGCGGTGCTGTTCGTGGCCACCTCGGTTGCCGTCCTCGGTGCCCGCCGCGCCACGGCCCCCGGCGGCACGATCACGGACGCCCCGGCCCGCGCGGTGCGCGACGGGAGGATCGCCCCGGGGTTCACCGTCCCCCGGCTGGCCGCCCCGGGCTCGGTCTCGCTGGCCGCGTTCTCCGGGCACGTGCTGGTGATGAGCTTCTGGGCCTCGTGGTGTCCCCCCTGCCGCCAGGAGGCCGCGCCGCTGCTCGCCGCGTGGAGGACGTTCCGTCCTCTCGGCGTCCGGTTCCTGCTGGTCGACCACCGTGACCGGCCGACGGCCGGGCTGGCATCGGTCCGCCGGGAGGACATTCCCTTCGCGGCCGCGTCCGACCCCGGTGGGGAGCTCGCGACCCGGTACGGGTTGTTCGGGATCCCCACGACGCTCGTCATCCGGCCGGACGGGCGCATCGCGTTCCGGATCCTGGGGAGGGTGGACGGGACGAACCTGTCCGACGCCATCGACGCGGTCATCCACCGCGGCTGAGGCGCCCCGGCAAAGCGCTCCGTCCCGACTGCCGGGCTCTGATCGATCTCTTCGGAGATTTCCAGCCGCCGTCAAGCTCCGCGCGATTCGATGCGTGGGCGTCCGCACGACGAGGTGATCCGAAAGGTGGCGCGACATGATCGATCCCGGTTCCATCGCCGACTGGCTGCAGGCGATGCTGCTCGCAGGGCTCGTCGGAGGCGTCGGAGCCCTCTTCGTGAAGGCGCTCCGTGAGGAGGAGGTCTCGGCGACCGCAACAGCGGGGCGGCGCCCGGCGGAGCGGGCTCCTCTCTCCGTTCCCTCCGAACGCCCCGGGAACCCGGTGCGGCCACGGGCCCACCGGGAGGTGGCGTAGGCCGTCGACGGGAAGGGTTCGCTCAGGCGAGCGCCCGGCGGAGGTCCTCGACCAGGTCGTCGGGGTGCTCGATCCCGACCGAGAGGCGAACCAGGTCGGCCGGGACCTCGAGCGGCGAGCCCACCACGCTGGCGTGCGTCATCGGTCCGGGGACCTCGATCAGCGACTCCACGCCGCCGAGGGACTCCGCCAGGAAGAACAGCTGCGTCCGCTCCGCGATCCGGCGGGCCCGTTCCTCCGATCCTGCCCGGAACGACACCATGCCGCCGGGCGCGCGCATCTGCTTCGCCGCCACGTCGTGGCCGGGATGCGACGCGAGGCCCGGGTAGTACACGTGGTCGACCGTCCCGGACGAGTCGAGGAACTCCGCAACGGCCTTCGCCCCCCGGCAGTGGGCCTCCATCCGGACGGCGAGCGTCTTGACCCCCCGGAGCGCCAGGTAGCAGTCCATGGGGCCGGGGACGGCGCCGACGGCGGTCGCCAGGAACGCGATCCGGTCGGCCGCCTCCAGGTCGTTCAGCACGACGGCGCCCTGCACGAGGTCGGAGTGCCCGCCCAGGTACT
>DATBHM010000127.1:0-5792 GCA_036557505.1 Actinomycetota bacterium | reverse complement strand
GTCGAGCTCGTCCTCGAACCACTCGATGACGGCCCGCTCGGGAAGGCTCGCTCCGGGCGGCGTGGTCGGGGCGATGAACACGGTGCCGAGCACCCGGTCGGGGTGGGCCGATGCGAGCTGGAGCGCCCACGAGCCGCCCCTGGACAGCCCCACGACCACCGCCGAGCCGGCCCCCGAGGCGTCCATGACGGCCACCGCGTCCTTCACGTACTCGACGTCGGCGTAGGCCTCCGCGTCCGGCGGACGATCGGACCGCCCGTTGCCCCGGCCGTCGAACGTCACGACGCGGAAGTGCCGCGACAGGTACGGGACCTGCATCTTCCAGATCCGGGAGTGCACGATCGACCAGGCCGGGAGGAGCAGCACGGTCGGTTCCCCCGCTCCGAACACCTCGTAGGCGACCTTCACGCCGTCGCGCTCGACGAACCCGTCGCGATCGGGCTCCCGTGCTCGCATCCCCGCCCCCCGGGCTCGACTGCTCCGTCCGGCCGGATGATCGCGCATCCTGTTGCAGGCCGTTTGCAACGCAGTTGCAAGGCGGGCCGCCAGCATGGGTCCGTTCGAGCGCCGTGTTCGAACTGGGAAGGGGTGATGCCGCGTGGCGATCACGGAGGAGGAGGCCCGGGCGACCGGCCAGGGCTACACGCTCCAGGGCACGCTGCTCGAGGCGTGTTCGTGCGGAGTGCTCTGCCCGTGCTGGATCGGGGAGGATCCCGACGGAGGGTCGTGCGACGCGTTCAATGCGTACCGGTTCGACACCGGGACCATCAACGGGACCGACGTGAGCGGGCTGTCCATGGTGAACGTCGTCCGCATCCCGGGCAACGTGCTGACGCCGGGGTCGTGGAAGATCGTGATGTTCGTCGACGAAAGGGCGTCGGACGAGCAGTTCCATGCCATCGTCGACGCGTACCGCGGCAAGCTGGGCGGTCCGCTGGGCGACCTGGCGGGACTCGTCGGCGAGGTCCTCGACGTGGTGCGGGCGCCGATCTCCCACGAGATCGTGGGCGGAACGGGAACGCTCCGCATCGGCGACGTGCTCTCGAGCGAGATGGCGCCGTACACCGGACCGGACGGCACGACGACCACGCTGCAGAACACCGTGTTCTCCACGGTGCCGGGGTCGCCGGCGTACGTGTCGAAGGCATCGTCCCACACCGTGAACCTCCCCCAGTACGGGATGGTGTGGTCCTTCGAGGGCCGCAACGCGATCCAGTCCGACTACCGGATCGAGTTCACTCCGGAGGCCTGAGATGGCGAGCGATGTCGCGACGACCGCCGCGGCCGCCCCGACCCGGTCCGCATGGCGGGGACGGGCCCCGGTGGTCGTCGCCATCGCCGTGGCCTGGGGACTCGCGATCGTCGCCGAGGCGACCGGGAACGGCACGAAGCTGCACCACGATGCCCTGATCCACGGGACGCTCCCGACGTGGGAGGCCCTGCTGCTGTTCCTCGTGGCCTGGCAGGCCATGATCGCCGCGATGATGCTGCCCTCGAGCCTGCCGATGATCCGGCTGTTCTCGAAGACCTCGGCGAACCAGGACCGCCGGGGCCGGGTGATGGGGGCCTTCCTCGGCGGCTACGCGCTGGTGTGGACGGTGTTCGGCGCGGTGGCGTTCATCGGGGACCTGTTCCTGCACCGGTTCGTCGACCACAACGCCTACCTGAGCGCGCACCGCCAGTACATCGCGGGCGGCGTGATCCTGCTGGCCGGGGTGTTCCAGTTCTCGAGCCTGAAGGAGCGCTGCCTCCAGGAGTGCCGCCACCCGGGCGTGTTCCTGATGCGGCGGTACCGTCGCGGCGAGACGGCCGCCCTGAGGATCGGGGCCGGGCACGGCCTGTTCTGCCTGGGGTGCTGCTGGGCGCTGATGCTGCTGATGTTCGCCGCGGGCGTGGCGAACCTGTGGTGGATGGCGCTGCTCACGGCCGTGATGGTGTACGAGAAGGTCGGGCGGCACGGGAACGTGGCCGCTCCGATCGTGGGCGTGGGACTGCTGGCCCTGGGCTCGCTCGTGGTGCTGGGTGTGCACGTCCCGGCGGTCGCGTTCGGATAGGTCCGGCCGCTGCTCTCAAGAACCCTCGCCGTCGCCGCCGTGGCTCGATCGGCATAGCGTTCCCCCCGACGATCCGTCGACTCCAGGGAGGAGGTCGCATGCTGCAACGAACAGCGGTCCGGCTTGCCCTCGTCGTGGTCGCAGTGGGGGCGGTGCTCGCGGCGCAGGCCGCGATGGCCGGCGGTCGAACGACGACCACGGTCGAGGCGAGGGGCGTGACCGCCGTGCGCGTCGTGCGCGGCTCGCAGGCCACGACCGAGACGAGGAGCGGCGCGTACCACACCGTGCCGGGAGCGGTGACGACGATCACGGTTCCCGCCGGCACGCGCGCGCTGATCCTCGTCCGATTCTCGGCGGAGTCGAGCTGTGGCGGCGATACGGTGACGTCCTATTGCGCCGTCCGCATCATGATCGCCTCGTCGGAGGGGCGGCCGGCCGCGGGGGACGACTTCGCGTTCGACAGCGTCGACAGCTCGGAGGCCGCGGGCTCGCTTCCCGACGCGTGCTGCTGGGAGAGCCATTCGATGGACCGGTCCCGAGGGCCGGTCGGGCCGGGGACGTACGAGGTCCGGGTGCAGGCGAAGATGATCTCGGCGGGCGAACGACCGGGAAGGCCGATCCTTCGGCTGGACGACTGGTCGCTCGTGGTGGAGCGGGTGGCGGTCGGGTAGCGACCGGCATCCGCGGCGGTGATCACGACGAGCCGGGCGCGCTTCGCGCGCCCGGCCCGTTCGGTGGATCCGGGATCAGTTCGCCGTCAGCGTGATGTCGTCGAGGACGAACGAGGTCTGCAGCGACACGTCCTCGGTGCCGGAGAACGACAGCGTCACGGTCTGCCCGATGAACCCGCTCACGTTGAAGCTGTGCACCGCGTAGCCCGAGGCCTTGTTCAGGTTCGAGTACGTGGCGAGCGTCGTCGAGCCGATCTTCACGGTGAGCCTGTCATACGCCGTCGTCGTCGTGGTCTCCGACGTGTCGATGTGCAGGTAGAACTGCAGCGTCGCCGTCGTGTGCCCCGACGGGATCGTCACCGACTGGGTGGCCGAGTCCGTGTGGGTCCGGCCGTAGCCGTCCAGCCACGCGTCCCAGGACCCGGAGTGCGCGGGTTCGGACGTGCTGCTGTTGCGCACGCCCGCGGTGAGCGACCAGGGGGTCGTCCCGGTCTCGAAGCCGGGGTTGCCGACCACCTGCACGGAGCCGCCGCCTCCGCCCCCGGTCACGGTGAGCGTCACGGGCGTGGAGTGGGTGGCCGACGTGCCGGTCCCCGTGACCGTCACGGCGTAGCTGCCCGAAGGGGTCGACGACGACGTGGACAGCGTGAGCGTCGAGCTGCCGCCCGACGTGACGCTCGCCGGGTTGAACGACGCCGATGCGCCGGAGGGCAGCCCGCCGGCGGAGAGCGAGACGGTCTGCGCCGAGCCGCTCGTGGTCGCCGTCGAGATCGTCGTGGTCCCGGCCGAACCCGCGGCCACGGACACCGTCGACGGGCTGGCGCCGATCGAGAAGTCGTTCGTCGTCCCGCCGCCGGAGATCCGGTCGCGCGCGAAGTTGTTCGCGTCGAACGAACCCAGCCCGGTGGCCAGGTCATACCCGGCGGTGGCCGGCCAGTTCGTCGTCGTGCTGGTGTGGCCGGTCGTGATGTCGTGGTACGGCGGGAACGACTGGGTGGTCGACGCCAGCTGGTAGAGGACCGGGTTGGCGAAGCCCAGACGGGCCGTGCCGTTGGCCGTGGCGTCCTGGTTGTAGACGGCGGTGAACCCGGCCCACATGGGTGCCGCGGCGCTCGTGCCGCCGACGACCGTCCACCGGCCCTGGCTGAAGATCGAGTAGCCGGTCGCCGGATCGGCGTTCGAGGAGATGTCCGGCACACACCGGTGGGTCGAGCAGTTCGACGGAACGCCGGGGGCGTTCTGCCACGACGGCTTGCCGAACTTGGTGCTCACGCCGCCGCCGCCGCCCTCGGTGGCGTTGGTGTCCCACGTGGTCTCGGACGAGTAGGTGTTGTTCGACGCGAGCGTGAGGCGGGTCCCGCCCGTCCCGGTGACGTTGGGGTCGTCAGCGGGATTGTCCACCGCGAGCTGGCCGTTGACGCCGCAGTCGTACGCGGCGCTGTCACCGCTCGCCGCGAACAGGGACTGCCCCTGGGCGGCCATCTGCGCGAACACCTGGTCCTCGCTGTTGATGGTGGCCTGGGATGAGTTCGGCTCGCAGAGCCCCCAGCTGGTCGAGTTGGCCGGGGTCGTGTTCGACACGGCCATCGCGTTGTAGGTGTCGATGACGCCCTGGTCGGAGTTGGGGCCCTCCCAGACGGTGATCGCGGCGGCGGGGGCGATGGCCTGGATCACCTCGATGTCGAGCTCCACCTCGACCTGGCCTCCGCCCAGCGAGCCGCTGCCGCCGTCGACCCTGACCACCGTGGGCGACGGGCTTCCGAGGCCGTACTGGTTGTCGTACGTGGTGATGTTCGACTGCTGGAAGCCGTCGAGCTCGAACAGCCCGACGTGCTGCCCCGAGCCGGTGAACCCGGCGGAGGCGAGCGGGCTCACGTCGTAGCCCGTCTTGAGCTGCGCGGGCGTCCAGCCGCCGGCGGGACCGGCCCCGGCCCTGGGCGCCTCGGCCGCGTGCAGCGGCGGATGGTGACGGAGGTAGTGGCTGTCCAGCCCCACGATGCCGAGCACGTCGGCCCGAACCGACGACGGCACCGACAGGACCCGGTCGTTGGCGACGTAATTCCTTCCGGTCGAACGGTCGTGGTAGCGGCCCATGGACGAACCGAACGCCCGCTCGACGTTCGCCGCGGTTCCGGTGGCGTCGACCACGGTGCGATTGGAGCTGACGGACGCGACGGTGATCCCCTCCGAGCGCAGGAACCCGGTCACGGTGGCCACCTGCGACCGCGTGGGGGCGAAGCGGGCCATGAACTGCGACGGCGTCAGGTACCGGCCGTACGCGGGCGAGCGGGGGTTCGACACGCGCGAGATCAGCGCGTCGAGGGCCGGCCGGTTCCGGAGCGGAAGGGTCACGGCGAACGGGAGCTGCCGCGTGGCGGCGACGTCGCCGACCCGCGTCGAGCCGGCCTTGCGGGGACCGGCGGTGCCGGGAACCGGCCGCCGGGCCACCGACGCCTGCGCGGCCGCCTGGCCGATCACGGGGACGACGGCCGCCGCGAGGACCAGGGCCGCGAGGATGCGGAGTGGTCTCCGCTGCGGGCGTGGACCACCGGGAGCGGCGGAGCCACGGGGTACGGGCACGTGCGGGTCATGCATGGGTCACCTCCGGGGGGTGAGAGGCGCCGGCGGATATGGCGCGGGAGACGCTGGCAGACCCCGCCGGAGCATGTCAAACGCGCTGATCAGGCCAGCATTCGCCCCAAACGGTCGAGGCCGGGCGCCTCCGGCGCCCGGCCTCGACCTCCAACCCCTCGGGGGGTCAGTGCATGTGCCCGTGGCCGCCTCCGGCGGCCGCGGGCTCCTCCTCCTCGGGCTTCTCGACGACCGCGGACTCCGTGGTCAGCACGAGCGCGGCGATGGAGGCCGCGTTCTGCAGTGCCGACCGGGTGACCTTGGCCGGGTCGATGATGCCGGTCTTGAACATGTCGACGTACTCGCCCGTCGCCGCGTTGAAGCCGCGGTGCTCGCCCTCGGAGCGGATGTGCTCCACGACGACCGCGCCCTCGTAGCCGGCGTTCTCGGCGATCAGCCGCGCCGGGTCGCCGAGGGACTCGCGCACGATCCGAGC
>DATBHM010000126.1:0-10800 GCA_036557505.1 Actinomycetota bacterium | reverse complement strand
TCACCCGGTAGGCCGGCTTGATGACGGTCCACCGGTCGAGCACCGTCGTCAGCACGAACCTCCGATACGCCCCAATCCGCGAGGTCCCGTAGATCTCGTCGCCGGGCCGCAGGTCGGCGATGGGCCGGGCGGTTCCATTCCCCAGCAGGACGGGCGTCTCCGGCGAGCTGCAGTACACGCAGCTGTGGGTGCATCCCCGATACGGGTTGATCGTCCAGTCGAACGGCAGGAATGCGCCGGGGACGCGGTTGATGACCGACTTGGCCTCGGTCTCGATGAACTCGATGCCCCGGAACTCGGGTGTGTCGAACGTCCTGCGGGCGATCTCGAACAGGGGCTCGCGCTCCAGCGGCATGCCGGCATGATAGAACATATGTTCGATCAGCGCTGCGAGGGGGGGAAATCAGTCGGCCGGATGGCAGCGGCGCAGGCGAACCTGCGTGCCCGGCGACCGGGCGGTCCCCTCGTGGATGGTGACCTCGTCCATCACGGCCATCATCAGCAGGATCCCCCGCCCGCTGGGCCCGTCGATCTCCGGCATGGGAACCCGCCGGTGGAACACGCCCTCGTCGTGGACGACGACCTCGGCGCACCCGTTGGAGTGACGCCACGCCACCTTGACCGTCCGGCTGGACGAGTGCAGCACCGCGTTGACGCAGGCCTCCGAGACGGCCAGCAGGAGATCGTCGGTCACGTCGCCGGACAGCCGCGCCGTCTCGGCCTGCTGGCGGATGAACTGGCGCACCTGGTACAGCGAGGACGGGTGGGCCCGGAACGACCGGACCACCGGGGCGACGGCTTCCATCGTGGCCATGAACGGACCCTATTCCCTCTGGCTCGGATCGGCTCGCGGCCCCGCATTCCGCGACGTTCAGGCGATGTTCGTACCCGCGGCCGTGAGGGCACAAACGGCAGCCGAGCGGTGTCCCGGCATCGGTTTGTGGGTTGCGCTGAACGGGAACACCCGAAGCGTCGAACGACACCGAATTGGACGCCCGCAAAAGGAGGTTCGAATCGCATGCTGGGACTGCTGGCGCTGTCCGGAGGCGTTGCCACCCTCCTGTGGATCATTGCGGTCGTGCTCGTGATCGCCGGCATCGTCGCGCTCGTTCGCGGAGGCGTGGTGGCGGGCATCGTGCTGATCATCGTCGGGCTCCTCATCGGCCCCGGGGGCGTGAGCATCTTCCACTGACCCGGCGGCTCGACGAACACCGGGATCGTTGCGCGAGGCGGCGCCACCGGCGCCGCCTCCCGCGTGTCAGGGCGGGCTCGTCAGCGCTCGCCGGTTCGGTCGGCCGGGCCGATCTCCCGGGTTCCGGTACGGCCCTCGCTCTCGCGATCAGGCCCGAACCGCCAGTCGAAGTACAGCCAGAGCGTCCGGCTGTACCGGAAGACCAGAGGGATCAGCGGCAGGGTCACGAGCGCCGTGACGAGCAGCAGCACCTCCGCCGCCAGGAGGGTCTTCGAGCTGAGCAGCCACCCGATCCCGAACACGAGGAACACGAGGGGCAGCGTGATGATCGTGCTCGCATACATGGCTCCGGTGAAGTAGCCCTCCTCGCGTTCGAACACGAACCCGCACTGGGGGCAGCGTTCCCACATGTCCAGCATCCCGCGGAACAGCTTGCCCCGCAGGCATCTCGGACACCGCATCCGGAGCATCGCGCCGATCCTCGACGGACGCTTCGCGTGCCCGTTGCCCTCCATCCATCCAGCGTAGTGCCAGCGGGCGGAACCTCGACGCCCGCGCGACGGCGGCTGCGCCCGGGATGCCGCTGCGGCGGGTCCTGGACGTGTGACGACTCGTGGGGAGGACGGGGACGCCGGACGGGGACGTCAGCGGCGGCGCTTGGTGGGGAGGGCCTTCCACTCGCGGTCGAGGATGGCGTAGTCGGTCTCGCTCTGCCATTCGTCCTTGACGAACTCGTTCTCGACGAAGTTCGCCTCCCGCCGCATGCCGAGCTTCTCCAGGACGCGGGACGAGGCCTCGTTGCGGGCCTCGGTCCGCCCGAACACCCGGTGCAGGCCGAGCACCTCGAACGCCACCCGGAGGAGCACCCGCGCCGCCTCGGTCGTGTAGCCCTTCCCCTGGAAGTCGGGATGCAGCACGAACCCGATCTCGGCCTGACGGTGCTCGTCGGGCATCCAGTGCAGCATCACGTCGCCGATCACGCGGGCGTTCGCCTTCAGGAGGACTGCGAGCCGGAGGAAGTCGCCCGGACCCTCGATCTCCCGTTGGGCGACCTGGAGCGTGAGGCGCTCGCGGGCCGCGTCCTCGTCGTGCGGGCCCACGTAGAGGTACCGCACGACGTCCTCGCTCGAGTAGATCGCGAACATGGCGTCGTGGTCGCTCGGGGCCCACGGCCGCAACAGCAGCCGGTCGGTCTCGAGTCGGAACGGTGGGTGATCGGCGTCCATCTGGCTCCTCGGTCGGTGCACCGAGCTTACGGGCAGGAGGACGTCATCCGACGCGCCGCTTCGGTCAAGGAACCGGGCGGGCCCGCTCCGGCTCGCGGAAGCCCGGGCCTCTGCGGTGCCGGCGATCAGCCGTCGAGCACGCCATAGGCCCGCACGGGGAACGTGCCGAGCCCAGCCACCGGCGTGGGCGCCGCGCTGAACCGGAATCCCTCGACCGGGAGCGCGTGGAGGTTGCAGAGGTGCTCGACGACCGGGATCCCGGCCGCCAGCAGCGCGCTGTGGGCGGGGCGCTCGCCGGTGTCGGTCGAGTCGATGTTCAGCGAGTCGATCCCCACCAGGGCGGCGCCCCGGTCGACGAGCCACGCGGCGCCGTCGGCGGTGAGGAACGGGTGGCCGGCCAGGTAGGCATCGGTGCCCCAATTCCTCGACCAGTCCGTTCGCAGCAGCACCGCCCGCCCGGCGACCGACCGGCCCTCGAGGAGCGTGGCGCCCACGCTCGGCCGTCCGGTCCCGTCGACCACGAGGCCGTCGAGCTCGACCATGCGCCCCAGCGGCGTGGTCGCGAGATCGGTTCCGTCCGGATAGCGGTGGAACGGCGTGTCGAGGTATGTGCCGGTGTTGCCGACCATCGTGATCCGGCCGATGTGGAACTCGGTCCCGGGCGCGTAGCGCTCCCGGGAGGCCTCGCGGCTGAGGTGGTCGGAGAGCTCGGGAGCCGGAAGACCGGGATACGTGATCGTGCCCGCTCCGATCGGGTGGGTGAGATCCACGATGTGCGCCACGGTCCGCCAGCCTACCGTTGGCGTGCGTGTCACCCCCTGGGGATAGCGTCCGAACATGGCGACGATCGACGACGTCCGGAGGATCGCGGCCGACCTCCCGCGGTCGTACGAGGCCCTGATCGCGGATCGCGTGAAGTTCAAGGTGGGGCAGTACGTGTACATCGCGTTCTCCCGGGACGAGACGCTGATGGGGTTCGCCTTCCCCAAGGACGAACGCGAGGCGTTGGTCGCCTCCGAGCCGGACAAGTTCGAGATGCCGGGGAAGGCCGACCTCCGGTACCACTGGGTGGTCGGCCGGCTCGCGGCGATCGAGACCGACGAGCTGCGCGAGCTCGTGATCGACGCGTGGCGGATGGTGGTCCCCAAGGGCGTGGCTGCCCAGCACCTGGGGGAGTAGCCCGGGGCTCAGCCCCACACGTCGCGAGCCACCGACGCCACCAGCTCGAGCTTTCGGCGCTGGTCGTCGAACGTCACGAGGTTGCCCGGCATCGTCGAGGCGAACCCGCACTGCGGGCTGAGGGCCAGCCGTTCCAGGGGAACGTACCGCGACGCCTCCTCGACTCGGCGCTTGAGGTCGTCCGCGTCCTCGAGCTCCGGTTCCTTCGTGGTCACCAGGCCCAGCACGACGACCGTGTCCTCCGGCACGAACCGCAGCGGCGCGAAGTCGCCGGCCCGCGGCGAGTCGTACTCGGCGAGGATCCGCCGGACGTGGAGGCCGCCGAACAGCTGCTCGGCGATGTCGTCGTAGCCGCCCTCGACCGACCACATGCTCCGGTGGTTGCCCCGGCACAGGTGCACGGCGAACGTCACGTCGGGGAACGAGTCGATCAGGTCGTTGTCGTGGCCGATCATCTCCGCGAGCCACGTCTCGACGTCGAGGCCCACCTTCTCGAGGTTCGCGCGTCCCTCCGGGCTGACCATGTGCGTGTACCGCGGCGAGTCGAGCTGGATGTAGTCGGTCCCCGCGTCGACGACCGCCGACAGCACCTCGCGCATCAGCCGGATCACGTCGGCCATGTACTCGTCGCGGTCGGCGTACGCGCCGTTGTCCGAGACGCCCGGGACCCACAGCACGCTCGCGTAGGTCATGCCGGCGATCGTCGTCTTGGCGGGGACCGCGCTGTTCGCGTGCACGAACTCGAACTCCCGCAACGGGAGGTTCTCCACGATCCGGAGGCGTTCGGTGACGACCGGCAGCCGGGGCGGCGGCTCGTCGGGGCGCTTGCCACCGGCGGTGAACGGCACGGGCGCCGATTCGTGCTCGTCGTAGCCAAGGGTCGCGGTGAGCGGGTCGAACCAGAATCGCCGGCGGACCTCGCCGTCCGTGAGGACGTCGAGGCCCGCATCCTGCTGGACGGCAATGGCCCGTAGCGCGCTCCGGTCCTGGACCTCCGACAGCTCCTCGGCAGTGGTCTCGCCTCGTTCGAACCCGCCCCAGGCGTCCTTGAGCTCGTCGGGCCGGAGCAGGCTGCCGACCACCTCGGCCCGGTAGTCGATCGTCATCCGCGCATCGCCTCCCTCACCAGTCGAACGGAAACCCCACGTAGTTCTGCGCGAACGCCCGCGCCGCCGACTCGGTGCCGGTCACCCAGTCGAGCCGGGCGCGCTGCAACCGGCGTTCGAAGGCGTTCTCACCCGGCATGCGGTGGAGCATCCCGGAAAGCCACGCCGAGAACTCCTCCGCCCGCCACACCCGGCGGAGGCATCGACGTGAGTAGTCGTCGAGCACCTCGGTCGACCCGGACGCGTACCACTCGCCCAGCCCCTCCGCGAGGACGCGCACGTCAGCGACGGCGAGGTTCAGCCCCTTCGCCCCGGTCGCAGGGACGATGTGGGCTGCGTCGCCGGCAAGGAACAGCCGGCCGTGCTGCATCGGCTCGACGACGAAGCTCCGCATGGCGGAGACGCCCTTCTCCAGGACCGGCCCCTCCGAGAGCCGCCATCCGTCGTCGGTGGCGAGCCGGGTCCGGAGCTCCTCCCAGATCCGCTCGTCCGGCCAGGCGCCGAGGTCCTCGTCCGGCTCGACCTGGAGGTACAGGCGGCTGATCTCGGGCGAGCGGAAGCTCTGGAGCGCGAACCCCCGGTCGTGACGGGCGTACGTCACCTCCTGGCTCGACGGCGGCGTCGCGGCCAGGATCCCCAGCCAGGCGAACGGGAACACGTGGTCGTACTCGGCGCGCAGCCCTGCGGGGATCGCGGAGCGGCTCACCCCGTGGAACCCGTCGCATCCGGCGATCCAGTCGCAGTCGATCCGCTCGTCGCGCCCGCCGTCGGAATACCGGATACCGGGCGACGCCGACCCGATCCCCTCGAGCCGGACGTCCTCGATCTCGAACCGGGTCTCGCCGCCGGCCTCCAGCCGGGCCGCGACGAGGTCCTTCACGAGCTCCTGCTGGCCGTAGATGAAGATGCTCTTCCCGGTGAGATCCGTCAGCGGGACGCGATGGTGCCGCCCGTCGAACCGGATCCCGACGCCGTGGTCGACGATGCCCTCCCGGTCGAGCCGTTCGGCCAGCCCGAGGTCGCGCAGCAGCTCGACGGTCCCCTGTTCGAGCACCCCCGCCCTGACGCGCTGCTCGACGTAGGCGCGGCTCCGGGCCTCGAGCACGATCGACTCGACGCCCCGGGCCGCGAGCAGGTGAGCGAGCACCAGCCCCGCGGGGCCCGCGCCGACGATGCCGACCTGCGTTCGCATCCCGACCGGGGGAGCAGATCAGAAGGGGTAGTCGGGCAGGTCTCCCCGCATGGTCACCCACTGCACCTGCGTGAACGCGTCGATGTTCGCCTGCGCCCCCCCGAGCCGCGCCCCCGGGCCCGAGGACCGGACGCCGCCGAACGGGTTCACCACCTCGTCGGCGACCGTCTGATCGTTGATGTGCACGATGCCGCTCGGGATCCGGTCGGCGATCTCCAGCCCCCGCATGACGTCCCCGGTGAGGATGCCGAGCGACAGGCCGTAGTCCGTCTCCGTGGCGAGCTTCACCGCGTCGTCGATCGAGTCGAACGCCACGACGGGAGCGACCGGCCCGAAGATCTCCTCCTGGAACGCCGGCGAGTCCGGGGGGACGTCCGCGAGCACCGTCGGCCGGTAGAACAGCCCCTCGTAGGTCCCCCCGGCCGCGAGTCGGGCGCCCGCGTCCACGGACCTGGTCACGATGTCGTGCACGTGGTCGCGCTGGTGCTCGTCGATGATCGGGCCCAGCGCGACCTGCTCGGTCGCCGGGTTCCCGACGGGAGTCCCGTCCGCGTGGGCGGCCAGGGTGGCGGTGTACTCGTCGGCGATCCCCTGCTGGACGAGGTGCCGGCCCGTCGTCATGCACACCTGGCCCTGGTGCATGAACGAACCGAACGCCCCGACGGACACGGCCTTCTCGACGTCCACGTCGTCGAGCACGATGAGGGCGGAGTTCCCGCCCAGCTCGAGGTGCACGCGCTTGAGGTGCTGGCCGCCGAGGGCGGCCACCTTGCGGCCGGCCCTCGTCGACCCGGTGAACGACACCATCTGCACCGAGGCATCGGTGACCAGCGCCTCGCCGGTCTCGGCGCCGCCGGGGAGCACCGACAGCAGGCCGTCGGGCAGCCCCGCCTCCTCGAAGATCCGCGCCAGCACGACGCCGCCGCTCACGGCCGTCCGCGGGTCGGGCTTCAGGACCACCGCGTTGCCCAGGGCGAGCGCCGGCGCGACCGCCCGGATCGACAGGATGAGCGGGAAGTTGAACGGCGAGATGACGCCCACCACCCCCACGGGCATTCGTCTCGACATCGAGAGCACGGGGTCGCGGGTTCGGAGCAGCTCGCCGTACGGCAGGGAGACCAGTCCGGCCGCCTCGTAGCACGTGCTCGAGGCGAACCACGTCTCGAGCTGGGCCTTCGGAGGGATCGCGCCGGTCTCCCGCACGATCCAGTCCTCGATCTCCGCGGCGTTGGCCGCGAACAGATCGCCTGCGCGGCGGAGGACCGCCGCGCGGTCCTGGTACATGGCCGCCGCCCAGGCCCGCTGGGCCTCGGCGGCGCGAGCCCCGGTCCTGGCCACGTCGGCCGCGCCGGCGCGGCCGACGCGCCCCAGCTCCTCACCGGTGGCCGGCTCGACCACCGGGATGTCGCCCTGACTGCCGGGGACCCATCCGTCGGAGAAGAGCCGTCCGGACCACGTGGCCTGATCGAGCAGTGCCATCGTCACCCTCACCTCCATCGCCTGAGCGGGTCCCCCTCGCCACCGGCCGGTGCGCCATGAGAACATCGTGCGGTGAACGAACGGACTGTGCCCACCACCGGCCTCGCATGTCAAACCGTTGACCCCCGCGAGCGACGCTGCGTAGCCTTCGAGGGCCCATGGACGCCCCGCTGAGCCGCGACGCCGGGAGGCGGAGCGACTTCGTCCAGTCGCTCGACCGCGGTCTCGCCGTGATGCGCGCGTTCAGCGCGGAGCGCCCCCGGCTTACCCTCACCGAGGTGGCCCGGGAGGCCGGGATCACCCGGGCGGCCGCACGGCGGTTCCTGCTCACCCTCGTCGACCTCGGCTACGTGGCATCCAACGGACGGGAGTTCTCGCTGCGCCCGCGGGTGCTCGAGCTCGGCTACGCGTACCTGTCGAGCATGACGCTCCCCGAGATCGCGCAGCCCCACCTCGAGGCGCTGGTGGAGAAGGTCCGCGAGTCGTCCTCGATCGCGGTGCTCGACGGCGACCACGTGGTCGACATCATGCGGGTCCGCGGCCCCGGCATCCTGGTGGTCGCGGTGCCCGTCGGCACGCGGTTCCCCGTCCACGCCAGCTCGAAGGGGCGTGTGCTGCTGGCGAACCTCCCGCCCGACGAGCTCAACCGCCGCCTGTCGAGCCTCCGGTTCCCCCGGCTCACCAGCCGCACGGTCGTCAACAAGGCCCGGTTCCGGGCCATCCTCGCCGAGGTCCGCGAGCAGGGGTACGCGCTTGCCGACCAGGAGCTCGAGGACGGGCTCCGTTCGATCGCGGTGCCGATCCGCGA
Source organism: Actinomycetota bacterium (assembly GCA_036557505.1). Lineage (GTDB taxonomy): Bacteria > Actinomycetota > UBA4738 > UBA4738 > JACQTL01 > DATBHM01. The sequence continues at coordinate 2,618 of DATBHM010000126.1, read as the reverse complement.
TGGCGCCGGGACCGCCATCGCGGGGGCGAACATCTCCGCCTACGCGAGCCGCGTCACCGTCGACGACATGATCGGGCGGATCCTCCCCAACCTTCGGGCCGCCGTCGCCGAGATCGAGGCCGACCTCCGTGCGCTGGGGCTCCGCCAGTCGACGGTCCCGCGGCACGCTGCGGTCCGCGCCGGCACGCCCGCCTGAGGCGCGAACCGCCCCGCGGGCCCTTCGTGGTGTCAGCGCGTCATGTGCCGGTCGCACCCTCGGCCGACGTGGTCCGGGGTGGCTGCGCCGGCGCCGCGCGGGGCAGCGGGTTCCAGGGACCCGACCTGGCACCGAGGACGTCGGTGGATCGGTGCGTCCCGTCCGCGTTGGCGACCGCCAGCGGACCCACGACGTTCCCCCCGTCGTCGAACGCGATCCTGGTTCCATCCGGTGACCATTCGGGGTACGACGCGTTGGTGAGGAGGCGCCGGAGCCCCGAGCCATCGGTGCCGACCGTGAAGACCGCATTGGGCGTGTAGCCGGTGCCAAAGGCGAGTCGACCGCCATCAGGAGACCACGACAGGCTGTCGATGTAGACCGCCACTCGCAGGACCCCGGCGTCGGGCAGCACCGTGCGGAGGCCGGTCCCGTCCGCGTTCATCACCCGGAGCGTGTTGTCGTGATCGCCCATCCCTTCGACGAACGCGATCTCCGACCCGTCGGGCGAGAACCTCGGAGCTCCCAGCCCCTGGAAGACCTCAGCACCGGAGGGCGGTGCCGGGGCGCCTTGGTATAGCCGTCGCCGGGCGCCCCCGGTCGCAACGATCACGTCGATCTGGTCCGAACGGTGGGCGTCGTGGGAACGGTACGCGAAGACGACCTTCGACCCGTCGGGCGAGAACGACCCGCCGCCGACATCGTGTCGCGCATCGCCCCGGACGAGGAGGGTCGCTGATCCGTCGGCGTGCAGGACGTAGAGCGCGGACCTCCGGTGGTGGAGCGTCGCCTGCTGCAGGACCAGGAGCTCTGACCCGTCCTGCGACCAATCGACGGGCTCGCCCTTCAGATCGCTCAGGTGGACGTGGACCCCGGATGCATCCTCCGGGTCGACCGCCTCGATTCCGTGCGAGTCGCCGAAGGCGATCCATCCCCCGAGCCTGAAGAAGAGCCCATGAGCCGACGGGGTCTGGTACGGAGTCGTCGGCGTCCCCGCCGGCTGCGACGACCCGCCGAACACCCGTGTCAGGGCCGTGATGCCCAACAGCATGACGACGATGGCGAGCACGCCGGCCGTGAGCCGGCGGTTGCGGTCCTTCCGGCGCTTGCGGCGGAGCAGGCGGTCGTAGGCGGGCTCGGGGACCGGCACGCGACGCGCGATCCGTTCGAGCGTCCCCCGCGGGTCACTCGACATGGCGTTCCTCCAAGGAGAGCTTCAGGGAGGCCCTGGCATGTGATGCGAGCGATCGGGCGGTGGCCGCGGTGACGCCGAGCATCTCGGCGGCGTCCTCGCTCCGGTAGTCAAGGAGATCGAGGAGCACGAGCGCCGCCCGCTGGCGTTCCGGGAGCGTCCGGAGCGCGCGCACGATCTCGTCGCGGAGATCGGCCGCGGCGAAGGGGTCCTCGGGCTGGGCGGGCGTCAGGGACCGCTTTGCCGCGAGGGTCAGCCGGCGGAACCGGCTCCGCGTCGCGTTCAAGGCCGTCCGGTACACATATCCGGCGGGCTTCTGGACGTGGTCCCACCGTTCGAGGACCTTGAGGAACGCGTCCTGCATGAGCTCCTCCGCCTCCTGGCTGTTCCCCACGATCAGGTACAGCGCGCGGAACAGGCGCTGGTGCTCGCGCGCGAAGAGGTCCTCGAAGGTCTCCACCGGCTCGGTGGCCGTCGCGTCCTCGCGTTGGGCAACGCCCGTTCGTCGTTCCATGTGATCCATGGACGCCCGAGCCCCCCGTTTCGTGGAGGTGGCTCTGCAAATCGTTGGCTGGCGTGGGAACCGGCCCGGTCGGGGCCGGAAGCCAGTCCGGATGATCAGGCTGCCGTGCGTTGCGGTCAACGTTCCCCGTCCGCTCGTTCGCCAGAACCCAGGCGTCGCGCCGAGTCGTCCCGCCCGGCGAACCCGGTTTGACAAGCCACTTGTGGCGTCCATACAGTTTGCGCAATGCGAACTGTGTGCGCTGTGCGCACACACCGAGTCGTGGGCCAAGGGGGTCGGGATGGGCGAGCACGAACGGTCCGGGTCGCTGTTCGACGAGCTGATCAGCCGTCGTTCGTTCCTCAAGGGGGCCGGCATCGGTGCGCTCGGCCTGAGCGCCGGCGGCGTCCTCGCGGCCTGCTCGAAGATCAAGGGCTCGGGCTCCTCGACGAGCGATACGATCACGATCGGGATGGTCACGCCGCTCACCGGCGCGCTCGCGGGGTTCGCCTCCGGCGACCAGTTCGTCGTGAGCCGGATCCGCCAGAGCTCCCAGTACTCGAAGGGGTTCAAGGTCGGGGGCAAGACCTTCAGGGTGAACATCGTGGTGAAGGACAGCCAGTCCGATCCCAACCGCGCGTCCGAGGTGGCCCGCGAGCTCGTCCTGCAGAACCACGCCGACATGATCGTCACCACCTCCACGCCCGAGACCACCAATCCCGTCGCGGAGA
>DATBHM010000125.1:0-21851 GCA_036557505.1 Actinomycetota bacterium | reverse complement strand
ATCGAGCTCGTGGTCCTCGCCGTACACCCGAGCCCGGTATGCGCCGTCCTCGGAGACGACCGGGACCAGCAGCTTCCCCATCAGGTCGCCGCCGAACACCAGGACGTTCGCTTCGTAGAACGCGGCGGCATTGACGAACTTCCGCCAGGTCACCTCGGACCCGTGGATGTCCGAGGCGAAATACACCCGCGTCGCCCCCCGCATGCCGCGGGCCCGAGCCATCTACTCCTCCAGCCGGAACATCAGGTGGTCATCCGCCACCACTGCCCTCTCGACGCCGAGGGGGCGGGCCCACCCGGGGCCGCCCCCTCGACCGAAGCCACCAGGCAAGCTAGTCGACCGGGATCTCCTCGTAGATCGCCTTCAGGTTGATGCCCTGCCGGGCGCGAGCGAAGCGCGCCACCACGTAGACGATGATGGCGAGCAGGTACATGGAGCCCATGAAGACCAGCGACTGCCCGTCGTTGACCGCGTAGTTGTCGTTCGTGAACCACTCGTACAGGTTCCAGCCCAGGAACGCGGCGGTGAGCAGCCCGGCGATCGTGATCAGCGGGATGCCGGCCACCTTGTACCGGGCGATCGGCGAGTTCTGATACAGAGCCTTCTTGCGCCACGGCAGGATGATCGCCGCGATCGCCGTTCCCAGGAAGGTCACCGCGATGACGAGCGTGGCGTCGAGGATGAAGGTCGCGAACTTGCTCGTGTACGCGTAGAGGCCGCTCACCACCACCGCCGGCACGAGCATCAGCACCAGAGCCCAGACGGGCACGTGGCGCCGCTCGGAGACGTCGGCGACCTTCTCCGGCAGGATCCGGTCGAACGCCGCGGCGAAGATCACGCGAGTCGAGGACAGGAACAGCGTCCCGGCCCACCCGATGAACCATGCTCCGAACACCAGCACGATCAGGCCCGAGAGCAGCGTGTTGTTGAAGTACATGCCGATCAGCAGCGGCGGGTACGACCACACAGGCATCGGCCCGACCCCGCTCCAGTAGTTCAGGTTGGCGGCGTTGAAGAACTGCCACCCGAAGAACTTCGACGCCAGCAGGATGAAGACGAACGCCACGATGACGGTGACCCACAGGCCCCACATCATGCCGCCCATGACCCGCTTGAAGTCGCTGGCGCCGCGCACCTCGCCGTACAGCGTCGCGCCCCAGTTCGGCCACAGGATCCAGAAGCACAGGAACGGGATCAGCAGCAGCGACGGGCCGAAGAACGGCGAGAACCCGAGGTCCGGGACGATCTGACCGCCGTTCGCCTTGGTGGCGGCCGCGATGGTCGAGGCGTACGCGTTCTTTGCGCCGAACATGTGCTCGGCCGACTTGTTGAACCCGGCGATGAAGCCGGCGTGGGAGCCGAACAGCATGACGAGCGCGATGAAGATCAGCCCGACCATCCCGATGTAGAAGCACACCCGCTGGACCTTCGCGTAGCCCTCCATCCCGAGCGAGACGAGGAACCCGGCCAGGGCCACGGTGACGACGCAGACCGTGAACAGGCCGTTCTTCGACGCGAGGAACGTCGAGAGCCCGTCCCACTTGAAGATGGCGGCGAGCGGCTGGAAGAGCTCGACGTTCAGGATGTTCGCGTAGACCGGCGCCCAGTACCACAGGATGAACCACCAGCCGGTCACGGCAAGCAGGAACGCGATCCCGCCCGTGAGCACCCGGCTCTGCCACACGTAGTCGCCGCCGGCTCTCGGCATCACCGAGATCAGGCAGGCGTACGTGATGACGAGGAACGTGACGAACACGCCCGAGATCAACAGGGCCGGCAGGACCTGCCCCGTCGGCACGAACGCCAGGACCGAGAGGGCGAAGAACAGCCCCAGGGTCACGAAGTTCACCGACATGAACGAGTAGACGAACGCGTCGAACCGCGACCATCCCTTGACGAGCCCCGTGGCCTTGCGAAGGAACAGGGTCGGGGCTTCGCCGATCGTTGCCACCCGCGATCACCTCCTGTCGCTGCTGCGCCGATTCCGATGCGGGCGGGCGGTCCGGAGGGTACCGCCTAGCCGTTCACCAACTGGTAGCTCTTCACCTTCCGCTTCTTGTCGTCGATCGTGACGATCGCGCCCTGGAGCACCCCCTCCTCGTACGAGCTGCCCGGGTTGAGCACCAGCGTCGAGCCCAGTCGCAGGGCCCCCTTGCTCTCGTGGATGTGGCCGTGCAGCGACAGCAGCGGCTGCACGCGCTGGATGGCCGCCTTGATGGACGGCGAGCCGACCGGCCGGAGCGCCCGGCCGCCGGCCAGGTAGGACATGTCGGCGTTCAGGGCGGGCGCCTCGTCGATGCCGGTTCCGTGGGGCGGGGCGTGGAAGTTGAAGATGGTCCGCCCGGGATCGGTGACCTGCCCCACGATCTCGTCCACCCGTTCGCCGAGCTGCTCCTCGGGGAGCTCGCGGAACGTGTCCCACGGCGTCGGGTTGGTCCACCCGAACGACACCATCTGATACCCCTCGAGGTCGAGCGGAGCCTCGCCGCCGAACTCGACGACGTGGCCGCTCTGCAGGACGGGGTCGATCTCGAACATGTCGTCGTTCGCCGGGCACACGACCACCCGGTGGACCTTGCCCTTGAGCTTGTCGTCGGCCATGGCGATCCACCGCTCGGTTCCCTCGAGCATGACCTCCTTGAACCGCTTGTCGACGGCGTCCTCGTCCTCCTGCATGTGGCGGTACTCCTCGTCCGAGACGCGGATGGGGTAGTACCCGCGGTTCTGGACGCGGACCTCGAACGCCCGGACGTCCTCCTCGGTGTCGAGGCGCTCGTGCTGGTCCTGGAGCGATGCCTCCCAGTGCCCACCCCGCTCCACGATGGGGACCATGGCCTTGCCGGTGACGTCGCCGCCGACGATCACGACGTCGGCGCCGTAGAACGGCCCGGCGTTCAGGAACTTTCGCCAGCAGATCTCCGAGCCGTGGATGTCGGTGACGAAGAAGATCTTCACGGTGCTCCCCCCGCCTCGGTCTGCTGGGCGATCCTCGCCGGTGTCGGGCCCTCGCGCAACTCCCCGGAGCGGCCGTGCCGGTAGAAGGGCACGTGCTCCGGCACGGCCGGGGTGGCGCCCAGCGCCATGTCGGCGGCCCGTTCCGCGATCATCATCACCGGCGCGTAGATGTTCCCGTTCGTGATCAGGGGCATCACCGACGCGTCCACGACCCGGATGCCGTCGAGGCCGTGAACCCGCAGGCTCGACGGATCCACGACGGCCATGCCGTCCACTCCCATCCGACAGGTGCACGACGGGTGGAGGGCGGTCTCCCCCTGTGCCCCCACCCAGGCCAGGATCTCCTCGTCCGTCCGGACCTCCGGGCCCGGCGACAGCTCGCCGGCGTTGTACGGGAAGAACGCCGGCTGCCCGAGGATGTCCCGGGCGACGCGGATGGCCTCCACCCACTCCCGCCGGTCCTGCTCCGTGGACAGGTAGTTGAACCGCAACGCCGGGTGGGCGGCGGGGTCCGGGCTCGTGATCCTCACCGTGCCGCGGGCGTCCGAGTTCATCGGCCCCACGTGCACCTGGTACCCGTGGTCGCCGGCCGGCGCCGACCCGTCGTACCGGACCGCGATCGGGAGGAAGTGGAACATCAGGTTCGGATAGGCGACGTCGTCGTTGCTGCGGGCGAACCCCCCCGCCTCGAAGTGGTTGGTCGCCGCCGGCCCCGTGCGCAGGAAGAGCCACCCGGCCCCGATCCAGGGCCGGTGCCGCCACTTGAGGTAGGGGGCCATCGAGACGGGCTCCCGGCACCCGTACTGGACGTACACCTCCAGGTGGTCCTGCAGGTCCTCGCCGACGCCGGGGAGGTGGTGGGCGGGCTCGACGCCCACCGCCCGGAGCTCGTCGGCGTTCCCCACGCCCGAGAGCTGAAGGGTCTGCGGCGAGTTGAACGCGCCCCCGGACAGGAGGACCTCGCCCGCGCGGGCGCGCCACCGCTTCCCGCCGTGGCGGTACTCGACCCCGACGGCCCGCGCCCCCTCGAACAGGACGCGGGTGACGAACGCCCGGGTCACGACCCGGAGGTTCCGCCGGTGCATCACGGGCCGGAGGTAGGCGCCGCTCGCCGACAGCCGCCGGCCCCGCTCGATGTTCCGGTCGAACGGCGCGAAGCCCTCCTGGCGGTAGCCGTTCACGTCGTCGGTGAGCGTGTAGCCGGCCTCCTGGACGGCCTCGAAGAACGCGCGGAACAGCGGCGATGTCGCCGGGCCCCGTTCCAGCACCAGCGGGCCCCGATGGCCCCGGTAGGGATCGTCCGGGGCGGCCGCGAGGCAGTTCTCCATCCGCTTGAAGTACGGCAGGCAGTGGGCGTAGTCCCACGCCTCCAGCCCGGGCCGGGCCGCCCACCGCTCGTAGTCGAGCGGGTTGCCGCGCTGGAAGATCATGCCGTTGATGCTGCTGGACCCACCGAGGACCTTCCCCCGCGCGTGATAGACGCGCCGACCCCCCATGTACGGCTCGGGCTCGGACTCGTACTGCCAGTCGTAGAACCGGCTGCCGATCGGGAACGTCAGGGCCGCCGGCATGTGGATGAACACGTCCCACGGGTAGTCCGGCCGGCCGGCCTCGAGGACCAGCACGCTGGTCGAGGGATCCGCCGACAGCCGGTTGGCCAGCACGCTCCCGGCCGACCCGCCGCCCACGACGACGAAGTCCCACCGCTTCCGGGGCACGCCGTTCGGCCCGGAGCTCACGACGGGTGCGCGACCTCTTCGGGCTCCTGATACCACTGCACCCGGTCCCCCACCTTCGAGCGCACCTTCCACCTGAGCGACTTGGGGCAGGCGTCGCAGAACTCGCGGATCCGCCCGGCCTGCTCCAGCGGATGGTACTGGCGCGCCTCGGGGACGAGGTCGCGGTGATCGTCGGTACCGAGCTGCTGCAGCTTGTCGAGGGTGCCCGTGGCGGTCCGCCACCAGCCCCAGTCCTCCCCCACGATCTTCCCGATCCGGCCGAGGCCGATCGTCCCCGGATCGTCCCCCTCGCGGACCTCGAATGCCGACATCAGGTGGAACAGGTCGTGCACGTCCTTGCGGTTGAGCTCCACGATCTGCAGCTTCGACAGCAGGAGGTCGGTGACGTCCAGGGTGTGCGGCATGCGGTCGATGCGGTCGCGGAACTCGAGGACGTGGCACATGTTCAGCTTGTCGACGATGACGTCGACGCTCACCTTGCCGTCGGGCGTCCGGAAGTACATCTGACGGTCGCCGTGCAGGGTGTTGAACCGCTGGTCGCTCAGGAACCCCAGCCCGTCGAGGAACTCCATCACCTGGCGCTTGGCGGTGGACACCGACGCGAAGTCCATGTCCTGGTCGACGCGCGCCCGGTGCGGGTACAGCGGGCACAGCAGACGCACCGCCTGGCCGCCCAGCAGCTTGAGCGGGACGCCGCGCTCGTTCGCCCTGGTGACGACCTCCACCGACTGGCCGAAGGCCTCCTCGTCGGCCGCATCGCGATCCATCGACGCCGGACCTTACTCCTTGGCCGCGCGAGTGGGATAGTCCGTTGGTTCTTCGCCATCGGAACGGGGAGAGGTGCCATGAAGACCGGACTCGAGATCGCGCAGGAGGCGACGCTCCGCCCCATCGGGGAGGTGGCCGAATCGGCCGGGCTGGAGCCGTCGGAGGTCGAGCCGTACGGCCGGCACAAGGCCAAGGTCGATCTCTCCGTCCTCGACCGTCTGGCCGACCGCCCCGACGGCCGGCTGATCATCGTCACCGCCATCACGCCCACGAAGGCCGGCGAGGGGAAGACGACCACCGCGATCGGGCTGACCCAGGGGCTCGGCCACACCGGCCGGAGCGTGATGCTGTGCATGCGCGAGCCCTCGGTGGGGCCGGTGTTCGGCGTGAAGGGCGGGGGGACCGGCGGCGGGTACGCGCAGGTGCTGCCGATGGAGGACATCAACCTCCACCTGAACGGCGACTTCCACGCGGTGACCGCCGCCCACAACCTGCTGGCCGCGGCGCTCGACGCGTCGATCTACAACGACAACCCGCTCGAGATCGAGGCCCGGTCGATCACGTGGCCCCGGACCCTCGACGTGAACGACCGCGCGCTTCGGGACATCATCATCGGGCTCGGCGGGACGGCGCACGGCGTGCCCCGGGAGTCGGGGTTCGTCATCACGGCGGCTTCCGAGATCATGGCGCTGCTGGGCCTGTCGACCGGACTGGCGGACCTCCGCCGGCGCCTCGGGCGCATCGTGGTCGCCGAGACGCGCCGCAAGCAGCCGGTGACCGCCGAGGACATCAAGGCGGCCGGGGCCATGACGGTGCTGATGAAGGACGCGATCCGCCCGAACCTCGTCCAGACGATCGAGGGGCAGCCGACGCTGATCCACACCGGGCCCTTCGGGAACATCGCCACCGGCAACAACTCCATCCTCGCCGACCGGGTCGGGCTGAAGCTCGCCGACTACGTCGTGACGGAGGCGGGGTTCGGCTCGGACCTGGGGTTCGAGAAGTTCGCGCACATCGTGTGCCGGTACGGGAACCTCCGGCCCTCCGCGGCCGTGCTGGTGGCGACCGTTCGCGCGCTGAAGTCCCACGGCGGCGTGGCGGACGCCGACCTCGGGACGCGCGACGACGCCGCCCTCGCCCGGGGCGCCGAGAACCTCGCGGCGCACATCGACATCGTGCGGACGTTCCGGCTCCCGGTCGTCGTGTCGATCAACCGGTTCCACACGGACACGGACGCCGAGGTCGAGCTCCTGGCCAGCCTGGCCCGCGACGCGGGCGCGCAGCAGGTGGTCGTCAACGAGGGGTTCGAGAAGGGCGGCGCCGGCTCGGTCGAGCTCGCGAACGCGGTCGTGGAGGCGGCCGAGCCCCCGAGCGAGTTCGCGCCGTTGAACCCGCCCGGCCTGCAGATCAAGGCGCAGATCGAGCGCATCGCCACGACCCTGTACGGCGCCGACGGCGTCGACTACACGAGGGAGGCCGACCAGCGCCTGTCACGGCTGGACGACCTCGGGCTCGGCGAGCTGCCCGTGTGCATGGCGAAGACCCACATGTCGCTCTCCCACGACCCCTCGCAGCGCGGCCGCCCGAAGGGGTTCCGGCTGCCGATCCGCAACGTGTACGCCTCGGTCGGGGCGGGCTTCGCGGTGGCGCTGTGCGGCGACATCATGCTCATGCCGGGGCTGGGCCGGGCGCCGGCGTTCGTCAACGTGGACGTCGACGTGGAGGGCCGGACGATCGGCCTGTTCTGACCGTCGGCCCGCTCAGGCCGGGGCCGCGACGTGGCCGAACCGCTCGCGGAACGCCCCGGGCGTCATCCCCGCGGCCGACGCCAGCGCGGACAGCGCGGCGGGGTCGTCGAGGTCGGCCTGCTCCAGCCGGATCATGTACTCGCGAGCCACGCGGTACGAGTGGCTGGCGACGTTCACCTCCCGGACCCGGACGCGCCCCGTCTCCGGGTCGGAGAACGAACCGAACGGCAGCGCCTCCATGTGCCCCTCCCGGATGGTGATCATCGCCCCGGGGTCCTCGCTGCCCGTCGCCCGGGCGTCGCGGAGGTACTCGACCGCGCCGTAGCCGAGGTCGCGGGTGTACTCGATGTCGAACGGGATCGGCGGGGCGCACCGCAGCTCGTATCCGATGTTCGTCCCTTCGATGGTCACCTTCCGGCCCCGGGCGGCGAACCGCTCCTTTACCAGCTTGGCCAGGACCCGGTGCAGCTCGAGCTCGGCCAGGCGGATGTGGCCGTGCTCGTCGCGTTCGACCTCGGGCATGGCGGTGGCGAGGTCCTCCTCCCGCAGGCGGAGGCCGATGCCCTCGGCCAGCACGACCACGCCGAACGGCCGCCCGTGCACCGCCCGCTTCAGCATCGACGTCTCCACGATGTCGACGAGATGGTCGAGCGCGATCGGCCGGTCCGCCGGGAACTCCTCGGCGATGATCGTGACCGTCGCCCCGGCGGCCTTTCCGATGCCGAGCGCCAGGTGCCCCGCCGAGCGACCCATGGCCACCACGAGGTACCACCGCTGCGTGGTGATGGCGTCGGTCATGAGGTTGTTCACGAGCTCGACCCCGACGCTCCTCGCGGTCTCGAAGCCGAACGTCGGCACGCCGCCCGGGAGCGGCAGGTCGTTGTCGATGGTCTTGGGGACGTGCGCGACGCGCAGCGTGCCGCCGGCGCCCTTCGCGACGGCCTGGGCCGAGAAGGCGGTGTCGTCGCCGCCGATGGTGACGAGCGCGTCGAGCCGCAACTCGCCGATGGCACGCACGCAGTTGTGCAGCCTCCACTCCGGGTCCTCCGCCCCGTCGTCCCTCGTCGTCGGGTTGGCGCGTGAGGTTCGCAGGACGGAGCCGCCCTGGGCGTGGATCCGGGACACGTCCGTGATCCCGAGCGGCCGGACCTCCGCTGACGAACCCGCGATGAGGTGCTCGAACCCGTCGAGCACCCCGACCACCTCCCAGCCGCTGTTCACGGCCTCGATCGTCGCCGCGGAGATCACGGAGTTCATGCCGGGGGCGGGGCCGCCGCCGCACAGGATCCCCAGTCGCATCGCGCACATCCCTTCGTCGAGCAGAACGACACCGGCATCGTTCCAGGGGCGGTCGCCCTCTGCAAAGGGCCGGTAGGCTTCGGCCCCGATGGCGCACGTGCTCGGCATCGACGAGGGAACCACGGGCGTCACGGCCCTGCTGGTCGACGACGGGGGCGAGGTCGTCGCCAAGGGGTACCGCGAGTTCCCGCAGTCGTTCCCCCGGTCGGGGTGGGTCGAGCACGACCCCGACGACTGGTGGGTCGCCCTCACCGCGGCGTGCGGGGACGCGCTCGCGGCGGGCGGCCTGGAGGCCGCCGACCTCGCCGCGATCGGCATCACCAACCAGCGCGAGACGACCGTCCTGTGGGACCGCGAGTCGCTCCGCGCCGTCCACCCGGCGATCGTGTGGCAGGACCGCCGGACGGCGCCGCTGTGCGACCGCCTCCGCGAGGAGGGGCTGGAGCCGCACATCCGGGAACGGACCGGGCTGGTCGTCGACCCGTACTTCTCCGGCACCAAGCTGGGCTGGCTGCTCGACCACGTCGACGGCGTGCGGGAGGCGGCCGAAGGTGGGTCGCTCGCCTTCGGGACCCCCGACAGCTACGTCCTGGCGCGGCTCACCGGCGGCAGGGTCCACGCCACCGACCACACGAACGCATCCCGGACCCTGCTGTACGACATCCACGCGCTCGACTGGGACGAGCGGATGCTCGAGCGCCTCGGCGTGCCGCGGGCGGTGCTGCCAGACGTCCGGCCGTCCTGCGGTCTGTTCGGCGTCACCGACCCGGAGGCGTTCTTCGGCGCCGAGGTGCCCATCGCGGGCATCGCCGGCGACCAGCAGGCGGCTCTGTTCGGCCAGGCCTGCTTCGAGGCGGGCTCCGGCAAGAACACGTACGGCACCGGGTCGTTCGTGCTGATGCACACGGGGACCACGGCGCCCGAGTCCGCCAAGGGACTGATCACGACGATCGCCGCCACCTCGGCCGGCGAGGTTCCGTACGCGCTCGAGGGGTCGATCTTCGTGACCGGGTCGGCGGTGCAATGGCTCCGGGACGGGCTGGGGATCATCCGGGAATCGGGCGACGTGGAGGGGCTCGCGGCGAGCGTCGACGACACGGACGGCGTGGTGTTCGTGCCGGCGCTGACCGGGCTGGGCGCTCCGCACTGGGATCCATACGCCCGGGGCGCCATCCTCGGCCTCACGCGCGGCACGACCGCCGCCCACATCGCGCGGGCCACGCTCGAGGCCATCGCCTTCCAGACCCGCGACGTGGTCGAGGCCATGCGCGAGGACGCCGGGATCGAGTTCACCGAGCTGAAGGTCGACGGCGGCGCCAGCGTCGACGACCTCCTCATGCAGCTCCAGGCCGACGTCCTCGGCGTCCCGGTCCGGCGGCCCCGGGTGCTCGAGACCACGGCGCTCGGCGCGGCCTCGCTGGCGGGGCTGGGGACCGGCGTGTGGTCGACCAGCGACGAGCTGGCCCGGCACTGGCAGCTCGATCGGGAGTTCCGCCCCGCGGGCGACCCGACCGTCGGGGCCCGCGCCGCGCGGTGGCGCGAGGCCGTCGGCCGGTCGCTGAACTGGGCCGGCGACTGAGGCCCGGGGAACCTCCGGGCACCCCGAATGCGTCAGGTATCGGTGCAAGCGGCGAAATGGAATTTGTGTCACTCTTTCCCCGTTTGCGACAGGAGTGTCCGGGTACTCCCTGGGGGCGACGTGCGTGGCCGCGCGGGCGTCGCCGCATCCCCGGTGACGCGGCCGAAGGAGGCGTGGCTGGATGGTTCGTTGCCCAGTGTGCGAGTCCGCCCGGGTCGTGGTCGTGCTCTCCAGCAAGCGCCGGGCCTACTGCGTCAAGTGCGCCACGAAGTGGATCCAGGACGGGAACGTCCAGCGGTCGATCGAGCCCGGCGTCCCCGCCGGCCCGGTGGCGCTGCCCCGCTGATCGCGGACCGGTCAGATCGCCGGCGCTAGGAGGCCGGGCGGTCGGACGGCTCGCCGGCGCGCACGACCGCCGCCGCCTCGTCGTCCGTCAACGTCCCCGGCTCGCCGGGCCGTTCATCGTCCTGGGCCCCGGCCTGTCTCGCCTGCTGCGCCTTGACCCGTGACGCGTACTCGTCGACGTACTCCTGCCCGGTGATCATCATGATCTCGTACAGGATCTCGTCCGTGACCGAGCGCAGGACGAACCGGTCCCGCTCCTGCCCCGCGAAGCGGTCGAACTCGAGCGGCCGGCCGAACATCACCTGGATGCGCCCGGAGAGCTTCGGCATCTTCCGGTCGGGGGGCTGGAGCTCCCGGGTCCCGAACACGCCGACCGGGATCACCGGGGCGTTCGCCAGCAGGGCCATCCGGGCCACGCCCGTCTTCCCCCGGTACAGACGGCCGTCCGGGCTCCGCGTCCCCTCCGGGTAGATGCCGACGATCAGGCCCTTGTTCAGCTCCCGGACGCCCGCGCGGATGGCGGCCTCGCCGGCGGTCCCCCCGTCGCGCTTGACGGGGATGACGTTGACCAGCTTGAAGAACCACCGCGTGCGCGCGTGGTCGAAGTAGTCGGACTTCCCCAGGTACACCACGCGGCGCTTCAGCACCAGCGGGATGAACAGCGAGTCCATGAACGACACGTGGTTCGCGGCCAGGATGACCGGCCCGTCGGCCGGTACGTTCTCGAGGCCGCGCGCCCTCGGCCGGTACAGCGCCTTGAGCAGCGGGCCCAGGAACACGTGCTTGACGAGCCAGTAGAACACTTCCGTCCCTCACCCCGGGTCGGCGTCGGCGACTTACACTACAGCCTCACCTGCGGCCCGGCGAGCATCGCGACCGGCCCCCGACCTCGGAAGACACATGATCGCAAGAGCCTGGGGAATCCTGGAGTGGTCGTTCGCCATCGCGCTGATCGTGCTGGTCGGCGCGGCGGCCGCGTTCGGCGTGTACGCCGGGATCCAGCTGTTCCGGAACCCCGGCGCGCGGGGGAGCACGCACCGCTCGTGAGCCTTCCTGAACCCGAGGGCAGCCCGTGAAGGAGGGGTTCCGGCTGCTGCCCGGCGCGGAGCCCTTCCAGCGCGACGGCGGCCCGCTCGGCGCGCTCCTGCTGCACGGGTTCACCGGCTCGCCGGCCTCGACCCGGCCGATGGCGCGATGGCTGGCCGGGCAGGGACTCACCGTGATCGCCCCCCGCCTCCCCGGCCACGGCACGCACTGGGAGGACCTCGCGCGGACGTCGTGGACCGACTGGGTGGACGAGGCGGCGGGGGCGCTTCGGGACCTCTCGTCCCGGTGCGCCGACGTCTGCGTCGTGGGCGTGTCGATGGGCGGGTCGCTGGCCGTCCACCTCGCCGCCACGCACCCCGACGAGGTCCGCTGCGTGGCCGTGGTCAACGCGTACATCCACGATCCACGATTGGCGCTCGCGCCCGTCCTGCGCGTGTTCGCCCGCACCAAGAAGCTCAAGACGAACGACATCAACAAGCCCGGGCAGGACGAGGTCGCGTACGACCGCGCGCCGGTCGTCACGCTCGCAACGCTCGGGGAGCTGCTGAGGACGGCCGAGTCCGAGCTTGCCCAGGTCCGCCAGCCGCTGCTGGTGTTCAGCTCTCCCCAGGACCACCTGGTGAAGCCGGCCAACTCCGAGCTGATCATGCGGACGGCCGGGTCGACGGACAAGGAGCTCGTCCTCCTGCCGAGCTCGTTCCACGTCGCCACCCTCGACCACGACGCCGACCTCATCCGCGAACGGGTCCTCGCGTTCGCCCGGGCCCACGCGTCGGCGGGCGCATGACGGGGCGCACCGACCGGGGCGAGCTGCGGGGCATCGTGACCGTGTCCCGGCAGTACGGGGCCGGCGGGCTCACCGTGGCGGCGGCCATCGCGGAGGACCTGGGGTTCCGGTTCGCCGACCGCGAGATCGTGGAGCAGGCGGCCGCGAAGGTCGGGCTCGACGAGGAGCTCGCCGAGAACCTCGACGAACGCGTCCCCGCCCTGGTGGAGAAGGTCGGGCTGGCGCTCGCCGCAGCGAGCCCGGAGTTCGGGCTGGTCGCGCCGACCCCTGCGGACGACCGGCTGCTGGCCGACGAGGTCCGGCGCGTCCTGGAGTCGATGGCCTCGGCCGGCGGGTTCGTCGTGCTGGGGCGGGGCGGGCAGGCCGCCCTGCAGGACCGGCCGGACGCGGTCCACCTGCAACTCGTCGGGGACCCCGACGACCGCGCCGCGCGGATCGTCCGGTCCCAGGGGGTCACCGAGGGGGAGGCCAGAGAGGCATGCCGGCGGGTCGACGCCGAGCGAACGGGGTACGTGCGGCGGTTCTACGGCATCGACATCAACGACCCGCTGCGCTACGACGCCGTCCTCAACACCACACGGCTGGGCACCGACGGGGCGATCGAGGCGGGCACCGAGATCGCCCGGCGCCGGCTGGCCGTCTGACCCGCCGATCAGTCGAGCGCCACGTCCACCACCAGCGGCAGGTGGTCCGATGACGCCCGGGCGACCTCGTCCGAGAGCACCCAGGCGCCGTCAACGCGGAGGTGCTCGGAGACGAACAGGTAGTCGATGCGGGACGTGGGATCGACGGCCGGGAACGTGGACCCCGATGCGTCGCGGTCGCCGCCGCGCTCCCAGGAGTCCCAGTACCGTTCGGCGACCCACCGCACGGCGGGCGACCGGGGACCCTCGTTGAAGTCGCCGCCCACGAGCACCGGCCCCTGCAGACCGGCTGTGAGGTTGGTGAGCTCCTCGGCGTGACGTCGCCGCTCCTCCCCCGCGAGCCCCAGGTGCACCGACAGCGCGTGGACGCGGTATCCCGCCCGGCCCACCACGGCCACCAGCGCGCCGCGGGGGTAGAAGCGCTTCGACGCGTGGAAACGGTGCATGTGGAACCGCACGATGCGCCACGGCGGCCGGACCAGCACGGCGTTGCGGACCGTCCGGGCGAGCGGCAGCAGGCTGGGCGCGGCCGGCTCCATCTCGAGCGCCCGGACGTACCGCTGGAACCGCCGCCTCGTGCCGGCCTCGGTGATCATGGCGATGTCGGGCACGTGCTCGGCCACGGCCGCCGCCGCCTCGTCCGGCCCGGCCTCGAACCCCTTCACGTTGTGCACGAGCACGCGCAGATCCACGATGTCGCGGAGCGTACCCCGACGGGCGGGGCCCTCGACCCGCGGGGACGCTACGAGCCGATGACCGGGGAGAGGACGTCGCGGATCGTCGGCGACCCCTCCTGCTCCTGCAGCTCGTAGGTCACCCGGACGGCCGGCTTCGAGATCTCGATCAGCGACCGGAGGTCGATCGGCGTCGCGATGACGACCAGGTCGCAGTCCGCCGAGTCGATCATCTGCCGCATCTCGTCGAGCTGCTGCTGGGAGTACCCCATGGCGGGGAGCACCGGGCCCACGTCGTACTGCTCGTAGGTCCGCCGCAGCGTGCCCACCGCGTACGGCCTGGGATCGACGACCTCGGCGCCCGCGCGGCGGGCCGCCACGACGCCGGCTCCGTACTTCATCTCGCCGTGGGTGAGCGTCGGACCGTCCTCGACCACGACGACACGCTTCCCCGCGAGCGCCTCCGGGTCGTCCACGGTCACGGGGCTGGCGGCCTTGACGACGGTCGCGCCGGGATTGACCGAGGCGATGCTCTCCTCGACCGCGGCGACCTGCTCCGGCGTGGCGCTGTCCATCTTGTTGATGACCACGACGCCGGCCATGCGGAGGTTCGCCTCGCCGGGGTGGTAGGTCATCTCGTGCCCGGCGCGGAGGGGGTCGGCCACGACGATGTGGACGTCCGGCCGGTAGAACGGCAGGTCGTTGTTCCCGCCGTCCCACAGGAGGACGTCGCACTCCTGCTGCGCCTGCTCGAGGATCGCGCCGTAGTCGACGCCCGCGTACACGACCGAGCCCTCCTTGAGGTGGTGCTCGTACTCCTCGCGCTCCTCGATCGTGGTGTTGGCGGCCTCGAGGTCGTCGAAGGTCGCGAACCGCTGCACGCGCTGCTTCGCGAGGTCGCCGTACGGCATCGGATGGCGGACCACCACCGACGTCCTGCCGGCCGCCCGGAGCGTCTCGGCCACCCTGCGGGTGGTCTGGCTCTTGCCCGACCCCGTCCGCACGGCGCACACGGCCACGACGGGGACACTCGCCCGGAGCATCGTGGCGTTCGGGCCCAGGAGCACGAAGTTCGCCCCCGCGGCGAGCACCTGCGAGCCGCGGTGCATGACGTACTCGTGGGACACGTCGGAGTACGAGAACACGACGTCGTCCACCGCGAGGTCGCGAATGAGGCGGTCGAGCTCGTTCTCCAGGTGGATCGGGATGCCGTTCGGGTAGCGCTCGCCGGCGAGCTCGGCCGGGTAGGTCCGGTCCTCGATGAAGGGGATCTGGGTCGCGGTGAACGCGACCACCTCCGTGTCCGGGTCGTCCCGGTACACGGTGTTGAAGTTGTGGAAGTCGCGCCCGGCGGCCCCCATGATCAGCACTCGCCGTCGCTCGCCCATGCCGTTCATTCCCCCGTGGTGTGTGCGCAGGATTCGTTCGGTGACCGCCCAGGGTATCTGGCGTCCCACCACCCTGACACGGTCGGCGGCGTGCTCGACGCCGGACGGCCGATTTCCCGATTGATCGAAAGGACGAGACCGTCCGCGCCGATGCATTGACGGGCGTCGGAGATGTCAGTTCCGGCGTGCCCACATGGACATCGCGGTGTCGCGTCCGCGCGATGCGCGAGGAGGAGACGGTTGGCAAGCACCGCACGACCCGAGGAGGTCCGGTCGGTCATCGACCCGGACGGTCGAACCGTCCCGGTCGAGGACGCCTTCGACCTCCGCTCCGTCGGGCTGCCCGGGTTCGTGTGGGCCACCGACGCATCCCTGCGGATCCGGTGGATGGCCGGCCCCGCCGACCGGCTGCCGTTCGACCCGCGCGAGGCCGCTGGGCGGATGCTGTTCGAGGTGGTGCCGATGGGCCTCGCCGAGGCGATCGCGTCGGCGGCGCACCGGCGGGCCATGGACGGGCAGCCCGCGAACTTCGAGTTCGGGCTGGCCGGGCGCACCTACGAGGCCCGCGTCGAACGGGACGGCGGTGGCGCCGTCGCCATGGCCGTCGACGTCACCGACCGGCGCCGGGAGGAGGGGGAACGGGTCGGGGCCGAGGCCGGGTTCCGTCACCTCGTCGAGCGCGTCCCCGCGATCACCTACACGGCGGAGTTCGGCGCCTCCGGCGCCTGGCGGTACGTGAGCCCCCAGGTCGAGCCGATCCTTGGGTTCACGGCCGCGGAGTGGATGGCCGACCCCGACCTGTTCTACTCGCGCATCCACCCGGACGACCAGGAGGAATACCTGGGCGCCGAGGAGCAGGCCCTCGCCCGCGGCCGGCTGACCTGCCAGTACCGGATGCTCGCGCGCGACGGCCACCTCGTGTGGATGCGGGACGAGGGCGTGCTGCTGGAGGAGACGGCCGAGCGCCCGGCCCTCCTGCAGGGCGTGATGCTCGACGTCACCGAGCAGGTCCGGGCCGAGGAGGCGCTCCGCGAGAGCGAGATCCGCTACCGGCGCCTGGTCGACATGTCGCCCGACGCCATCTTCGTGCACCGGGAGGGGCGGTTCGTCTTCGCGAACCCGGCCGCGGCCCGGCTGCTGGGCGCCGAGCGGCCCGAGGACCTCGTCGGGCTTCCCATCCTCCAGATCGTCCACCCGGACTTCCACGACCAGGTGGCCGAACGAGCCCGTGGCGCCCACGAGGGGCGAGCCGCGCCGCTGCTCCAGGAGGTGTTCGTCCGGCTCGACGGGACCACCGTCGACGTCGAGGTCGCGGGGATCCCGTTCGCCTTCGAGGGGCGGCCCGCCGGGCAGATCGTGGTCCGCGACGTCAGCGAGCGGATGGCCGCCGACCGCCGGCTCAAGACGGCCGAGCGCCGGTACCGCACGCTCGTGGAGACGCTGCCGATGGTCACCTACGTCGTCGAGCGGGGCGAGCACGGAGCGACCATCTACGTGAGCCCGCAGATCGAACGCCTCGTCGGGTACACCGTCGAGGAGTGCCTGCCGGACCGGGAGCTGTGGCACCGCATCCTCCACCCCGACGACCGCGCGAGGGTGCTGGCAGAGGATCTCCTGCACGACCAGACCGAGGAGCCGTTCAGCTCCGAGTACCGGGTGGTCGCCCGCGACGGCCGGGTCGTGTGGGTCCGCAACGAGGCGGTCCTGCTCCGCGAGGAGGATGGACGGGCCTCGTACTGGCAGGGCGTGATGATGGACGTCACCGAACGCCGGCGGGCTGAGGAGGAGCTGCGCCGGGCCCTCGAGCTCGAGCGCGAGGCCGGCGACCGGCTCCGGGCGCTCGACGACATGAAGAACACCTTCCTCCACGCCGTCTCGCACGAGCTGCGGACCCCCCTGTCGGCCGTGCTCGGGTTCGCCCTCACGCTCGAACGCGCCGACCTCGACCTTCCCGAGGCGGAGGCCCGCGACATCGCCGGGCGGATCGCCGCGAACGCCCGCAAGCTGGAGCGACTGCTGTCGGACCTCCTCGACCTCGACCGGCTGGACCGCGGCATCGTGGAGCCGAAGCTCCACCAGACCGACCTGGCCGAGCTCGTCCGCGGCGTGGTCCGGGAGTCGGACCTCTCCGGCCAGCGGGCGGTCGAGCTCGACACCGTGTCGGTGGTGGTGGGCCTCGACGCCGCCAAGGTCGAACGGATCGTCGAGAACCTGCTGGCCAACGCCCTCCGGCACACACCGGCCGGTTCACGCGTGTGGGTGCGCGTCCGGCCGCTCGAGGACGGCGCCGAGGTGTGCGTGGAGGACGACGGGCCGGGCGTGCCGGACGAGCTGCGCGACTCGGTGTTCGACGCGTTCGTCCGCGGCCCGGACGCCCCGATCCACTCCCCGGGCGTGGGGGTCGGGCTGTCCCTCGTCGGGCGGTTCGCGAAGCTCCACGGGGGCCGGGCCTGGGTCGAGGAGCGGCCCGGCGGCGGCGCCTCGTTCCACGTGTTCCTGCCGCGGAACGAGACCTCCGAGTAGTTCAGGCCGGGTGCGCCGATCGGGCGATCAGCGCGGCCCGGTCCGTCGGGCCCGCGGCCACCACGATCACCCAGGTCGCGCCCGCGTCGCCGAGCGCATGGACGTGCTCCGCGAACCGCGCGGCGCTCCCGATCCAGATGTCGTCGGTGCTCATCCCGCGCTCCCGGCGGGCGGTGGCGAGGCGTTCGGTCTCCGCCTCGTCCTCGCCGACGAGCGCGATGCCCGCCCACGTGGATTCGACCTCCCGACCGGCGGCCCCCGCCTCCTCCGCCACCAGCGTGGCCTTCCGGGCGAACTCCCCGGGCGACGCGCCCCACCCGTTCCAGCCGTCGGCGACCGCGCCCGCCAGCCGGACCACCGGGTCGGCCTGTGCGCCGATCCACACGGGCGGTCCGCCCGGTCGAACCGGCGGGGGGAGGAGCGGCCCCGCGATCGGTGGGACCTGGTCGCCCCCCTCCCAGGCGTCCCCCCGGAACAGGGCCTTCACGGCCGCCACCACCTCGGCGAGGTGCACGCGGCGCTCGGCCTTCGACAGCGTCGGGATGCCGAACGCCCGGTGCTCGGGTTCGTCGATGGGGTCGCCTGTCCCGATCGCCAGGATCATCCGCCCGCCGGTGATGTCGTCGAGTCCGGCGGCCATCTTCGCGAGGAGGCCGGGGGGGCGGAGCTGCGCCCGGACGACGAGCGTTCCGACGGCCACCCGCGAGGTCACGGCCCCCACGGCGGCGAGCGTGGTGAACGCCTCGAGCGACGGCCGGTCCGGGGCCGCCCCGGGCGGGAAGAAGTGGTCGAACGCGAACACGCCGTCGTAGCCCAGCGACTCGGCCTCCCGCGCGGCGCCCATCACGCGCTCGACGTTCCCGGAGAACAACGGCAGGACCAGTCCGAGCCGCGGCGTCATCCCGGGGCCTCCAGGGCGAGGAGCGCGGCGCCGATGCCCCCCGCGTCGTTCCCGAGCTCGGCAGCGACCAGCGGGACGTCCGGCCGGTGGACCCTGCCCTCGATCGCGTCGCGGCAGGCCGCGCGGGCCGGCTCCAGCACCAGGTCGCCCGCCTCCATCACGCCGCCCCCGACCACGACCACGTCGGGATCGACGATGTTCACCAGCCCGGCGATCCCCTCTCCCAGGCGCCTGCCCACCTCGGCCAGCACGCCGCACGCGACGGGGTCACCCCGCAGCCCGGCGGCCGTCACGACCGCGCCGGTGATCCGCGTGGGATCCCCGCCCGCCAGCTCGGTCAGCAGCGAGTCCGGCGACCGCGTGGCCGCGTCCCGTCCAAGCCGGCCGATGGCCCGCCCCGACGCCACCTGCTCCCAGCAACCCCGGTTCCCGCATCCGCACACGGGGCCGTTCGGGTCGACGATGACGTGGCCGATCTCGGCCGCGAACCCGTGGGCCCCCCGGAACAGCCGTCCGCCCGACACGAACGAGCCCCCGATCCCCGTTCCCACCGCGACGAGCAGCATGTCCCGGGCCCCCCGCCCGGCGCCCAGGCGGTACTCGGCCCACCCCGCGGCGTTCGCGTCGTTGTCCACGAGGGTGGGCAGGCCGGTGAGCTCGTGCAGCCGGTCGCGGATCCGCAGCTCCCGGAACGGCACGTTGGGGCCGTACCGGACCACCCCGGTGGCGAACTCCACCAGCCCGGCGACGCCGGCCCCCACCGCGACGACGTCGGGGCCGGCCAGCCGCTGCACGATCCCCTCCAGGGCGGCGACGACCCGGTCCTCGCCGGTCGTCGGCGTGGGCTCCCGCACGCGGTCCAGCACCGCTCCGTCGGCATCCACCCGGTATCCGGCGATCTTCGTTCCGCCGACGTCGAGCCCGATGGCCGCGCGCGCGCCGCGGACCCGCTGGCTCACCGGATCCGGATGTGCTCGAAGGCGGCCTCGCCAGACACGGCCTGGGCGCGCGCATCGATCATGGCCTTCACCGCCAGCATGAGCTCCTGCCCCGCGGCCATGAGGTGCTGCACGACCTCGGGACGGGCCGCCTCGGCGAACGTGAGCGCCATCCCGACCGGGCAGAACGCCACCGGACAGACGTGTCCGCCCGGGAGCGGGAACGGCGCCGAGGCCGCGGCGCGTTCGTCGCGGCTCCCGGGCGAGCCCGACACCTTGCGGCTCTCAGCCATGCGTCGTCCCCTTCCTCGGTGGCCCCGCCGTGCGGCGTTCGGGCTCGATCACGTCGACCGCGCCGCCTCGGCCATCGGCCGCGGCTCGCGGGCGAAGCGGATCTCCAGGCGGTCCTCGACGAACGTCGCGTCCCGGATGACCAGGCGTTGCAGCGTCTGCGGCAGGATCAGGTTGCGCTTGTACGCACCCACCTTGACGAACAGCTCGTCGCCCCGCCGGTGCATGTCGAGGTCCTCCCGCTCGGCGAACGGCAGCCGCATCGACAGCACGTAGGCCTGGCCCCGCTTGCGCACGCGGATGGGCTCCTCGACGTGGAGGATCGACGACGGGTCGAGCTCGCCGTACACCTCGTCCGCCATCCTCCCGAGCAGGTCGAGCCCCACCATCTCCTGGTCGAACAGCTTCGCGGTGAGGATCGGGACCGGCTCGAACGACTCGTGGACGGTCGCCAGGTGCTCGGCCTGGATCTCCTTCCACTTGCCGAAGTAGGGATCGGTCACCGTGTCCGGGATGATCCGGTTGACGACGACGGCGTCGACCCGGTAGCCGAACAACGACAGGTACGTGTAGGTCCGCCGGGCCTCGGCGATGACCATCTTCTCCGGGTTCACCACCAGGCGGACGCTCGAGGTCGTTTCGTCGGTGAGGATCCGGCGCACGGCGTCGAGGTTCCGGTGGAGCTTCTCGACGCTCGCGAAGAACCGGTCGTCGGCGATCGGGAGCGACGTGATCTTCGTGACCAGGGGCCGGAGCGTCTTCACGACGCGGCGCTCCACCGGGAAGATCCGCTCGATGTACCAGTTCATGATCTCCGGCAGGCTGAGCAGCCGGAGCGTTTCGGCCGTGGGCGCGCAGTCCACCACCAGCAGGTCGTAGTCGCCCGACTCGACGTGCTGCTTCACGTCGATGAGGCTGAAGATCTCGTCGAGGCCGGGGATGACCGAGAGCTCCTCGGCCTGGATCGTGTCCACCCCGGCCCAGTTCATCAGCGAGATGAAGTACTCCTGGATCTCGCGCCAGTTCTGCTCCAGGCGCTCCTGGGCGTCGATCTGCTGCGCCCACAGGTTGGGGGCGAGCTCGGTGGTCTGCGAGCCGATCTCCGTGTCGAACGAGTCGGCGAGCGAGTGCGCCGGGTCGGTCGACATGACCATCACCCGCTGCCCGGCGCGCGCGGCCGCGGCGGCGGTGGAGGCGGCGACGGTCGTCTTGCCCACGCCGCCCTTCCCGGTGAACAACAGGACCCGCATGGCGGCCCCTAGAGTAGCGGCTCGGCCTCTCGGCCCGCCCGTCAGCCCTGCTCGACCCGCTTCTTGAGGCCCTTGAGGGCGCCGTCGACGACCTGCCGCTCGCCCTGCTTGCGGAGGAACCCCGGCACCTTCATCTTGAGGTCGATCGACATGCGGTAGGTCACCTTGGTCTCCTCGGCGTCGAGCTCCTCGAGCTCGTACTCGCCGGTGATGTCCCTGATGCCGCCCTCGATCTCCTTCGTGGTCCACGACACGCCGGCGTTGGACGGCCGGTACGTGTACTGCAGGACGTAGCGGACGTCGCCGATCAGCGGCGCCTTGACCCGCATCTCGACCTCGGAGGCGCGGCCCGTCGGGTCCCTCGCGACGACCTCCGAGGACGTGATGTCGTTCCACTGCGGATACGCCTCGAAGTCCTCGATCACGGCCATCACGTCCGCGGCCGAGGCGTTGATGGTGATGGAACCCTCGGTCTGCTCCGCCACGTCCCCTCCTCTCGTGCCCGGTAGTCCCGCGCGGACTAGTCGGGGACCTCGTACGTCCAGCCCCGCCCGGTTGCGCGGAAGTGTCCGACGTTCACCAGCTCGGTCCGGCCGATCCCGCCGCGGTCCAGCAGCGGCTGGTGGACGTGGCCGAAGAGCGCATACCGCGGCTGCCGTTCCTGGATGAACGCCAGGAGCGGCGTCGACCCCGGCTCGAACTTGGCCGCCTCGATGTCGTAGCAGTACCACGGGATGCGGGGCGGCATGTGCGTGCCGACGACGTCGACGTCGCCGAGGCCGTCGAGCTTGCCCCGCCAGTCCTCGTCCCGAACCGCGCCCGGCACGCCGAGCGGCGTGGCCACGCCGCCGCCCACCAGCCCCCACCGGAGGCCGGCCAGCTCGAAGGACTCCCCGTCGACCAGCCGGACGCCGTCCGGAACCATGGACCGCAGCATGTCGGGGATGTCGACGTTCCCGTAGGTGATCACGCTGC
>DATBHM010000124.1:0-23775 GCA_036557505.1 Actinomycetota bacterium | reverse complement strand
CACCGAGACGGTGTTCAACCTGCCCGGAATCGGGGCTCTGGTGGTCCAGTCGGTGGCGAACAACGACTTCAATGCGATCCTCGACGTGACCATCGTGGCCGCGTTGGCAGTCACCCTGATGAACCTGCTGGTCGACATCGTCTATGCCTATCTGGATCCACGGGTGAGGTACACTTGAGCAACGGACGCCCCCTCCGGGCGTCCGTTGACCCTTCTTCCGGCCCCGGGGGTCGCTAGTGGCTGAGCCGCTGCTCGAGGTCAAGGACCTCAAGGTTCATTTCGCGACCGAAGACGGCGTCGTGAAGGCCGTCGACGGCATCACGTTCTCCATCGCCCGCGGCGAGACGATGGGCGTGGTGGGGGAGTCCGGCTCGGGCAAGAGCGTGTCGTTCCTCACCATCATGGGCCTCATCCGGTCGAAGGGGGCCATGGTCTCCGGGGAGGTCCTGTTCAAGGGCCAGGACCTGCTGAAGCTGCCGTCGGACGAGCTCCGGCACATCCGCGGCAGCAAGATCAGCATGATCTTCCAGGACCCCATGACCTCGATGCACCCCTTCTACAAGGTGGGGTCGCAGATCGGCGAGGCCATCCGGGCGCACCAGGACATCTCCAAGAAGGAGGCGTTCTCACAGGCGATCGAGATGCTCCGCCGGGTGGGGATCCCGCGGCCGGAGGAACGCGCCAAGCAGTACCCGCACGAGTTCTCCGGCGGCATGCGCCAGCGCGCGATGATCGCCATGGCGCTGTCGCTGAACCCCGACCTGCTGATCGCTGACGAGCCGACGACGGCCCTCGACGTCACGGTCCAGGCGCAGATCCTCGACCTGATCGACCGCCTCAAGGAGGAGTTCGACGCGGCGGTCGTCATGATCACCCACGACCTCGGCGTGGTGGCCGAGCACTGCGACGACATCATGGTCATGTACGCGGGCAAGGCCGTCGAGTACGGCGAGGCCCGCGACATCTACTACAACTCACATCACCCGTACACGTGGGGGCTCCTGCAGTCGATCACCCGGATCGACCAGGACCTCGGCGACCGGCTCCGGCCGATCCGGGGTCTCCCGCCCTCCCTGATCTTCGTTCCGAAGGGGTGCTCGTTCCACCCGCGGTGCCCCTACGTGATGGACGTCTGCAAGCAGGAGACGCCGCCGCTGCTCCCGTCCGCCGGCCACCACGCCACGGCGTGCCACCTGTCGCTGGCGGAGAAGGAGCGCATCTTCGACCAGGAGGTCGCATCCCACCGATGAGCGTTCAGGTGTCCGAGCGAACCGAACCGCCGGCGAAGCCCGCCCGCACTGGTGAGCCGCTCGTGCGGATCCGCGGCCTGAAGAAGTACTTCCCGATCACGCGCGGGATCATCTTCCAGAAGAAGATCGGCAACGTGCACGCGGTGGACGGGATCGACCTCGACATCTACCCCGGAGAGACCGTCGGGCTGGTGGGGGAGACCGGGTGCGGCAAGTCCACGACCGCGCGGCTCATCCTCCGGCTCATGGACATCACCGAGGGTGAGATCGTCTTCGACGGCCGGGACATCAGTCACCTGAAGGCCTCGAAGATGCGGCCGCTCCGTCGAGAGATGCAGATGATCTTCCAGGATCCCTACGCCTCGCTGAACCCGCGGCACACGATCGGGTCGATCATCGGGGCGCCCTTCCGGCTGCACGGGACGGTTCCGAAGAAGAAGATCAAGGACGAGGTCCGCCAGCTCATGGAGCTCGTCGGACTCAACCCCGAGCACTACAACCGATATCCGCACGAGTTCTCGGGCGGCCAGCGCCAGCGGATCGGCGTCGCCCGGGCGCTCGGCCTACGACCAAAGCTGATCGTGTGCGACGAGCCGGTCTCCGCGCTCGACGTGTCGATCCAGGCTCAGATCCTCAACCTGCTGGAGGACCTCCAGGAGGAGTTCAAGCTCACGTATCTGTTCATCGCCCACGACCTCTCGGTGGTGCGGCACGTGAGCGACCGGGTCGCGGTGATGTACCTGGGGAGGATCGTCGAGGTCGCGGAGGGCTCCACGTTGTACGAGACGCCGAAGCACCCCTACACGGGGGCGCTGCTCTCCGCGGTGCCGATCCCGGACCCCGAGCTCGCGTCGAAGAAGCGGAGGATCATCCTCGAAGGCGACGTGCCGTCCCCGATCAACCCGCCGTCGGGGTGCCGGTTCCACCCGCGGTGCCCGCGGGCGCAGTTCCCGACGTGCAAGGAGAACGACCCCCAGCTCGAGGAGTTCCATGACGGGCAGATGGCCGCGTGCCACTTCCCGCTCGAGGACCGGGCGCTGATCGAGGCCACCGGCTAGGAGATGCCGGTTGCCGGTCGCCCGGCGTGGCGGCCGGTACACTGGTCCGGTTCCGAGCGGCCCTGCGAGGAGTCGAACGACGTGCTCAAGATCACCGTGCTGATCCTGGACATCCTGTCCGCCCTGTTCCTCGTGATCTTCATCCTGCTCCACTCCGGGAAGGGCGGTGGGCTCTCCGACATGTTCGGCGGCGGCGCCGGGCTGTCCGGCGGAACCGCGGTCGAGAAGCGGCTCGACAAGATCACGGTGTTCACCGCGTGCCTGTTCGGCGTGTGCACGTTCATCCTGGCGTACCTGTCGAACCACTGAGGCCGGCCCGCTCGGACCGGCCGGGCACGCCACACCCCCCGGCTATACTTGCCAGCGCACCGCGTCGGAGTGGCGGAATTAGGCAGACGCGCTAGGTTGAGGGCCTAGTGGGCGAATAGCCCGTGGGGGTTCAAATCCCCCCTCCGACACCCAGCCTGACCAGCGCAAACACACAAGAGCCCGGGACCGCCATCGGCCCGGGGCTCTCGCATTCCCCCACCATTCCCCGTCAGCCGGAGCCGTCCAGGACCTGCCCCAGCGCGAGGGCAGCGACCTCGCCCGCTTCGTTGTCGTCGTGCCTGTAGACGTTCGCGGTGGTGCTGATGGACGCGTGCCCGAGCGTCCCGGTGCCGCCCATCCGGCGCCCGTCGTCTGCGCCTTATTCTTCAGCCTCGGGGCGCCTTGTTTGGGCGACGACCACGCGCGATCAGAGCCTTGGGCAATACCCAGCGGCTGAGTGAGGTCCCGTTGCGTTGATCCGGCCGGATCGGGGGCGATGAACGCCGCTTGGCGCGGTAGGCGTACCCTCTTACCATGCGCCGCTCGAACAGGTGCGGAGACCAGGGCTGGCAGTTGGCCCCAGCCCTCCCGCGCTGGCTGGAGGTCGTGGACTTGCAGAACGCCTCCTCGATGTCGTTGGGCTTCGCCAGCTTCCGAATCCATGGCTGGCGGCAGGCGGGTCTTCGCATAGTTCGGCCGTGGGAATGGCTGCACATCGTGTTGTTGAATCACTGGAC
Source organism: Actinomycetota bacterium (assembly GCA_036557505.1). Lineage (GTDB taxonomy): Bacteria > Actinomycetota > UBA4738 > UBA4738 > JACQTL01 > DATBHM01. The sequence goes on along the minus strand of DATBHM010000124.1, from coordinate 20,421 downwards.
CAAGCGGTTGCCGCATGCCGCCGAACCTGGTGGTCCGGAGGGCCCTCCGGTCGCCGGTGTACGCGAACCCAGGCGGCCGATGCCGTTCAAAGGGTCAGGCGCAGCAGCCCTCCCGGAGCCGGGGGTCCAGGTGACCCACACTCCGGGTGAATGACACCGATCCTCCGCGATGTCCTCGGTGCCTCCGGCCGTTCGTCATCCTCATCGGCGACCTCGGGCCGTGCGATCCATGCGCGGCCGAGCTGGCCGCCGAACGGGCGGTCCGCCGGGAGGCCTCAGCCCGACCGCACCCCTGCCGGAGCTGCGGGGCCGAGCTGATCGGTCGAGCGGTCTTCTTCAATGAGTTCCCAACGGAAGTCAAGCGGGTTCACGCGACCTTCTTCCTCCTCTTCCCGGTACGGTTCTCAGAGGACTGGCCGGACGCCGGAGCGGCTTCGGTCGACTCCTGACGGCGCCGGTCCGTCCGTCCCTTCAACTGCTTGGCGCGAGCGTTGCGCCGGCGGGCCCGGCGGACACGATCTATCAGAGCCAACAGAGACGAGCCTGGTATCGCGATTTTGCGCGGAGGGTCAGGGGCGCAGCCGCTCGGTTTGGTTGTCTCCCTTGATCGTGCGACGCCTGCCGATCACGCAGCGGCCACGTTCCGCGGCGCCCAGACTTCGGTGTCGAGACGCGTGGTGGGAGTTGGAGCGAGGCGTTCTCCCGTCCGCGTGATGGCGGAGTTTCGGGAGGCCGAGACTCCGGCGAATGCGGCCAGCCCTCAGCTGCCCGGGTGCGATCTGGGCGGGGCTGTCCAACTCCTTCGGACGTCGGCGTTCACTCGAACGTCGGACGCCCAGGCGCCCTCCTGAAAGCGACGCCGGCCGTGCGATGGACGCGAGGCCTGGGAACCGTACACGTTGAGGTTGGGGTATTGACCATACGGTTCTCACCGGCGAACCTTGAGTCCGGAAGCCGTCAGAGGGGGCAGAATGGACTCGGCTCGCGGGACCACTCGACGCACTCCCACTCGGCACGGGCTCTGTATGGTCCTGGCGCTCGTCCTCGTCGCCTTCACCACGAGCGCGCATGCCTCCCAGGCGAATCGAGTCCATCGAGGGAGGCAGAGGTCGACCAGGGTGAGCTTCCGTTCGACGGGGGCGGGACACGGCCGAGTCGTGCGACGGGACAGCGGCGTCGAAGTCCCGGAGACGAACGAGCTCTCCACCACGAGCGTGCTCGAGGGACAAGCGGAGAAGGTGTTGGCGATGCCTCAGCACAAGCCGGCCGACATTGATCTGTTCCCCTCGATGTACTTCTATTCCGGGGTCCAGCTGACCCTTCGGACCGAGGGGACGTATCCGCGCGGCTCGGCCATGTCGCCAGCGCCGCCGGGGCCAAAGCCAACTCTCTCCCAGGTCAAGAGCCAGCTCACATCCTTCCTCAAGGAGCGCTTCGGCTCGAACCAGTCCGAGATCAACACGGCCCTCGCGACCTTCAGCTCCTCGAAAGCAAAGAGCCTGATCCCCGACTACAGGCTCCGCGCCGCCTTCGCCGCGCTAACCGGGACCTCCTTGCAGCCGGCGATCGACTACTACCTCAACAACACGGATTTCTTCTCGCTCGGGCCCATCGCTTTCGGCTCACTGCTCAGTCTCACGGCGATCTCCGAAGCCGACCACAGCGGAGGACACGCGCAGATTCTGATCTCCGCCAGATATGAGAACGAGCCCTGGCAGCTCTTCGTCGCGTTACTCGGCCACGAGCTCCAACATTCACAGAGCCAGGTCACGCTAGCGGACGAGGCGATCACCAACTTTGAACTCTACATCGAGTACGCGGAGATCCTTGCCAAGCACCCGAAGCTCGCCTATCGCGATACCGAGCTGACCCGGCGGCTCAATGGCGATGTCCAAGCGCTCTTGGATGCCAGACACCCCGGCTCCGCCCGGAACGTGATCGTGGCTGCGGACGGTCTCGGACTCTTTCCCGGCAGCGACAACATGGCCAAGGACATCTGGAGTGACTACACGGGCACCACGGGAGGCGGCATCTCCAGCGCCCCGCCCGAGGCAAAGACGGTGCTGAGCAGCCTGCTTCCCGGCATCCACCTCCCGAAACCGCTGAACTATGACGAGTCGACCGCGAAGCTCTTCGAGCACCTCAACGACACCTATCTGCCGCCGACGACGAGGCTCCGGCTCGCGGTGCTCCTGCAGCTCGTCACGGTGACCCAGATCGCCCACAAGCTTGGGATCACCGGCGCCCAGGCGATCTCCAAGTTCAAGTTGCAGCCGACCCTCAAGATCGTCCACGCGGGGCAGTACTCACCGTAGACGGAGGCCTCCGCTATCTACCCTTCCGTCAACCCTCCGATCGGTTCGTACTGGGACAGGGCAGGACGGCACGCCGGTCACGGCCCAATTTCAGGCACGGAGTGAGATCCGTCGGAACCCACGGGATGACGCCCACCCGATTGAGAGCCAGTGGGCGAATAGCCCGTTGGGGTTCAAATCCTCCTCGACATCACCGCTGAGCAGCGCAATCGCGTCCGCGAGCCTTCCCCAGTCACGTTCCTCTGGGGCCCGATCTTCCAACCAACGTTGGCCGACCCTGTCACGTAGTCGACCGCTCCGGATCTCCCGCATCCCCTAGGATGCGGCTTCGACGGGAGGGATGATTCCTGTGGCGACGGTCGAGACCGCCCCGGTGGGGTTCGTGCGGCAAGACGGGAAAGAGAAGGTCACGGGGACCGGCCGCTACACCGCGGACCTCAGCTTCACCGGCATGGCGCACGCGAAGTTCCGCTACGCCGATCACTCCCACGCGAAGATCCTCCGGATCGACACCTCGAAGGCGAAGGCGCTTCCGGGCGTCGTCGCGGTCCTCACCCAGCACGACCTGCCCGACGTCCGCTACGGAGGCTTCGTCCAGGACCGGTACCTGTTCGCGAATGACGTCGTGCGATTCGAGGGCGAGATCGTCGCCGGCGTCGCCGCGCTGACAGAGGAGATCGCGGCCGAGGCCGCCCAGCTGATCGAGGTCGAGTACGAACCGTTGCCCGTCGTCTCGGACTTCGTCGCCGCGATGGAGCCCGGCGCGTCACTCGTGCATCCGGACCTCGGCGCCTACGGCAAGGACGAGAACATCGTCGCCGCCGGCAACACGATGGCGTATCACACGATCGTGAAGGGCGAGGCCGACGCCGCGATGGCCGGCGCCGACGTCGTCGTGAGGAGTCACTACGTCTCCGACGCGTCGCAGGGCGTGCCGATCGAGCCGCGTGCGGTCGTCGCCCACTGGCAGGGCGACAAGGTCACGGTGTGGTCCTCGACGCAGGTGCCCTATGTCGCGCGCGCCGGCGTCGCGCAGACGCTCCAGATCCCCGAGGCCAACGTGCGTGTCGTCGTGCCGCTGCTCGGCGGCGGTTTCGGCGCCAAGTGCGACCTCCACTTCGAGGGGCAGGTGGCGGCAATCGCGCGTGCGGCGAATCGACCGGTCCGCCTGGTCCTTTCTCGCGAGGAGGAGTTCAAGATCATCGCCCAGCGCCGCGAGGGGATCGACATGGAGTTCGAGACCGGCGTGACGCGGGACGGGCACCTCGTCGCGCGCCGCGCGAAGTTGGTGCTCGACAAGGGCGCCTACTGCGGCGAGGGCGGGTTCCTCGGGCAGATGGCGGCGATGCACGCCTGCGGCCCGTACCAGATCGACCACATCTCCGTCGAGGCGTACCTGAACTACACGAACAACCAGCCGTCCGGTTCCGTGCGCGCTCCGACGGCGCCGCAGGTCTGCTGGGGGCTCGAGCAACACATGGACGAGGTCGCCGCCGCCATCGGCATGGATCCGGTCGATCTCCGGCGGCGGACACTGATCGAGGAGGGAGCCGAAGGTCCGACGCGCCAGGTCTTCGACAAGGTCGGCGTCCGGGACACGCTCGAGCAGGCGATCGAGATGATCGGCTATGCCCGCGAGCTTCCCGACGACGAGGCGATCGGCGTCGCCGTCGGCTGGTGGCCGTGCATGCCTGCGCCATCGGGCGCGTACATCCAGATGAACGGCGACGGCAGCGCGACGATCGTCACCGGAGCCCAGGAGAACGGCAGCGGGGCGGTGATGGCGATGCCGATCTTCGTCGGACAAGAGCTCGGTGTCGACCCGAACGACGTCTCGGTCGTCTATCAGGACACCGACGTCGCCCCGTGGGACATGGGCTCGTGCGGCTCGCAGACGACCTTCAACAGCGGACGGGCGATCCTCGCCGCCGCGAAGGAGGTCCGCGAACAGTTGCTCGACGCGGCCGCCGAGCAGCTCGAGGTGGACCGGGAGGATCTCGAGCTGCGGGATGGCGCCGCGCGGGTGAAGGGCTCGCCCGACCGATCGATGGCGATCGCGGATCTCGTCGGTGAGATCGGCACCGTCCACGGGAAGGGTTCCGGCGAGGTCCCCGAGGCGCCGACCGGCGACACGGGCGGCTGCGTCGGCCGTCTCGGAAACGAGACGTTCCTCGCGCCGCAGCTGATCACGCAGGCCGCGCACGTGAAGGTCGACCGCGCCACCGGTGTCGTCCGCGTCCTCAAGGTCGCGGCCGCCCACGATTCCGGCCGGATCCTGAATCGGGCGGGCGCCGACGGTCAGGTCCTCGGCGGCGTCGTGATGGGCGTGGGTCTCGCGCTGTCCGAGGGGACGATCCTCGATGAGGAGGGCCGGCAGCGGAACCCACACCTGCTCGACTACAAGCTGCTCACCTGCTCCGACGCCCCCGAGATCGAGGTCGCGTGGATCGAGTACGACTCCGTCGGGCCCAGGGGAGCGAAGGGCGTCGGCGAGCCGCCGCAGGTGCCAACGGCCGGCGCGATCGCGAACGCGATCTCCAAGGTGATCGGCCGCCACGTCCAGCGACTCCCGATGACGCCGGAGCGCGTGTGGGCGGCCGCTCGGGAGGTTCCGGGATGACGCGGTCGTTCACGTCGGCCGCCACCTTCGACGACGCGCTCTCGGCCATGGCCCACGGCGCGCGGCCGGTGGCGGGCGGCACAGACCTGGTCGTCGGCGCTCGGCAGGGGAAGGCCCCCCTGCCGGACGCGATCGTGGCGATCGACCGGATCGGGGGGCTTCGTGCCATCGAGGCGTCTGAGGACGGCGTGCGGCTCGGCACGCTGGTGACCCACGCGGACATCATCTCGAGCGAGCACATCCGCACGGGATACACGGCGCTCGCTGACGCGTCGGCGATCGTCGGATCCCACGCGACAAGGGCGCAGGGCACGATCGGTGGCAACGTGATGAACGCGTCGCCGGCGATGGACACCGGCGGCCCGCTCCTGTGCTTCGGCGCGACCGCGACGCTCCGCTCGCCGTCGGGGGAGCGGAGCGTCGCTCTCGACGAGCTGTGGACGGGCCCGGGGACGACGTCGGCTCGACCGGACGAGCTCCTCCTCGCGCTCGACGTGCCGACGCCGGCCGCGGGCAGCGGGTCGTGCTACGTCCGTCTCGAATACCGCCGCCAGATGGAGATCGCCGTCGTCGGCGCGACCGCGGTCGTGACGGTCGAGGGAGGGCGGGTCACCGATGCCCGGGTGGCCATCACGGCGCTCACGCCCACGATCCGGCGCGTCCCCGAGTCGGAGGCGGCGCTCGCCGGCTCCGACGGAGATGACGCTGCGGTCGAAGCCGCCGCGGCGGCCGCCGCGGGCGCCTCGACCCCGATCTCCGATGTCCGCGGGTCGGCCGACTATCGGCGAGCGATGGCGGCGGTGATGACGCGACGCGCGATCATCGCCGCGCTGAAGCGGGCTCGCGGGGGGAGTGTTCCGATCCCCGCAAGCCCCGCTCTGTACGGAGCGAGTTGAGGAACGAGGATGAAGGTCGCCGCGGCGCTACGCGTAAACGGTACGGAGTACCCGGTGGAGCTGGACCCGCACGTCAGCCTGCTCGATGCGGTTCGCGACGAGCTCGGGCTGACCGGTTCGAAGGAGGGGTGCGACGACTCCGAGTGCGGCGCATGCATGATGCTCCTCGACGGTGAGCCGGTGAACTCCTGTTCGTACCTCGCGCTCCAGGCGGAGGGCCGTGAGGTCACGACCGTCGAGGGTCTCTCGGGTGACGACGAGGTCGGACCGCTGCAACGGGCGTTCCTCCAGCAGGCCGGCGTTCAGTGCGGGTTCTGCACGCCCGGGATGCTCGTGTCGGCGACCGCGCTCTTGCGACAGAGCCCCGATCCGACCGAGGAGGAGATCCGGCTGGCGTTGTCGGGAAACCTCTGCCGATGTACCGGGTACCGAGGGATCGTGCGCGCGGTTCGCCAGGTCGCCTCGGGTGAGGTGCCGCCGCTCCGGACCGCGCCCGCCCATGCGGACGAGATGCCGCCGCATCATGCGGGGTGACAGCCGAATGCCCGTTTTCGCGGCCGCCCCCGGGCTGGAACTCCTGGATACGCGTCGCTAGCCGATGCGGATGGCCAGAGGATTGTTGGCGTGTCGCACGATCTCCTCGACCCGCTGGAGCAGCTCGTTCGGGCTGAAGGGCTTCGTCATGAACCCTTCGACTCCGAGTTGTTGAGCCCGCTCACGGGTCTGGCCGTCGGCCTTTGCGGTCATCACGATGACAGGAGGGCTGATGCCCGCCTGCCGCACCTCGGCGAGCGCGGACCAGCCGTCCACCACCGGCATCATGATGTCGAGGACCACCACATCGGGCTGACGCTCGGTGATGGCTTCGACGGCCTCCCGCCCGTTGTCGGCCGTGATGGTGGTGAACCCGGCAGCGTCCAACGCGATCTGAAGGAACATCTGAACGTCCGGGTCGTCATCGACGATGAGGACGGTGGGCATGGTCTAAGAATCGGGTACCGCGTGAACGACCTTGAGGGCACGAGGCGATCCCCGCCGGGGTTCGCGGAGGTCACCGAAACGACCTCCCCAACGCGGGTGTATGGTTCGCGTAAGAAGCCGGAGTTGTTCGGATTTGGACCGCGACCGAGTGCCCAGAGCCCGCGCTCTCCCGGCTGAGACTCAGAGACTCCCGATCCGATCGGGGACCCATGCGATCCGCTCCTGTACGCCTTCCACCCACGACCGATCCGCTCGGACTGGTGGCGACTCTGGTGGTCCACCTCCAGAGCTCCTTCGGCGCGGTCGTGCAGTCCTATGACGCGGATCCCACCGGGACGATCAGCGTGACGCTGCGAATTCGACCCGGGCTCGATCCTGCGCCCGATTCCCCCAGGTCCGCCGACTGCTGAGGGGCTGAGGGCTCCAGCACCACAACCGGGACCCGGCCGGTCTGAGGTCGCCCGCGACTTGCCCTGGACCTCCCGGCTGGTCTGTCCCCCAGACCTCCCACAACCGGGCTCGGGGAGGTCCTACCCTGGCTCCCGATGACGATTGGAGTCGACCTCGTCACCGCATTGCGCCGACACCTCGACTCGCCGGACGCGGTGAGCGAGATCGCGGCCGCATTCGCGCGACGATTCAGCCAGGCGGCGGATGCTCAGGCTGTGACATGGGACGGCGAGGCCGGCCGCCAGATGGACGAGATCGACCGAATCATCACCGGGTCGTAACCTGCCGATCAGCTCGGGATGCGAACGAGGAAGAGCCACGCGTTGATGACACCGCCGAGGAGGCTTGCCACAACCGCCGGGATCAGCCAGTACAACCCGCCGCCCGCTCCGACGAGCACGGTGACGCCGGCCACCGCCACCAATATCGCGGTGATCGTGTTGGGAGAGAACCGCTCGACGAATCGGGCGATGCCTGGCTCACCCGCCTGACCGGCACGTCGGTCGAGGACGAGCAGCGCGGCTCCGCTGAGCACCGCCACCGCCATCAGCTCCGCGCCGACAGCCGTTGACGGCTGGGGAGCCGCCAGGATGAGGGCGATCAGGACCGAGGTCATGAACAGCACGAGCGTCTGCGCGGCCCGGGAGCTGAGGGCGAGCGACGTGGAGAGCGCAGCGCCCTTGACGGACAACGCCACGAACAGCAGTCCGGTCAACGCGCCGGCGACGGCGGCAAGGGCTCCGCCGAAGCTGGTCCAGGCGGCGGGCGTATATCCCACGGGTTCTAGCTCCGGTCGCCCCGACTGAGAACTGCTCCCAACGTGTCACCCATCGTTCTCTCGAGGAACGATAGCGCCGGGCGGTCCCAGGTCGATGCGAGCGCGGGTCGCGTCCAGCGACCCTCTGGCCCAGTTCAACTGCTCCACCCACCAGGTCAGACCGACGTCCGCGTACGCCGAGACTCGAGCCGCCTCCGCGGGGCCGGGGCCGTCGGTCGTTCCCTCCATGACGACGTCGAAGGAGCCCTCGTTCACCCGGTGGTCGAGCGTGTAGCGGACGATCTCGTCGAGCTGCCCGGGCGTCATGGTCTGTCCGAGGGCCACCTCGTGGTGCGTGGCGAACAGCCCGTTCCATCGGGCGGCCCTGCGGAACGGGCGACGCGACGGCCACCTCCCGGCGATCCACACGGGCAGGGAACGCTGCGCCGGCACCGGTCGGAAGGCCGTCTCGTCGACCCGGTAGTGCCGGCCGTGGAACGAGAACGGCTCGCCCGACCACAGGCCGGTCACGATCTCGAGCCCCTCGTCGAGCCGGTCGGCGCGCGCGCGGTCGTCGCCCTCCTCGCCGAACGCGGTGAACTCGCCCTCGCCGAGCGATCCGAGCCCCGCACCGAACACCAGCCGGCCATCGGACAGGACGTCGATCGCGGCCGCCGTCCGGGCCACCATCCACGGCCGCCTCCTCGCGAGCGCGCAGACCATGATGCCGAGCCGCATCCGAGTCGTCGTGGTGGCGACGGCGGTCAGGGCCACCCAGGGATCGCACACCGGGTCGCCCGGTTCCCGGTAGACGAGGTGATCCCAGATGAAGAACCCGCCCCAGCCGGCCGCTTCGGCGTGCCGTCCCAGCTCCATCAACACGTGGGGGTCGCCGTACTCGCGGACGTTCGGCACCCCGACGGCGAACTGCATCCGCGGATCGTATCGGTCCGCCCGGCACGGGGGCCCCCCGATTGGTCGACCGATGAGTGCGATGGCAGCTCGGATTCGGTTCACAATGGAGGTGTGGTCCTCCGACTGTCGCAGCGCTCCGTGCAGTGGCTCGTTGCGCTCTCGGCGGCGGCCGGCCCCGACGGATGGGCCTCGTCGGGCCAGGTGGCCGACGCGCTCCACAGGACGACGTCGGGAACATCCGCGGCGACGTCGAGCGCCGCCGCGGCCAACCTCCGTTCGCTCCGGTCGGCGGGACTCGTCGAGTCGCGGCCCTTGAACCTCCGCCACGAGTGGAAGCTCACCCCGAGCGGGTGGGCGTTCGTCCTCAGCGACTGACACCGCACCACGGTCCCGCCCGCGGGATGGCATGCTTCGCCGGACGTCGACAACGGGGGAGGGAACGTGCTCGGGGGGATGGTCGGTACCACGGCTGGAACGGTGTACCTGATCGCCGGCATCGTGCTCGGCATCGGGCTGCTGGCCTACGCGCTCTACTTCTTCTTCTTCAAGCTCAAATAGCCGCGGTCCCGGACACGATCGCCGGCTCACGGCGGGCAGACGCGTCGGTACGGCCGTTCGGGGAGTTGGTCCCGCCACTCGCCGGGCGTGAGATCGCGGCCGGCGGCGCGGCATGCGAACGCCACCCATCCACGGAGGTCGACCGGCCAGACCGACGTGTCCACCGTGTAGTCGATCACCAGGTCGCCGTCGGGAGCGAACCTCGCCACGGGCACCGCTCCCGCCTCCACGGGGAACGTGGTCCCGATGCGCCTGCGGGACGCGAGGTCCCAGAGCGTCACGGTCTGATCCTGGGACGACGCGGCCAGCAGCCGGCCGTCCGGCGAGAACGAGACGGGGTCGACGGCCCCGGTGGCGGCGGGGATCGGCGCGCCCACCGGACGACCCGTCGCCGGGTCGAACAGCACGATCTTGCCGTCCTCGGTTCCCACCGCCAGCAGCCGGCCGTCCGGCGAGAACGTGACCGAGGTCGCATGTCCCGGTACCGTCGGCCGGAACCGTTCGGCACCCGTGCGGGCGTTCCAGACCACCACGGTCGAATCTGGCTGGCAGCACCCCAGCGCGGCGAGCGAACGGCCGTCCGGACTGAACGCGAGACCGCCCTTGCCGTTCGGAACGGCCGCGATGAACACCTCGTCTCCCGTCCGGGTGTCCGTGACCTCCACACGGGACACGGAGTCGTCCTGCGCCTTCCACTGGACGGCGAGCGATCGGCCGTCCGGGCTCACCGCGACCCACCACACCGGCCCCGGGAGTCGGGTCGACCGTCGGGCCGTCCGTGTGGCGACGTCCCACATCGTGATGGTCCCGTCGAGACCTCCGGTGATCAGGGTTCGGCCGTCGGGCGTGAACGCGATCGCGTCGGCCTCGGCCCCGTCGTTCGCGGGGAGCATCGCCACCAGATGATGTGACCGGAGGTCCAGCAGCCCCGTGCGCCCCCGGGACAGGCTCTCGGCCAGGAGGTGGCCGGATGGGTCCACCGCGAAGCACGGGGTGACGGAGCACCCGGCGTTGGACGAGCGCCACCGGAAGGTCGCACCCAATCGTCCGGTGCCACCGACGTCCCAGGCGGCGACGCTCCCGGTCGAGCTGCCCGACAGCACGGTCCCGGTGTCCGGCACGGCGGCCACGTTGACCCCCGACGGCTGCCCCGTGAACGTCTCCCGGATCGTTCCGGAGGAGGCGTCCCAGACCCGGAGCGCGCCGTCGAACGACCCCGCGACGACGTTCCTGCCGTCCGGCGTGAACGCGGCCGCGATGATCCAAGCCTTCACCGGCAGGGCGTCGAGCGGGCGCGACTTCCCGGTGGCGAGGTCGAGCAGCGAGAGCCCGGCGGTCGGGTCGAAGGGGTTCGGGCTGTTCTGGGCCACCGCGAGGGTCCGGCCGTCGGGCGAGACCGCGAACGGGCCCCCGATGGGGAACCGGCGCTCGACGGCGCCGGTGTCGGCGTTCCACAGGAGCGTCGGCCCCTGCTGGGCCGAGGTCACGAGGGTGCCGTCGGGTGTGAACTCCACCTGGTCCTCGTTCTGGCCGCGGGCCAGGCCGATGTCCCGATCCCAGATCGGCCGTCCCGTCGCGGCGTCGAGGAACAGGAGCCGGACCGCCGCCGGGACCGGCGACTCCGGTGCGGCGGTCGCCACCGCGACCGCGATACCCGCTCCGCTGGGGTCGAATGCCATGCGGATGAACCGGAGCGGCCCGGCGGCGGCCGGCACCGAGGGCCAGGACCCCAGCCGGCGCGCGGCCGATGACGATGGATCGACGACGTAGAGGTCGGCGGTCCGGCGGCTGGTTGCCGTGCCGACAGCGACCGACCGGCCGTCGGGGGCGAACGCCATCGCCTGCTGGGACACCGGGCCGTCGAGGCGAACGGGCGCTCCGGTCGCGTGCCACGTCGAGAGGTCAAGGAACCTGACGACGCCGGCCGAGTCACCGACCGCGGCGGTCCGGCCGTCCGGGCTCACCGCGATCGCGGTGACGTTCGTTCGCGAGGGAGTGGCGAACCGTACCAGCGCCGGATTGGTCTGCAGGACCGACAGGAGATCGCCCCGCGTCTCGGGGAGGTCCCGGAGGCGCACGCCGGCCACCGCCAGGAGCAGCGCCCGGTCGAGCGACGGCTCCGATCCGGCGAGCGACCCCATGCGTTCCGCGTCCGACGTCAGCGCCTCCGACTCGGCCGCGGCTTGCGCCGTCCGGGCGCGCCCGCGCTGCACGAGCGCCAGCGCGCCGGCCACGAGCGCGACGGCCAGGAAGACCGCGGTGCCGATCAGCAGGCCGCGCAGCCGCCGGTTCGTGCGGCGCTGACGTTCGGCCTCGCGTTCGCCGGCCTGCCGACTCTGTGCGAGGAATTCGCGCTCGAGGTCGTTGAGCTCGCGGTCGCGGCCGTGGGCCCAGTCGAGCGTGGCCGAGAGGCGGGCCCCGCGGTACAGATCCCCGGCGTCGCGCCCCCGGTCCTGCCACTGCCCGGCCGACTGCGTCAGGTGCGCCCGGAGCTGCCGCCCGGCAGCGTCATCATCGAGCCAGTCCCGGAGCCGCGGCCACTCGCGGATGAGCGCCTCGTGGGCGATCTCGACCCGGTCATCGTCCCGCATGAGGAGCCGGTCGGCGACCAGCCGGTCCAGGACGGCGTCCGCGGTCGCGTCGCGTCCGACGTCGAACTCGGCGACCGGCGCCCGCCGGCGGACGGCGGACTCGCCCTCGCCCCGACCGACCAGCCGCAGGAAGATCGAACGGGCTGATTCCCGTTCGGAGGGGGAGAGCTCATCGTAGGACGCCTCCGCCAGCCGGGACACCGCGCCCCGGATGCCGCCGGTGCGGCGGTGAGCATCGAGCCGGAGCCAACCGTCGTCACGGGCGTTCCACAGCTCGACCAGTGCGGTCGACAGCAGGGGCAGCGCGCCGGGCTCGTCGCCGACCTCCTCCACCAGGGTGTCGGTCAACCCCGACTCGACGCGCAGGCCGACCCGTCGCGCGGGGAGCTCGATGGCGCGGCGGGTCTCCTCGGGCGTCATCGGCCCCACGAGGATGAGGTTCGAGGCGAGCAGGCGGGCGAGCGTCGGGTACGGCGCACAGTGCCCGGTGTAGTCGGCGCGGATCGTGACGACGACCACGCACCCCTCCGGGTCACCCGCCAGCTCGGCCAGGCGCCCGACGAACGCCTCGCGCTCGGCCTCGACCGCCGTGGTGGTGAAGGCCTCCTCGAACTGGTCCACGACGAGGACGAGCCGCGTCCCCGGGTGGCCCGCGAGCACGGCCCGCTCAAGCGCGTCCATCGGATGCTCTCCGGGGCGCATCACGACCTGCCCCCAGCCGGCGCTGCCCGGAAGCAGACCCGCTGCGAGCGAGGGCAGCAACCCCGCCATGACCAGGGAGGACTTCCCGCTGCCCGAGGGCCCGACCACGCCGAGGAACCCCGTCCCGACCGTCCGAGCGGCGACCTCGCCCACCATGCGCTCCCGGCCGAAGAAGAACGGTGCGTCGTCCTCGCCGAACGCGGCCAGCCCCCGGTACGGGCAGTCCACGGCCGGTTCCCCGTCGCCCGCGACACCGTAGATGCGACCGAGGTTCCGGGCGATGAGGGTGCCGGCGAAGTCCAGGCCGGCGGCGCGGCGGTTCCGGCCTTCGGCCATCCATTCCGCCGCGGCGGCGAGTCGGCGGGCGGCCTCGGCCCGCGCCCACTCGTCGACGGCCTCCACCACTCGCGCCGGGACGCCGCCGGTGGTGCGAAGGACGGACTCCGCCGGGAACTCGTCGGCGTCCGGGACGGTCGCGCGGGCGAGTTCGTGCACGGCGTCGCGGTCCAGCGGGCCGAGCACGCGATGTGCGTCGCCGCGTCGGTCGATTCGCGCGACGAGCCGGGCGAGTTCGTCGGTCCCCGCGGCCTCCTGGAAGATCGCGAGCACCAGCGAGGGCCCCGACTCGATCGAGTCGCCGGCCGCGGCCAGGTGCTCGACCGCCCGAGGGAACAGCGAGATCCCGTCGAGGACGTACAGGGTCGGCGAGGGGGCCGTCGCGGCGTCGTCCAGCAGGGTCAGCGCCCGCGCGCCCGCCGCGGCACCGGCTCCCGCCGAGCGAACGATTCCCCCGTCCGCCGCAACCCAGCCCGCGAGGGCCGCGGCGAGGCGGGTCGTGCCCATACCGGCCGGGCCCGACAGGAACACGATCCGTCCGTTGCCCCGGCGAACCTGCCGCCAGGTGCCACGGAGCCATCGGAGCTCGTCCTCCCGCCCCACCAGCGGTCCCGGATCGTCGAGGTCGAGCGGGACCGGGCCGGCTTGGCGCACCACCGGTGGGCGGCGCTCCCGCGTGGAGCGGGCCTCGAACGGCTCCACCGGGCGGTCGAACCCCTTGAGCTCGACGGCCTCCAGGGCCCGGAACGCCAAATCCCCGTCGGCGGCGGCCTCGCCGGCCACGTCGCCCGTGACCAGCACCTGACCCGCCGTCGCCCTGGAGCACAGCCGGGCGGCGAGGTTCAGCGCGGCGCCGCGGTATCCGTCCTCGACCGGGACGGCGTCACCGGCGGCGATCCCGATGCCGACCGGCAGCGGCAGGTCGGGTTCCCGGTCCGTCGACTCCCGGCAGGCCTTCTGGAACTCGAGCCCGGCTCGGACGGCCTGATCGGCTGCCTCGAACACGGCGAGCGCTTCGTCGCCGCGCAGCTCGATGACCCGGCCCGACCTGCCCGCGACCGCGTCCCGGGCGAGGTCGGCGAAGCGTGTGGCGAGGCGCGCCGCTGTCGCGTCGCCGCGTTCCCGGGTGAAGGTCGAGTACCCGCGGATGTCGGCGATGAGGAACGCCCGCCGGACGGCCGGCCCGGTCCCTTCGGTCGAACTCGGCACGACCCTCCCGATCCGCGCCACGTCGGCGGCCCCCTTGGGACGTCAGTATGAGGAACCGCAGGTCAGCGGGGCAAGCCGTTCTCGCCCGGCCCCGGTCATGGCTGCGGTAGGCTCGCGAGCGATGACCGACGTCGAGACCATCAGCGAAGGCCGAACCGACATCCGGGTCGACGAAGGCGACCACGAGCGGTTCAGCCACTACGTCGACAAGAGCAAGCTCACCGAGGCGTACGTGATGGGCACCCCCGTCATCGCTCTGTGCGGCAAGGTGTGGGTGCCCTCGCGCGACCCGAAGAAGTTCCCGGTGTGCCCCGAGTGCAAGCGCCTGTACGACCTCGGGCCCGAGGGGCGCCGGCTCGAATGGGAGCGCCGGACCCAGGAGGCCTGAGCCCGTGTCAGGCCGGACCGTGACGCGCCTCATCGCCCTGCTCGCCGCGGCAACGCTTGCGCTGCCCGCCGGGCGCGCGGCGGCCGGGTCGCACGTCATCCAGGTCCACCCCGGTCCGGGCGCCATCCAGGACGCGCTGGCGCGGGCGCACGCGGGCGACGTCCTCAACCTGCATGCGGGCACGTACCGGGTTCCTGAGGGGCTCGTGATCGGCACGTCGGTGGTGATCCGCTCCGCCGGGGACGGGCCGGTGACCGTCGACGGGCGCTGCCGGGTCCAGTACACGATCCGGGCCGCAGCGAGCGGCGTCCGGATCCGTGGCCTCCGCGTGGTCGGAGCAGCGGAAGGGTTCGGCTCGTACCCGGCGGAGATCGACTTCGTCGCCGTCAAGGGCGGCGAGGTCTCCGGCAGTGTGGCCGTCGACACCTGCAAGCACGCGTCCGGCGAGGGCGGCGCCGAGTACGGGATCAGCGTGTTCTCGAGCGGCCCGATCCAGGTCCTCGACAACAGGACGTCAGGGTTCACGGACTCCGGCATCTACATCGGCGCCATCTCGGACACCGGGGCCGGGACGCTCCGGGTCGAAGGCAACCGCTCGTGGGCGAACGCGCGCGGCGTCATCGTGGAGGACTCGTCCGGGAGCATCGCGGTCGCCGGCAACCGCCTCCACCACAACCGGCGGGTAGGCGTCGAGGGCACCATCAACGCCGGCCTGTACCTGCACAACAGCGACGGTGTCCGCATTCGCGACAACTCGATCACCGGCGACGACGAGAACGGCATCTGGCTGGACCAGGACTCGAGCGACAACCGCGTCGTCGACAACACCATCTCCGGCCACGCCGCCGACCTGCACAACGACGGCACGGGGAACTGCTTCGCCGGGAACTCGTACTCGACGAGCACGGGAAGCGTGAGCCAGGCCTGCTGAGCGTCTACCGCGCGCGCATCCGGTTGTTGCGCGGGTTGTGCTCGACCTCCGCGAGGCCCAGCGCCTCGAGCAGCGGCGGCATGTACATCCCGAACCGTCCCCGGTAGCCCTTCCTGAGGCCGTACCATCCGCCGACCGGGTTGTCGGGCGAACGGGCCCACGCCTCGACCGTCCCGTCGGCTGCCGGCTTCTGCTCGTCGGCGCTGCCGAGCGGCATCCAGTCGCCGTGCTCGCTGAGCATCGTGTGGAGGTCGTCGATGGCCCGGAGCCGGTACAGGAGCTTGGTCGTGCCGACCATGCACACGATCGCCGGGGGGTCATTGGACTCGTCCCTGTACATCGTGTAGTCGCTCGTTCCCGGCGGTGTCTTCAGCACCCAGGGGTCGTCCTTCGTTCCGCTGCCGGTCGCCATGTCGAGCACCTCCTTGTTGCGTCGCTAGAAATCCGGCGCCTCGGTCTCGTTGCAGTACCGGTGGTCGAAGCGGTTCGAGTCGGCCACGAACCGGTTGTACTGATCGCTGAACTGGAGCGAACCCGGCGGGACCTCGGACGCGGCCGACAGCTCGCGGGCGATCTGCATCGCCAGCGCCCTCTGCGCGCCGGACAGCCCGGCGGCCGAGTCCTTCAGGTCCTGCACGTGCTTCGCCGCCTCGGCCGGGTACTGCGAGGGGTCCACCCCGGCGATCGCCAGACGGGCCTTGTCGCTCACGCCGCAGAACCCCGGCCCGCTCCCGAATCCGCACGAAGTCGACATCCCGACCACCGAGACCAGGACGAGCGCGATCCGAGGGCGCACGGGGGGAATGTATACCGGCGCGGCGGTGCGGAACGACCCCCGTCGGGCGGGCGATCGCATGTCGTCCGCGTCGTGGAGAATCCGGACGGCATGCTGCTCGCGGAGCTGGCGCGGGTGTCGAACGAGGTCGCCGCCACATCGAAGCGGCTGGCCAAGATCGAGCTGCTCGCCGGCATCCTCCGGCAGGCCGAACCCGACGAGGTGCCGGTCGCGGTCGCCTACCTGTCCGGCTATGCGCCCGGGGGGACCATCGGAGTCGGGTGGGCGGCCATGCGATCAATCCCGAACCCGGCCGGGACCGCGATGCTCTCGATCCTCGAGGTGCAGGCAGCGCTCGGAGTGCTCCGGGGGGCCACCGGCCCCGGATCCCAGGGCCGTCGGCGGGCGATCCTCACGGACCTGTTCGGGCGGGCCACGGAGCCGGAGCAGCGGTTCCTGCGGGGACTCCTCCTCGGGGAGCTGCGCCAGGGGGCGCTCGAGGGCGTGATGGTCGAGGCGGTCGCCCGAGCGGCGGAGGTGCCCTCGGCCGACGTCCGGCGGGCCGCCATGCTGGCCGGGGATCTCGGCGAGGTCGCGCGGGCTGCGATCGCCGACGAGGGGCTCGCGCGGTTCCGCCTGACGCTCATGCGGCCGGTCCAGCCGATGCTCGCCCAGTCCGCGGAGGACGTCGGTGAGGCGCTCCGGCGCGTGGGCGGCGAGGCGGCCGTCGAATGGAAGTTCGACGGGGTCCGGCTGCAGATCCACCGCCGCGGGACCGAGGTTCGGGCGTTCACGAGGAACCTCGCGGAGGTCACGGAACGGATCCCCGAGATCGTCGAGGTCGTCCGGGAGCTGCCGGTCGCCGACGTCGTGCTCGACGGAGAGGCCATCGCGCTGCGGGCGGACGGCCGGCCGTTCCCGTTCCAGGTCAGCATGAGCCGGTTCGGCTCCCAGCTCGACGTCGAGGGCCAACGGACGGCCACGTCGCTGTCCGTCTTCGCATTCGACGTGCTCCACCTCGACGGGCGCGACCTCCTCGACCTCAGGGGGCGGGAGCGGTTCGAGGCACTCGCCGTGGCGTTGCCCGAGCGGCTCCGAGCGCCCCGCATCGTGACGGGCGATCCGGCCGAGGCGGGGGCGTTCCTGAATGAGGCCATCGAACGCGGCCACGAGGGCGTGATGGTGAAGTCACTGGACGCGCCGTACGAGGCCGGGCGGCGCGGCGCCGGCTGGATCAAGGTCAAGCGCGCGAACACCCTCGACCTCGTCGTCCTGGCGGCCGAGTGGGGGCACGGACGCCGCCGGGGGTGGCTGTCCAACCTCCACCTGGGCGCCCGGGATCCGGCGTCCGGGGGGTTCGTGATGCTGGGGAAGACGTTCAAGGGCATGACGGATGCCGTGCTCGCCTGGCAGACCGAACGGTTCCAGGAGCTCGAAACCTCGCGCGACGCGTACACGGTGTACGTCCGGCCCGAGCTGGTGGTGGAGGTGGCGTTCGACGGCGTGCAGCGGAGCACCCGGTACCCGGGCGGGGTGGCGCTTCGCTTCGCCCGGATCAAGGGATACCGGGTGGACAAGCGCCCCGAGGACGCCGACACGATCGGTGCCGTGCTCGCGATCCGGGACCGTTCGCACGGGGACGTCCCCGCATAGCGAGCGGCGAGACGGGGTAGGCCTCGGAGGAGGCACGAGTCATCCGGGAGGTGAGCTTCCATGGCCACGACGAGGCAGACGCAGGCCGCGAAGCGGAACATCAAGAAGGCGCAGACGGCGGCGAGAACGGCGAAGACGATCACCAAGCTGCCGAAGGCCGTCCGGCAGGACCTCAGCCGGAACGCCGCGGCAGCCCGCCGGCGCGGGGGGAAGGCCGGGCACTCGCTCGACGACCGAACGCGTCAGCAGCTGTACGAGGTCGCGAAGAAGCGGAACATCCCCGGACGGTCGAGGATGGGCAAGTACGAGCTGATCCAGGCGCTTCGGGCAGCGGGCTAGACACGCGGCCGGCCGACCGGCCCGTCGCCGGACGGAACCGGCTCCACGCGCCGCGACCGCCGGGCCGCGAGCGTTACGACGCCGCGCCACGCCAGCAGCAGCAGGCCCGTGACCACCAGCGTCACGGCCATGAACGTGAACGTGGTCCGCCCGTAGCCGTGGCCCAGGATCGCGGCCCGCACCAGGACGCCCGATGCCACGCCGACCAACCACGCCGCCGCGAGGCGCCACCGCTCCGGCCGCCGCCAGGTCCCGAGCAGGAGCCCGGCCACGAGGAACCCACCGGCCACGGGGAGCAGGTTCCGGGCCAGCCCGGCGGGCGTGATGCCCTCGTGGTGCGAGAGCAGGCCGACGGGCGCGAACAGCCCGACCGCGACCACGTCACCGGCCGCAAGCTGCCACGGCCGCAGGCGGTTCACGCGCCCTCGGTTCCCGCCGGGTCGAGGGACGTGCTCAGGACCGCGACGATCTGTTCCTCGAGCCACCCCAGGTAGTGGTAGACGGCGAGCTGGGATGCGTTGGGCGTGTCCTCGGTGAGGGGTCGCTCGTACATTTCCTCGGTCACGTCGAGCCTGGTCCCGAGCACCAGGCGGAGGTCGTTCACCGACCCCATCCACGCGGCGAGATCGTCCTGTGACACCCGCCTCGCGTCGATGGTTCGTTCGAAGGTGTCGAGGGCTGCCGTCCGCTCGGCCAGGAGATCGTCGTGCATGAGCCGCGCGTACTCGTCGTTGGCCTGGACGTCCTCCGCATAGGCGGGCGGGAACAGCCGGCCGACGGCCGGGTCCTCGGTGGGCAGCAGCTCGCGGAGCTCGGCGACCAGCTGGCGGAGGAGGGCGCGTTCGCTCTGCGGGATGCGGAGCTCGTAGTCGCCCTTGCGGGTCCTCCTGAAGCGGCTGCCGAGCGTGGGCACGGGGCGGTCAGGAGTCCTTCTGCATGGTCGCCCACAGGCCGTGGGCGTGCAGGCGCGAGACGTCGAACTCGGCGCGTTCCCGGTTGCCGTGCGACACGATGGCCTTGCCCTTGTGGTGGACGTCGAGCATGAGCTTCTCCGCCTTGGACCGGCTGTAGCCGAACAGCTTCTGGAACACGAACGTCACGTAGGACATGAGGTTGATTGGGTCGTTCCACACGATGACCAGCCAGGGGCGGTCGGGTTTGACGTCCTCGCCGCTCGCGGGCCTGTCGACCTCGACGGGCGCGGTGGCCGTGTTCACACCAGCCATTGTGGCAGGGCCGGGACCAGGTGCCTCCCGACCCGGTGTCCGGGGCTACTGGGCGGGGACGAACGTGCGGTGGACCTCCTGGATGACGGGCGCGCGGTGGCCCATCGCCCAGCCCTCGGCGTCGTCGTACACGCCGGTGACCTCGCCGCAGGCGGGGCAGATCTCCACCCGCCACGACCCGTCCTGGGGCCGGTTGCGGCGCATGTCGCGGACGACGCCCGCAAGCAGTGCGATGGCCGCCAACGTGAGCCCGCACTGTGAGCACAGGGTGTCGGCGTACCGGGGGTCGGAATACATCGCACTCAAGGTGTCGGATCGGAGGCCGAGTTCCTTGAGGGCGGTCCGGTGCGGGCCCGTCCTTCCCCGGTCACACCGGGACGAAACAGGCCAACCGCGCGACGAGTCGCTGCTATAGTCCCCAGCCGAGGGTTCCGCAAGGCACGTGGTTGTTCGAGCAGTTCCCTCACGGGGCCCGAGAGGGCCCGCCAGGCCGCCGGACCGTGAGTCCGGGCGGGCCGGGAAAGGAGGGGATTGCAGTATGGCAACCGGCATCGTGAAGTGGTTCAACTCCGAGAAGGGGTACGGCTTCATCTCCCAGGAGGGCGGACCGGACGTGTTCGTCCACTTCTCGGCGATCGCGGGGTCCGGCTACCGGAACCTCGAGGAGAACCAGAAGGTCGAGTTCGACGTGACCCAGGGGCAGAAGGGGCCCCAGGCCGCGAACGTGCGTCCCGTCGCGTAGCGACGGTCCGCACAGCCAACCCACACGGATACTGAGG
>DATBHM010000123.1:0-11945 GCA_036557505.1 Actinomycetota bacterium | reverse complement strand
CCGGTATGGGGAGCAACCTGACCTGCGGCAACCCGGACGAGCGTAGTTTTCCCAGCCCCATTCTCGCCAATCAGTGCGTGAATCTCACCGCCGACTACATCGAGATCCACCCCACGAAGCGCGTGGACGCTGCCATACCAGTGTTCGATCCCTCGGAGCTCCAGCAGTGGGCCCGCGGATGAACGCTGCTGGGATCCTTCTGCTCGACCGACCGTTCCGGCTCCTCCTACGACGAGCTACGATGACGTAGGCATTGGCTTCACGTCGAAGCCACCCGACTTGGCCGTCTGGTTGAAGTCGTCGCACTTCTTCTTCAGGCCAGGGAACTTCGACTCGCCGAGATCGGTGCAAATGAGCGAGATCGCGCCGCTCTTGAGGTCGATGAACTGGAATCCACCCTTCCACTGCCCGGCCCGAAGCTCCTGGATCCATTCGGGAGCGAAGTACCCGTAGTCGTAGTTCACCGTTCCGAGGACGACAGTGGGCGCCGAGGCGGGTGCGTAGCTGGCGTTCGCCCAACATGCCACGTTCGCGCTCTGGCATCCTGCGAGGACCCCGGGCTGTGAGGCCGAGACGCCGCTGAAGATGCTGTCGGCACCTTGGCTCGCCATCTGTGTAACGGCCTCCTTCATGATGGCCGAGTCGGCGAAGTCGCCATACACGTTCTGCACCTTGGTCCCCGGGCAGAACATGTCGGCGCCTTGCTGAAACCCGTACAGCGTTTGCGCATCGAAGGTGGCCTTGGGTCCGTTCGCGAGTCCTATGTTCTTGTTCTTGGTTCCCTGGCAGGCAAGGAACCCTCCTGCAAAGCCAAACTGCTCGAAGTTCAGCAGGTACACCTTGACGTTCGATGGGTTTCCCTTGATGGGAAGCGACGTCGCGAATGCAGTATTGGGGAACTGGGGGGCGGCCTGCTGGACACCTGGCACGAGATCGAAACCGTGCGCGATGACGAGGTCATACCCCATTCGCGCATAGTTGGCGACCGTTGCATTCTCCGCAGAACTCCCCAGGCTCGAAAGGTTTTCTCGCACGGTGACCTGAGTGTTGCCGTCGGCTTTTGCCGCAGCTTGTACCCCATCGACCATGTACTGGTCGAACGAGCCATCCTTGGCCGGCCCGCCTAGGAGGACGGCGATCTTCAGCTGCTCGGCGTTCTGCGTCCCACCCCCACTCGTGGCGCCGCCCGTCGGAGCGGTAGTGGGACCCGTCGTTGCGGCTGTCGTAGCAGACGTAGTCGCGCCTGACGTAGCTGTCGTCGCGCCAGATGTTCCTGGGCCGGACTTCGAACAGGCGGCCGCCACCAAGCCAGCAACCGCGATCAGGGCAAGCAAGCGCCACCGGTTCACCTTCGCCTCCCCCTTCTCGTAGATGGGCTAGGGCCCCAGGCTCGATAAAATATCATGAATCTGACCGGCACGTGCAACCACCGCGCTGATCGAGCCCACGAGCCGGCCGCCCGCAGTTGAAGTCATGGCCGAGGCCGCAGAAAGTCGGCGACTGGCGCCATGACGCCCTCAGAGGCCAAAGGGGGTGGCTCGTCGCCTCACGCGACGGAGCCGGCCATCGCGTGTCCTATCCGATTGGTCTGCCTTCACTCCGGCTCGCTGGTGGCAGCTCCAACCGCTGTCCGCCAGGGAGGGTCCCATTTGGAGTCGGAGCGATCGGAGCCGGAGGTGGGACTCGAACCCACGACCTGCGGTTTACGAAACCGCTGCTCTGCCGACTGAGCTACCCCGGCGGGTGCGAGCCAGGTTAGCAGCCGCCTCCTGGCGGTCTCAGCCAAGGACCCGGAAGACCTCCACGGGCTCGCGGCGCCCCTTCACCTGGTGCATGCCGCGGGGCTCGAGATGGAACAACCCGGCCTCGGCCGCCTCGGCGGTCGCGCCGGTGATCAGGACCTCGCCGGCGGCGGCGTTCGACTGCAGCCGCTGCGCCACGTTCACCGCGTCGCCGAGCACCGTGTACTCGAGGCGCCCGCCGCCCCCCACCGTGCCGGCGGCGACCACGCCGCTGTTCACCCCGATGCCGACGTGGAGCGGACGGAGGCCCTGTTCCATGGCCTCGTCGTTCAGCCGTGACTGGCGTTCCTGCATGGCCACCGCGCACCGGACGGCGCGGAGGGCGTGGTCGGGTTCGGGGCGGGGGGCGCCGAACACCGCCATCACCGCGTCGCCGGCGAACTTGTCGATCGAACCGCCGTGCTCGGCAACCACCTCGGCCATCGCGGACAGGTGCCGGGTCAGCATCGTGGCCAGCTCCCGGGCGGGCGTGGTCTCGGCGACCGAGGAGAACCCCCGGATGTCCGAGAACAGGATCGTGGCCTCGACCTCCTCCTGGAGCTCGACGCCGCCCTGTCCGATCTTCTCCGCGGCCCCGCTCGGGAGGTACGACGCCAATGCGCGGGCCGACGCCTCCCGGTCGACGACCGCGGCGTGGAGCTTCTTGAGCTCGTCGACCGCACGGGTGTGGCCGCTCCCGGCCTCGCCGGCGAGGCGTTCGAACAGGTCCGTCACCCGGTGGTCGATGTCCTCCTGGGTGGTGTGCAGCCGCTCGGCCATCTCGGCGTACCCGGAACCCGCGGCCATGAGATCGAGGATCTCCCGGTCCGCGGCCTCGGCCTCGTGGCGGCCCGAGAGCCGTTCGGCGATCGTGGGGTCGATGGCCGAACCGCCGGCCGCCACCTCCCGGATGGCCTGGACGAGCGTCTCGCCCTCGGCGATCCGCTCCTTGAGCAGGTACGCGAGCCCGCTCTGACCCTTGCCGAGGAGGGCGAGCGCGTAGGCCTCGTCGTCGTGGGCGGAGAGCACGACGACGCCCGTCCCCGGGTAGCGGGCCCGGATCTCGTGCGCGGCGTCGATCCCCTCGAGCTGGAAGTGGGGGGGCATCTTGATATCGGTCACCACGACGTCGGGCCGCAGCTCATCGGCCAGCCGGATCAGCGCGGGGGCGTCGGCGGCGACGCCGGCCACCTCGACACCGCCGGAGGCATCCAGGAGCGCGCGGACCCCCTCGCGGACGAGCACGTTGTCCTCTCCCAGCACCACGCGGATGGTCATGCGGCGACCGGCTCAGTCGATCGCATCCTGGGTTCCCTCCCCCCACCCACAGGTACGATCCGGGCGTGCCGATCCGGGTGGTGTTCGCCGAGGATAACTACCTCGTTCGGGAAGGGACAGCGGCCCTCCTGGAGGGCAACGGCGCCGTCGAGCTGGTGGCGTCGGTGGGGACGCTCGACGACCTGCTGGCCGCGGTCGAGGAGCTCGCGCCCGACGCCGTGCTCACCGACATCCGCATGCCTCCGACGAACTCGACGGAGGGCATCCAGGCCGCCCGGCGGATCCGCGCCGAACACCCGGCGGTCGGCGTCGTGGTCCTGTCCCAGTACGCGGACGAGTCCTACGCCTACGATCTCCTGAAGGACGGCGCGGCGGGCCTCGGCTACCTGCTGAAGGAGCGCGTGGCCGACGTTGAGGAGCTGGTGCGCGCGCTGACCGAGGTGACGCGGGGCGGCTCGGTGCTCGACCCCAGGGTCGTGGAGGCGCTGGTCGCGGCCAAGGACCGGATGGCGCACTCCGCGCTGTCCCAGCTCACCGACCGCGAGCGCGAGGTGCTGGCGCACATGGCCCAGGGCGAGAACAACGCGTCGATCGCGCGGTCCCTGTTCCTCACGGAACGAGCCGTCGAGAAGCACATCAACTCCCTGTTCCACAAGCTCGGCCTGACGGAGGAGCCCGACGTCCACCGCCGGGTGATGGCCGTCCTCGCATACCTCCACGACCAGCCGGCCTCCTCCTGAGCGTTTCGAACGTCCGCGCTCAGGCGGGCGCGGTGGCCCGCTCCCACGCCTCGCGCAGGCCGTCCGGCTCGAACGCCGACTTCGAGATGAACCCCGCCGCCCCGCTCTCGGAGATCCGCGGGCCGAACTCGGACTCCTCGTAGGTCGACAGCAGGAGGATCACCACGCGGTGGACGGCCCCGTCGAGGATTGAACGCGTCGCCTCCAGGCCGTTGATGCCCGGAAGGTTCACGTCCATGAGCACGAGGTCGGGGTCGACCTCCTTGGCCAGCCCGATCGACTCCTCCCCGGACTCCGCCTCCCCAACCACGTCGAAGCCGTCGGTGGACTCGACGACCAGCCGGGCCGCCGTGCGGAACGGGGCCTGGTCGTCGACGATCATCACGCGAACGGTCACACCCCGATGGTCCCATCCCGGCGGCCGGGCGTCGGTGATGCGCGCATGCCTCTTGGGAGAGGGTGGCCGCACCACCCGCCTGCGGTCATGCCGCCAGCGAGAGGAACGCCTCCTCGAGCACCAGCCGGAGGTTCAGGTTGGTCTCGTCCGCGACCGCGGCCCGCGTGGACTCGATGGTGCCCATGGCCCGGCCCGCGGCCTCGGGCGACAGGCCGAGGAGGCCGGGTTCGGCCCCCGGGTCGAGGTCCGCGTTGACCTTGAGCCCGTCGTCCGCGCCGATGGATTGCACCACCCGGTCCCGCAGGAGCGTCGACGCCGACAACAGGACCCAGTCCACGTAGTCGCGCTCGGCCCGCCGGAGGCGGCGCTTGTGGCGTTCCTCGAGGCGCCGAACCACCCCGCGGAAGGCGTCCTCGGTCCGGCCCCGGGCGTCCCGGAACGGGGCGAGCTCCTCCGCCAGGTCCTCCTTCATGCCGTCGCGGTACCGGTCGGCCGCGCCGAGCACCACCTCGGCCGCCGCCAACGCACCGGGCTGTCCCTCCCCCGCGACCAGGCCGAGCGCCTCCCGGGCCGCGTCGCGGAACGACAACCCGTCGCGCCCGGTGGCGATGCGCCGGGCGCGGCCGAGGTTCCCTCCGGCCAGCCGCGCCGCGAGGAGCGCGACCGACCGGTCCACTCCCTCGTCCTGGAGGGCCCGCGCCACGAACCCCTCCGCGAGCGGCAGGAACGACACGACGTGGCACCGCGACACGACCGTCTCAGGCAGCTCGTCCGGGCGCGCCGAGAGCAGGAGCAGCACGGCGTCCGCCGGCGGCTCCTCGAGGACCTTCAGCAGGACGTCCGCGGCGGCCGGGTTGAGGCGGTCGGCCTCCCGGACGACGAACACCTTCCGGCCCGGCTCGGGCGCCGTGCGGTACGCCGGGTGCCAGATCTCCTCGCGGACGGTCTCCACGTGGATGTCCCGGCCTTCGGGCTCGACGACGAACTCGTTGGGGTGCTTGTCCGCGAGCGCCAGCGCGCAGGCCCGGCACTCGCCGCAGCCACCTCGATCGCACAGCAGCGCGGCCGCGAACGCCCGCGCCACCTGCTGCTTGCCCCCGCCCTCCGGGCCGGCCAGGAGGTACGCGTGGTGGGGGCGGTGGAGCGCCTGGACCAGGAACCGGATCGCGGCCTCCTGTCCGGGGATCTCCCGGAGCACGGGGACGCCGACGGGCGCGTCAGCCATCGGTCCGGTCGGTCGCTCGTCGGGCCGGCGGGCCGCCCGCAGGCGAGGGCCCCGACCCGTTGCCGTGGTCGGCGCCCGGGTTTGCCCCCAGACCGGGTCCGGTGGCGGTCGCCGCCGGAGGCCCCGCGTCGAGCATCTCCCTGGTGATGGTCGTGCCGTGGGCCGGGGTGTCGACGGCCGTATGCGAGCGGACCAGCCGACGGATGGCGTCGCGGACGTCGTTGTGGACCTCGTCCGGCGGCCGGTCCGAGTCGATCACCACGAACCGCTCGGGATGTTCCTCCGCGATCCGGAGATAGGCGTCGGCCACCTTGGCCATGAACGGCGACCCCTCGAGCTCGATGCGGTCGGGGCCGTCGCCGGTCCCCCGGAGCAGGCCGAGGTCGGGCTCGACGTGGAGCAGGATCACGAGGTCGGGGAACAACCCGTCGGTGGCCCAGACGTTCAGGTTCAGGACGTTCTGTTCGCCGACGCCCCTCGCCGCGCCCTGGTATGCGAGCGACGAGTCGATGTACCGGTCGCACAGGACCACCTTGCCGTCCTCGAGGGCCGGTCGGATCACGGTCGCCACGTGCTGCGAACGGGATGCCGCGAACAGCAGCGCCTCCGTCCGCGGTTCGACCTGGCCGGTGTCCGGATCCAGCAGCAGCTCGCGGAGCCGCTCCCCCACCGGGGTTCCCCCGGGCTCGCGGCTGACGAGCACCTGCCAGCCCTGGGTCTCGAGCCATTCGCGGGCCATGCGGATCTGGGTCCCCTTGCCCGCGCCCTCGACGCCCTCGAACGCGATGAGGACACCCCGGCGTGGTCCCTTCTTCAGGCGCGGCATCAGGGTCAACCCTACCGGCTTGGTGAGACGGTTCCGCTTCAGGCCGCGACGCGCGACGACCGCTCCCACGGCGGCGATCGCGGCCCCGATCCACAGCGCCAGCCGGGTCCCGGAGAGGTCGACCCGGAACTGCCCGATGTCGAACCCGTGGTCGCCGAGGATCCCGGACAGGACCGGGAACCCGGCCAGCGAGGCGAACAGCCCCAGCCGGGACATGACGGTGAGGGTGGCGAACGTCCGGCCCCGGTACTCGTCGGCCACGTTCTCCTGCAGCAGGGCGTAGCCGTTCACCCACGTGGCCCCGGCGAAGACGCCCATCAGCACCGTGAACAGCGCCGCCAGGGAGATGTTCGGCATGGCCGCCACGACGGCGAGGACGATGGCCGCCCCCAGCATCGTGGCCGGGAACAGCAGGTCGCGGTCGACGAACTTGCTGATCTGGGGGACGAACGCCATCCCGATGCCCATGCCCACCCCGAGGGCGGTCACGAGGGCTCCCCACCCGGGCGGCCCCGCGTGCACGGTGCGGTTGGCGAAGACCGGCCCGATCGCGATCACCGAGCCCACGCCGATGAACGCCACGACGATCCCGGCCGTCATCGCCCGGGCCAGCGGATGCCCCCGGAGGAACGAGATCCCGTCCCGGATGTCCTTGCCCGCGTGCGACAGCTTGAAGCGCTGCCCGCCCTTGGGCTGCATCGCCCGGTCCGGCAGCCGGCTCACCATCACAGCCGAGAACACGAACGTGGCCGCGTCCAGCCACAGCGAAAGCGACTCCGGGTGGTCGTTGAAGTAGGTGACCCGGTGGCCGATCGTCAGCGCCACGCCGGTGAGCACCGCGAAGATGATCCCGCCGAGGGGGAGCGTCCCGTACGTGGTGGCCATGCTGACCGTGTTCGCGTTGACCAGCTGCCGGCGCGGCACGAGGTTGGGGACGCTGGAGTCCTTCGCGGGCACCCACAGGAGCGCCAGGCACTCGATGCAGAACGACATCGCGTAGATGCCCCACAGCACCCCGATGAACGGCATCGTGGCGTACAGCGCGCCGCGGGTGATGTCGGCGGAGATCATCAGGCGCTTGCGGTTGACCCGGTCGACCAGCACGCCGGCGAACGGGCCGAACAGGATCGACGGGAGCATGCGGGCGATCATCACGCCGGCCACGGCGAACGAGGCGCCCGACACCGAACCGCCGTGGTGCTGCACGAGCGAGGCCACCGCGACGAACCCGACCCAGTCGCCGAGCGACGACACGGCCATGGCGGCCATCAGCTTGGAGAACGCCGGGAGGCGGAAGAGGTCCTTCAGCGTCGCGGGCTTGGTGCCCCGGAGGGCGGCGACCTCGTCGGCCAGACTGGACACTCGTTCCCTCTCGTCCGGGCGATCGGCTGGCGCCGCGCTAGGAGGACGGCCCGGAACCGTTCCCCTCGGCGCCGGCGGCGGCGGGCGCCGTCGCCGGTTCGGCCTTGTCGACATCCTCCGGGATGGTGCCCACCTTGACCAGCACTCCATCCTGCACCACGGAACCGCACGCGACACACTTCGCCTTGTCCCTGGCCTGGGCCGTGAGCAGTCCGCCGCAGTTCGGACAGGGGTCCGGGAGCGGCATCGACCACACGGCCATGTCGCAGTCCGGGTACCGGTTGCAGCTGTAGAAGACCTTGCCCCGCCGGGTGCGCTTCTGCACGAGCTCGCCCTCGCCGCACTTGGGGCACGTCACGCCGGTGCCCTTCGGGGGGTCCTTCTTGATGTACTTGCAGTCCGGGTAGCCGCTGCACCCGACGAACGGGCCGAACCGTCCGCGCTTGTTGACCAGCGGGCGCCCGCACTCGGGGCACATCTCGCCGGTCTCCTCGGGCTCGGGCCGGGCTCCCGGCTCCTCCCCGACGTTCCGCGTGTACTTGCACTCGGGGTAGTTCGGGCAGGCGATGAACTTGCCGTTGCGGCCGAGCTTGATCACCAGCTTGGCCGGCGTCCTGCCCTCCTCGATGCAGAGCGGGCAGAGCTCGTCGAGCTCCTCCTGGGGCCGTTCGATCTCGTCCTCCTTCTTCTCGAGGAGGCGTTCGAACGGCCCGTAGAACTCGTCGAGGACCTGCGTCCACGGCAGCTTGCCCTCGGCGATGTCGTCGAGCTCGTCCTCCATCTTGGCGGTGAACGTGACGTCGACGATCTCGGGGAAGTGCTCCACGAGGAGGTCGACGACCACCTCGCCGACGTCCTCCGGGTAGAACCGGCGGTCCTCGAGCCGGACGTACTGCCGGTCGAGCAGCACGCTGATGATCGAGGCGTACGTGGAGGGCCGGCCGATGCCGAGCTCCTCGAGCGCCTTCACCAGCGACGCCTCGGAGTACCGCGGCGGCGGCTGGGTGAAGTGCTGCTCGGGGAGGACGTCCAGCAGCCGCAGGACCTGTTCGGCGGTGAGCGCCGGGAGGATGCCCTCGGCGTCCTCGTCGACGGCCTGGTCGTCGCGGCCCTCGAAGTACACGCGACGGAACCCGTCGAACTTCAGCGTCTGGCCGGTCGCGCGGAGCAGGTACGCCGGCGCGTCGGACGCCGTGGCGGCGATGTCCACCGACACCTGGTCGAACCGGGCCTCGCTCATCTGCGACGCCACCGTCCGCTGCCAGATCAGCCGGTACAGCCGGGCCTGGTCGCGGTCGAGGTGCTGCTCGACGCCGTCGGGGATTCGCTTCGCGGACGTCGGCCGGATGGCCTCGTGGGCCTCCTGCGCTCCTCGCTGCTTCCTCTTGAACACCCGCGGCTTGGCGAGCGCGTACTCGCTCCCGAACAGCTCGTGCACCACGTCGGCCAGCTCCGCCAGCGCGGAGTCTGCGATGTTCACCGAGTCGGTCCGCATGTAGGTGATGAGCCCGGTCTGGCCCTCGCCGGGCATGTCGACCCCCTCGTACAGCTGCTGGGCGACGCGCATGGTCTTCCGGCTGGAGAACCCCAGCTTGCGGGCCGCCTCCTGCTGCAGCGTCGAGGTCGTGAAGGGGGCGGCCGGGTTGCGCTTGACCTCCTTCTGGCGAACCTCCTGCACCCGGTAGTCCGCGCGGCGTAGGTGCTCGACGTGCGCGGCACCGTCCTGCTCGCTCGCCAGGACCAGCCCCGGCTTGTCCGGCGAGGCCGCCAGCTTGTCGTCGCCGATCTGGATCAGCCTCGCGAGGAACCCGGCGTCCTCGGATCCCTCCGAGAGGGCGGTGGACAGGCGGGCGTCGATCGACCAGTACTCCACCGGGACGAACGCGCGGATCTCCCGCTCGCGGTCGACGATCAGCCGGAGCGCCACGGACTGGACGCGGCCGGCGGACAGGCCGGGCCGCACCTTCTTCCACAGGATCGGCGACAGCCGGTACCCCACCAGCCGGTCGAGGACCCGCCGGGCCTGCTGCGCGTCGACCAGCTGCATGTCCACAGTCCGCGGATGGTCGAACGCCTCGAGGATGGCGTCCTTGGTGATCTCGGTGAACGTCACCCGGGAGGTCGAGGCGGCGTCGAGGCCGAGGATCTGGGCGACGTGGTAGGCGATGGCCTCGCCCTCGCGGTCGAAGTCGGTGGCGAGGATCACGTCGCCGGCCCGCTTGTGGGCAGCCTGAAGCGAGGCGACCGCCTTCTTCGACGCCTCGGGGATCACGTACTCGGGCTCGAACTCGCGCTCCGTGTCCACCCCGAGCTTGTTCTTGGGGAGGTCGCGGATGTGTCCGTACGAGGCCCGGACGGTGAACTCCTGGCCGAGGTATCGCTCGAGGGTCTTCGCCTTGGTCGGTGACTCGACGACGACGAGCTTCTTTGCCATGGAGATTTCGCGGTGTATTACACGCGGTCAGCGAGGGGTGTCAACAACCCTGCCGCCGGGCATCCCGCCGACCGTTACCCTGAAACGGCCGCTCGGGGAGGGTTATTCCCGCCTCCCGCCGATGCATTCGACGAACGGATCCGACGACCGATGACGCAGTTCCTCACCGACGTGATCGCCCGCAACGGGTACCTCGCGGTGTTCCTGCTCATGGCGCTGGGGTCGGCCTGCATCCCCATCCCGAGCGAGATCGTCATGCTGTTCGGCGGCGCCCTGGCGAGCGCCGGGTTCGCCGCGACCGCGCTGCACGACCCCTCCGCCCAGCTGTCGTTCTGGGGCATCGTCGTCGCCGGGCTCGCCGGAACGATGGTCGGGTCGTGGGCCGCCTGGGGCGCCGGCTATCTGGGCGGCCGGCCGCTCATCGACCGGTTCGGGAGGTACCTGCTGATCCGGCCCCACGAGGTCGAACGGGCCCACGCGTGGTTCGAGCACCGGGGCGAATGGGCCGTGTTCGTGTTCCGGATGGTGCCGTTCGCGCGGGCGTTCATCAGCCTCCCGGCCGGCGTCGCCCGGATGTCGTTCTGGCGGTTCTCGCTGTTCACCCTGCTGGGGTCCATCCCGTGGACCATCGGGCTGGCCTGGGCCGGCTGGGCCCTCGGGGCCAACTGGAGGCACCTGGAGCGGTGGTTCCGGCCGCTCTCGATCGCCCTCGCGGTCCTGTTCGTCGGGTCCGTCGCATGGTGGATCGTTCGCCGGGTGCGCGCCCGGCGCGCCGTGTCCGCGGCCGGGCCCGAGGAGCCCGAGCCGGCCCCGGTCGCCGCGCCCGCCGACCGGGAGCCCTGACCTCCCCCGTCTCGCAGGGTTGCCCGCGGTGGTTCGCGGGAACGAAACCCCTGTCGGCCGTTCGAAACGGACCAGGGCCGGCGCGAACCCCATCAGAACCCGGAGGTGTTCCGTGGCACAGCAGGAGCAGACGACACCGGCACCCGCGGACGGAGCCGACGAACGGTCGACCCCGGAGCTCATCAAGGCGGTCGCCTCCGACACCACGACGCTCGTGAAGCAGCAGGTCGAGCTGGCCCGGCACGAGCTCGTGGAGGCGCTGGTCGCGCGGGCCAAGGCCGCCGGAGCGCTGGCGGGCGCGGGCCTCATGGGGCTCTACGTGCTGTTGTTCCTGGGGGTGGCCGGGGGGCTCGCGCTCGCCACCGCGATGGCGGGATGGGCGGCGTTCCTGATCGTGGCCGGCGCGTTCGCGGTGCTGGCCCTCGGCGCCGCGCTGTTCGCGAAGTTCCGGATGAAGACCCCGCCGATGGCACCGGAGGAGACCGTGCGGACCGTGAAGGAGGACGTGGAATGGGCGAAGACGCAGCTGCGACGGTGACCGAGATCGAGGAGACGAGGGACCGGCTGGAGCAGAACCTCACCCAGCTCCAGGACCGGCTCCCGGCACCGGCCGTCTGGGCCAAGCGCGCGGCCGGGGTGGCCGCCACCGGCGGGGCGGCGACCACGATGACGCTCTTCGTCCTCCGGCGGCGCCGGAAGAAGAAGGCGGCCCAGAAGGCGATCGCCAACGCCGCGCCGGTGAGCGCGGTCGTCCAGGTGCTCCCCGACTCCTGGGCCGAGCGCATCCGCGAGGGCCTGGACGACGGGCGGTGGCGTCCGTGGGCCGCCGGCGCTGCCGGGCTGTACGTCGTGTTCCGGCTGGCCGAGCTGCGGCAACTCCGGAGGATGAACCGCGCCCTGCTCGCCGGGGCGCGCTGAGCCGAGGCGGCCGCTACAGGCCGATGTCGGGGGCCACCTGCTGCAGGCCCTCGATGCCGGTCGCGATGAACTCGTCGAGAGGAACGCCGATCGAGCCCTCGACGGACGTGACCTCCTCGCGGTTCACGCCGGGGGCGAACG
>DATBHM010000122.1:0-5117 GCA_036557505.1 Actinomycetota bacterium | reverse complement strand
GTCGCGGTTCCCGAGGACGATCTCCGCGTTGGTCCCCACGTCGACGACCAGGCTGACGTCCTCCCGGTCGTACGGCGCCTCGGCCAGGAGCACGCCGGCCGTGTCGGCGCCGACGTGCCCGGCGATGCAGGGCAGGACGTACACGCGGGCCCCGGGGTGGACCGGCAGCCCGAGCTCGGCGGCCCGCAGGCGGACCGGCCCGTCGGTCGTCAGGGCGAACGGCGCCCCGCCCAGCTCCGTGGGATCGAGGCCCAGCGCGAGGTGGTGCATGATCGGGTTGCCGACCACCGTGATCTCGAGCACCTCGTCCGCCCCCGCGCCGGCCTCGGAGGTCAGCTCCCCCACCAGGTTGGAGAGGCATTCGCGAACCACCCGGGTCAGGTCGGCCTGCGAGCCCGGGTTCAGCATCACGTACGAGACCCGGCTCATGAGATCCTCGCCGAACCGGATCTGGGGGTTCATCGCGCCGGCCGAGGCCAGCACGTCGCCGGTGGCGAGGTCGCACAGGTGGCCGGCGACCGTCGTCGAGCCCACGTCGAACGCGATCCCGAGGATCCGGTCGTGGAACCCCGGCCACACCGCCGTGATCGTCCTCCCGTCGTGGACGGCGACGGTCACCGCCCAGTCGCCCTCCCTGAGCGTGCGCTGGAGCCGTTCGAGCGCGAGCAGGTCGGCGTCGAGGCCCGTGAGGCCCCATTCGCGCTCCAGCGCCGCCTGGAGCCGGCGGAGGTCGCTGGTCGGGGAGGCCAGCACGGGCTCCTCGACCTCGACGTAGTGCAGGCGGACGACGGGGTCGATCGCGATGTCCCGGACCTCGGCCTCCTTGCGGACCACCTGCCGGTGGAGCTGGCTGTCGGCGGGCACGTCGATGACCAGGTCGCCGGTCATGCGCGCGTGGCACCCCAGCCGACGCTCGGCCGCGAGACCGCTCCGGGCGCGGTACGTGGCCTCGGCCTCGGAGAACGCGGTGAGGTGACCGGCGCGGGAGGTCAGCCCGTGCTTCGCGTGCTCGCCCTCGCTCACCACCACCTGGCACCGGCCGCAGATGCCCCGCCCTCCGCACACGGAGTCGAGGTCGACGGCGAGGGCCCTGGCCGCGTCGAGCACGCTCGTCCCCGCCGCGAACGAGCCGCGCTTGCCGGAGGGGGTGAAGACGACGCGGACCTCGGCGGCGGCGCTCACGGCTCCCCGGCCGCCCCGGCCGCGCCGCCGCCGGCATCGGGTGTGTCGACCGCGCCCGCAGCGCTCCCGCCCGCAGCGCTCCCGCCCGCCGCGGTTCCGCGGCGCCGCCCCTCCCGGCCGCCCCGGCGACGGCCCTCGGCACCGGGCGCCGGCCCCTCCCGGAACCGGCCGATCCACGCCACGCAGTCGCGATCGGCCCCCCGAAGCACGTCGCTTGCCGCGACGGCCGTCCGGACCGCCTCGTGGAGCGGGTTGGTGATGGCCGAGGTCAGGCCGGTGGCCGAGGCCATGGCGATGAACGTCGCGGAGAGCGCCGGACGGTTCGGCAGCCCGAACGCCACGTTCGAAGCGCCGCAGGTGCTGTTCACCTTCAGCTCGTCGCGGAGCCGTCCCAGGATCCGGAACACCTGCCGGCCGGCCGTCCCCATCGCGCCGATCGGCATGAGCAGCGGGTCCACCACGACGTCATCGCGGGGGATGCCGTGGTCGGCCGCGCGTTCGACGATCCGGCGGGCCACCTCGAAGCGCACGTCGGGGTCCTCGGAGATGCCGGTCTCGTCGTTGGTGATGGCCACGACGGCCGCGCCGTGCTTCGCGACGAGCGGGAGCACGCGCTCCAGCCGCTCCTCCTCACCCGTGACCGAGTTCACGAGCGCCTTGCCCCGATACGCGGCGAGGCCGGCCTCCAGCGCGTCGACGATCGAGGAGTCGATGCAGAGCGGCACGTCGGTCACCGACTGCACCAGCCGGATCGCCTCGGCGAGCATCCCCGGTTCGTCGGCCAGCGGGATCCCGGCGTTCACGTCGAGCATGTGCGCGCCCGCCTCGACCTGGGCCACCGCGTCGGCCACCACCGTCGAGAAGTCCCCCGCGACCATCTCCTCGGCCAGCCGCTTGCGGCCGGTCGGGTTGATCCGCTCCCCGATCAGCACGAACGGCCGGTCGAACCCCAGGACCACCTCGCGGGTCGCCGATGCGACGACCGTCTCGGTCACGCCGGGGGCTCCGCGACGCCGCCGGACCGGGCCAGCGCCAGCAGGCGGTCGTCGCCGTACGCCGACTCCAGCCGCCCGGCCTCCGCCCGGGCCTGGTCCGCGAGGTCGTCGCCGCACTCGCGCCGTTCCTTGTGCCATTCGGCCATGTAGTCGTCGCTCCCGATGAGGCCGGCCCGCGTCGCGGCCATGTCGATGGCCTCCTGGAAGCGGTTCGACAGCTGGACCTTCGCGGCGCCGCGTCCGGTCCCCGCCACGACCTGCGCGGGGATGTCCCGCCACCAGATGACGGTGAGCTCAGCCATCGGCCCCGGCCCCGGCCACGAAAGCCTCCAGCGCCGGCCGGAGGTCGCCGAGGCCCGTCCGGCGGACCTCGAGCGGGAGCGACAGGAACGCCGCCGCCTCCTCGGCGCGCGCCATCAGCGCCGGGCTGTCCGTCTGGGCGAGGAACACCACCCGCCGGTAGTTCCCGAACATCACCGGCACCAGCTCGGGGTGCTCGTCCAGCCGGAATCCCCGCACCACGAACCGTTCGAAGTGCCGGGCCAGGAAGTCGGTGAGGTAGAACGTCCCCGGCTCCGCCTCGTGCATGGCCAGCCACTCGCCCACGCCCGCAAGGAACGCGTAGCAGTGGTCACCGGGCAGCCGGCCGACGCCCCGCCGCGCGAGCACCGCGTCGAGGGCGCCGCCCGTGCCGCAGTCGCCATACGCGACGAACGCCGCCCCGGCGCGCCCGTTCCACTCGGCGAGGACCCGATCGACCTCGCCGGCGATGCGCTCGGGCCGGTTGTGCAGCTTGGCCGGCAGACACCGGACGGTGACGTTGGTCCATCCGTTCAGTCGGACGATCCCCAGCACCTCGCGGGCGATCGCGCCGCACGCGACCACCAGCACCGGGGCCTCCGACGAGGGGGCCGCATCGAACGCGACCTCGCGGTCCAGCAGCGCCGACCGAGTGGTCATCCCGCCGCGGCCCGCCGCGCCAGCACCAGCGCCGACGCGGTCTCGGCCGCCACCGCGGCGTCGCGGCAGTAGGCGTCCGCCCCGATCGCCTTCCCGAAGTCCTCGTTGAGCGGCGCGCCCCCCACGAGCACGATGTAGTCGTCGCGGATGCCCCGCTTCTCGAGCTCCTCGATGACGACCTTCATGTACGGCATCGTGGTCGTGAGCAGGGCCGACATGCCGAGGATGTCGGGCTGGTGCTCCTCGAGGGCGGACAGGAAGCTCTCCACCGGGTTGTTGATGCCGAGATTGATCACCTCGAACCCCGCGCCCTCGAGCATCATCGCGACCAGGTTCTTCCCGATGTCGTGGATGTCGCCCTTGACCGTCCCGATCACGACCTTGCCGATCCGCTGGGCCCCGGTCTCGGCGAGCAGCGGCCGCAGCAGCTCCATGCCGGCCTTCATCGCGTTCGCGGCCAGCAGGACCTCCGGCACGAACAGGATCCCGTCGCGGAAGTCGATCCCGACGATCCGCATCCCCTCGACGAGCGCCTCGTTGAGGACGCGATCGGCCGGCCACCCCCGTTCGAGCAGGATCCCGGTCCCCTCGGCGATCTCCTCGGCGAGCCCGTCGTACAGGTCGTCGTGCATCTGCCGCACGAGATCCTCGTCGGACAGGGACTTGAGATCGATCTCCTCGTCAGGCATCCGTCGCTCCTCGGGTGCGCCAGCAGCCGCCTGGAAGTGTCCCGCGGGGCTGTTGCTCAGGGAACGCGTGAGTTGCGCCAATGGCAACATCGATCAGGTGGAACGGGTGGGTCAGCGGGCGCTTCGCGCCGAGGCGCAGCCGATGCAGCGGACGGCCTGTGGCATCGCCTCCAACCGCTCGGGGGCGATCGGCCGCCCGCACAGATCGCACCGCCCGTACGAGCCCTCCGCGATCTTCACGAGGGCGCGATCGATGTCGGCGAGCGTGCCCGCGATCGATCGCGCCGCCGCGGTCGTGCTCAGGCGTTCGACCGCCTCCGTGGTTCCCTCCCCGATGCGCTTGCCGAAGGCGAGGTTCTCTCCCGCCTTCGGCGGCTCGGTCAGCCGGTCCAGCTCGCGGATCAGTTCCCTCCGGCGTTCCTCCAGGCCCGCCTCGACTGCGCGCTCGTCCACCAACCGAGTATCCGCCGCGGCCGGTCAACCCGACATGGCCTGGTGCGCGGTCATCTCGCCGCCCCGCAGGCCCACCATCCACCCGCGGAGCGTTCCCTGCGAATACTCGCTCCCGGGGTTGAAGCAGGGCGTTCGCCCGATCCGGAACCGGCCGCCCGACTCGTGGATATGGCCGTGGAGGCCGGCCACCGGCTGGTACCGCTCGATCGCCTCGCGCACCGCCGAGCTCCCCCCGCCCGTGGTCTTCACGCGTCCACCGATGCGAACGACCGTGGGCAGCGCGTCCTCCCCGGTCGCGGGGTCGGGCAGCGCGAGCTCGGCGCACGTGTCGATGGGCGTGTCCTTCGGCGGGCAGTGGAAGTTGAATACGCACCGGCCGACGTCGGGCACGGCCTCGACCACCTCATCGATCATGGCCGCCAGGTCGTCCTCCTTCGCCTCCCGCCAGGTGTTCCAGGGCGTGGGGCTCGACCAACCGACGGTCACCATGGTGTGCTCGCCGTCCAGCTCGATCACCCGGCCCTCGCACGCCACGACCCCGTCGCCGACGTGGTCCTCGAGCACCTCGAGCACGGCCGGCTCGTCGTCGTTCCCGCCGGTCAGGAACATCCGCACGCCGGTCCCGGCCAGCCGGTCCTCCGCCCGGTCCAGCCACGTCGCAAGGCGTTCGGCGGCCAGCGACCGGAACAGCTCCTCCTGCACGACTGGGAGGTCGCGGGCGTGTTCGTACTCCTCGCGGTCCATGACCTTCCAGTAGGCGCCGATTCGGCCCAACCACTCGGTGAACGCCGGCAGCCCGTCCGCATCGAGCTCGTGGTCCTCGCTGTACACGCGGGCC
>DATBHM010000121.1:0-2579 GCA_036557505.1 Actinomycetota bacterium | reverse complement strand
GGGATGCCCTGCGAGTGCAGCCTGAGCAGCGTCTCGAACACGAGCCGGTCGGCGTCGGGCGCGGCCGACCGGTGCTCGTACAGGTCGCCGGCGTGGAGGACCAGGTCCACCTGCTGGTCCGCCGCGATCCCGACGACCTGGTCGAGGGCGCGTTCGAACTCGTCCATCCGCGAGCGGCCCCGGATGGTCTTGCCGACGTGCCAGTCGCCCGTGTGCAGGAACCTCATCGCAGGTCCGAGCGTACTCCCGCCCCGTGACCCGAGTCACACGCTTGTGATTCTTGTCACTCTCCCCGTGCTCCTCAGCACAGCGCGAAGGTCATGTCACCCTTGTCGAACACGTCGAGGACGCCCGACGTCGCGCCATTCGGCTCGGACACGTCGAGCCGCAGGAGCGTTCCGTCCGCCTTCGCGGCGTCCACTCGGAACGCGAACTCCCCGTAGGTCTTCGACGCGACGAGGCTGGGCGCGGTGTCGGCCCTGCTTCGAACCGGCAGGTCGGCGGCCGCGTCCGCGTCACTCGGGTACAGGAACGCGACGGTTCCGTCGCCGGGCGTGGGCGCGAGCTGCTGGCTCGCCCCGATCGCGAGGTACGGCCTGCCACCGAACTCGGTGCGCACCCGCTGCAGCTTCCTGACGTTCGCCGGAGTCGGTCGTCTGAGCGAGGACGTTGCCAGATCGGAGCAGGTCGCCCGCCCGAAGAACAGCGACGCCGTATCGCCGCCGGACAACGCGTCGACCAGCTCCCGGGCGTTCGCGTCGTCGGCGAGCGTCGGGCCGCCCTTCGCCAGCAGGTCCTGCTCGGAGGCGATCTCGCTCGGGCCGAAGGAGAGCAGGAGCAGGTTCCGATCGGGCACCACCGCGGCGCTGGTGGCCCCCGTCGGCAGCGTGGGCAGCCCGATCGGGGACACCAGGCACGCGTTGTCGATGCCGGTGGTGTACACCGTCGCGTCGCCCGACCCGGTGCGCTGATAACCGCACGACTCGAACCGTTCGGGGAGCGACGACACGTCGAACCCTCCCTCGTCGAATGCGAGCACGACGACCGGGGCCCCCTTGTTCGACGGGAGGGCATGCGTCTCCCACGCGAGGTCGATCCCGTCGAATCCCCAGGTGGCGATCTGTTCCTTGTCGGGGACGCCGATCTCCGTCCCCTGGGTGACGCCGGCGTGGAGCAGCCGCTGGAAGAACGCCGCCCGGTCGGCCGCCGTCATGGACGAGCTCGGGCCGGAGACGCCGAAGGCCAGCTTGCGGGCGTCCCAGTCGACGAACTCCAGATCGGACGTCCCCTGCGGCGCGACCGCGAACGCGGCCCCCAGGCCGGATTGCGGGGAGCCGCCGGTGGTCGAGCCCGGGCTCGGCGTGAGCGGCGGCGCGGGGGTCACCGCTCCGGAGGCCGCACGAGGTGACGACGTCCCCGGCCCGCCGCCGGTCCCCGTGCTGCACGCGCCGAGGACGGCGGCGGCAACGGCGAGCGCTGCGAACGAGCGCGCCCACGGACGAGCCGGGGGCGGGAGCGGACGAAGCGCGGGCATCTCTCCACCTTTCGAAAACGGGACCGTCCCCACCATATCCGGACGAGCCGAACACCGGACGAGACGCCGGGTCGATCGCGGCGTGGCGACGGCACCGAGGCCGTCGGCCCACGCGGGGCCGGGTACCTCCGCCTATCCTTCGGACGTGGGATTCGGCGAGTACCTCGCGGACGTGCAGGCGCGTGCGGTCGCCTCGGTGTCGGCGGCCACACGCGACTCGTACCCGGAGCACTCGGCGCTCGACGCGGAGGAGATCGACGCATTCGTCGCACGTGTCGCCTTCGCGGTGCTGTCCACGACGCGCCCGGACGGGCGGCCCCATGCGGCGCCGGTCGGATACCTCCCCACCGACGACCGGATCTGGATGGCGTCCGTGGCCGGTGCGGCCCGCCTCCGCAACCTCGGCGAGCACCCGTTCGCCAGCCTGGTGATCGTCGAGGGCAACCGCGACGATCACGTGGCGCTGATCGTCGAGGGAACCGTCACACGTCACCCCGACCCGGAATCGATCCTCGACGACTGGCTCCGCGACGCGTGGCGAGACCGGTACGGGACGGAGCTCACGTGGGCCGGTTCGCTGATCGAGCTCGAACCGACCAAGGTGCTGTCCTACGGTCACGGCCGTGTGCTCGGCCTCGGGCGCTGATCCCATCTTGCGCCCGGAGCCACCGCAGCAGTAGAACCGCCCCATCATGTCCGAGCTCCCGGCGGGGGCCGTCCTCGGGAACTACCGCGTCGACTGGCTGATCGGACGCGGGGGGATGGGCGCCGTCTACCTCGCCCAGCACGTCCGGATGTCCAATCGCAAGGCCGCCCTCAAGGTGCTCGCGCCCGAGCTGGCCGGCGATCCCGAGTTCCGGGAGCGGTTCATCCGGGAATCCGATCTGGCCGGCTCGCTCGAGCATCCGAACATCGTCCCGGTGTACGACGCCGGCGAGGCGGACGGCGTCCTGTACTGCGTCATGCGCTACGTCCGGGGCACCGACCTGGGCGCGATGCTCGACCTCGAGGCCCGGCTCACCCCCCAGCGCACCTACGCGGTGCT
>DATBHM010000120.1:0-7556 GCA_036557505.1 Actinomycetota bacterium | reverse complement strand
ACTGGTCGTACCGGCTGGTCGAGGTGTCGGCCGAGTCCTCAGGCTCCTAGGCGGTCGCGTACCGGCGCCGGCCGGTCGCCGCGCCGCCCGTCCAGTGGGCCACGTCGAACATCGCGCCCACCACCACGAAGAACCATCCCCATCCGGTCACGCCGTTCACCGGGCTCCACGACAGCACGTAGAACAGGGTCGCGTAGGGGAGGAGCAGCAGCCCGAGGAGCGGGACGACGAATCCCGAGAACGCCCGGTCGACGAGGTTGGTGAAGACCCACAGGGCCCCGAGCGCGATCCTCGGCGTGAACG
Organism: Actinomycetota bacterium; assembly: GCA_036557505.1. GTDB lineage: Bacteria > Actinomycetota > UBA4738 > UBA4738 > JACQTL01 > DATBHM01. Next base: position 7,253 of record DATBHM010000120.1, on the reverse strand, counting down.
CGGCGATCAGTGCGAACAGGCATCCCATGGACGTGGTCCCTCCCCGGACTCGAGACGGGATCACACGACGTGCCGGGCGGTGCGCCATCGCCCCGATGGGGCGATCCGGGCGGAGATCAGGTGCCGGGCAGCACGTTGATGGCCCGGGCGACCACCAGGATGGCGATGACCAACGAGAGAGCCGACTCCAGCATGAGCGTCATCTTCGCCCAGGTCCTCACCGGTGAGGTGTCCGTGGCGCTGAATGCGGTGGCCGTCGAGAACGACAGGTACAGGTAGTCGGGATACGTCGGGAACCAACCGGCGGCCAGCCGGTCGGGCATCGACTCCTCCTGGAACAGGAAGGCGGGATCCCGGAGGGCTCCGGCGGCACGCTCCGCGGGTCCGCCGCGGTCGAGTTCCCAGTACCACAGGCTGAACACGATCACGTTCGTCACCCAGACGGTCGCGCCCCGTCCGAGCAGCGCCGTCGCCGAGACCCCGCTGTTCCCGTCGAGGATCTGCACGCTCAGGATGAGGACGCCGGTCATGGTGGCCGCCGCCATGAGCGCGATCAATGCGATGGTCTGTCGCCGGAGGGCCCGGGACCGCCGGTCGATCCGGCCGGGGTCGCGGACGATCAGGAACACGAGCATGACGATCTCGACCACCGGGATGAGCCACCATAGCGAGACCCGGCCCTCCTTGGGCGTGATCACCTGGAAGAACGCGACGGCCAGCACGGCGGTCGCCATCGGCCATCGCCGTTCCGCCTGGCGCTTCGGCGGATCCGGGGACCGGCCCCGGCCGGCCTCGGCCGGGTCGTTCACGCCGCAGCCGGCTCCGTCCTCGCGCGCTCACCCGCGCGAAGGGCCGTGAGCCACCAGAGCACCGCCGCGAACAGCAGCCCGATGACGATGACGGATGCCCAGTGCACCCCGAAGATGGCGAGCAGGATCAGGGCGAGGCCCGACGCCACGGCCACCAGCAGGTCGAACCGCTCCGCCACGAACCGGGCGATCTGTCCTCCCCCCCGATCCTCGACCGACACGCGGCGGGTCGACCGGACCACCCACACCGCCCACCTCGGCCTGCCCACCAGGTAGGCGACGACCGCGAGGGCCACCGCGACCCACAGCGCGACCGACCCGACGGCGCGGAGGTTGTGTCCCATGACGTTCACCACGTCGCGGGCGGCGCTCTTGGCCCCCGGGCTCTCGATGCTGTCGACCACGTTGCGGATCACCGCCCGCAGGACGAGGCCGGCGAGCAGGAGCGTGCCGGCGATGGCCAGACCGAGATGGACGAGCGTCCGCCGGCGGTTCATCGACAGGACGACCGCCAGGGCGAAGCACGCCACGGCGAGCACGATGAACAGGACGATCAGCCGGTCGAAGAGCCTCGCGGCGTTCTGGTAGGCGTGGAGCTGCTCGGAGCTCATGACCGGGATCTGGCCGAAGTCCGGCGGGAGGGTCACCCCCAGCGCGGTCGCGAGGAGCTGCCGGGCCTGATCGGGAAGGATCCCGGTCGGGATCTGAGGCACCGTCACGTTGAGGCCGACCAGGTCGACCGCCCCCTGGGCCACCCGGCGCAGCACCTCGGCGACGATGGGGATCGTGTTCAGGGTCACGGTCGGGCCCGTGACGTCGAGGTTGGGCAGCTGCGAATAGTCGCCCTTGATCAGCGCGACGATCTTCCCGTGGGCCGCGACCACCACCTTGTTGAACAGCTCCCGGAAGCTTTCCGAGTGCAGGTAGTCCTGGACCTTCTGCTGCACGAACCCCTGTGCCGCCGACTCGAGCGGCGCCGACAGCCCGTTGAGCCGGTTGCCCAGGTCGCCGGGCAGCACCGACGCGAGCGCGCCCAGGGTGCCCTGGATCCTTCCCCGGAGGTCGATGGCCTGCAACGCCTGGACGGTCAGGTACGTGGCGAGGGGATCGAGGACCTGGGTGTCCGACGCCACGGGGGTGACGACGGCCGTGAACTCGCTCTCGTTGTAGATGGACCGGTGGACCCAGACACCGATGACGCTGCACAGGACGAACAGCGCCGTGAGGACGACCATGACGACCGCCGCGATCCGTCGTGGCCGGTGGCGGCCGGCGCGCTTCGCCGGCTCGGCCTTCGGCGCCGATTCCACCGGCGTCGATCCCCCGTCCGGAGCATCCCCCGGGGGGGCCTCCGGCGGTTCCTTCCGGGCCGGCTCAGCCCCGGTGTCCTCGTCCTCGCTCACGGCGATGCCACCTCCCCGACCCTTCGGCGGGTCCCCTCGGACCCGATTCTCGGCCGTCGCCGACCGCGATGCCATCGCGCTGCCGGCATGAACCCTAGGTCGGCGACTCCAGGGCCCGGTCGAGGTCGTAGCCGATCATCGCCGCCAGGTGAGGTGCGGCGGCCACGGCCCGGGGGATCCCGATCAGCGGCGCGGCCGCGATCAGGCACCCCACGATCTCCTCGCGCGTCACCCCGGCGGCGAACGCCTGCTCGACGCTCCACTGGTACACGACCGACGGGGCGTCGAGCGCGAGCAGCGCGGCCAGCCGGGTGATCGCATGCGTCCGGGCGTCGAGGCCGCTCAGCTCGAGGTTGTCCTGGTCGCTTCCGAGCATCGCCTCGATGCACGGCTCGTCGTGCAGCAGCAGCCGGAGGAGCTTCTCGCCCGCGTCCATGGCCACCCCTCGTGTCTCGGGTGACGACGGCCCCTCCGGGCCGTCCGCGGCGAACGGTCGGTCCGCCGGTCACGGCGAACATCACCCCATGGGAATGAAACCCGGGACGTCCCGCAGCCCTCCCGCCGAGGCAGCGAGGAGCCCGTTCCGACGTGCGGCCTCGACCGCCTCGGACCGGGAGGTGACCCGGAGCTTCCGGTAGATCGAGATGGCCTGCGTCTTGACCGTGTGCCGCGACACGTAGAGACGGTCCGCGATCTCCCGGAACGAGTAGTGGGTGGCGAGCAGCGGCAGGAGCCGGAGCTCCGCCGTGGTCAGCGAGGACCCTCCCACGAACGTGGCCCGGATCGAGCTCACCTGGGCGTGGACATCGTCGGCGTCCCGGCGGAGCACGCCGAGGTCGCGGAGCGCGAACAGCGATTCCAGCTCCCGGAGCATGCTCCTGGCGCCTGCCGAGTCGGTGAGCGCGAGGTATGCCCGGGCGAGCTCCAGCCGCACCTCGACCGCGAGGAACGGGATGGCGTGTGTCACGTCGCCCCGGAGCCCCTGGGCCCGGCCGACGTGCTGCTTGGCGGCCGGGAGGTCGCCTTCGTGGGCGGCCACCCGTGCGCCCATCGCGTACACGAGCACCGCCACCGCATCGTCGTCCAACCCGGCCTCGCGCACGATCATCATCGCCCGTCGGACGAGGTCTCCGGCCGCGAGCCAGTCGTCCTGCTCGGCGGCGAGCCGGGCCCGCTCGGCGAGCGCCACGACGGCGGCCGGGTACGCGCGCTGGTCCATCGCGTGCTCGAACGCCTCCACGAACAGCGGGTCCGCGGCCTGGCCCGCATCCTGCATGCGCCGGGCGACGGCTTGCAGCACGAGCCCGGCCGACCGGGCCCCGGAGCGCTCCGGGAGCAGGCCCATGGCCCGTTCGGCATCCAGCTCCATCCGGCGGGGGCCGCCTCGGCCCTGTGCCGCGCGCACCACGTACAGGACACCGTCCACGCCGGCGCGTTCGGCCTCCGGGAGGCTCGGCAGGCCCCGCTCCGCCGCCTCCGTCCACCGCTGCGCCGTAGCCGCCCGGCCCAGCGAGGCGTGGAGCCAGGCGCCGCTCGCCGCGACCGCCGGGTACCGCTCGAGGAGGTCGCGCTCCGCGAACCAGTCGAACCACGGGACGAGCGTCCGGTCCCCGCCATGCCGGTGGAGGCGGGTCGCGTGGCGCACGAGCAGCCGGGCGGCCAGGTCGGGGTCGCCCAGCTCCCGTGCGTGGTCGAGGGCCTCCTCGATCCGGCCCTGTTCCTCGTACCAGCCGGCGGCCCGGCGGAGGAGATCGGCGGCGCGTCCCGGTTCCTTCCGCTCCAATTCGGCTCGAAGGTACCGTCGGAGCAGCCGGTGGTACCGGTAGCGCTCCCCGTGCTGGTCGAGCGGCACGAGGAGCATGTTCCGGCGGCCGAGGTCCTCCAGGACCCGGGCGGAGCCGGTTCTGCCGAGGACCGCGTCGCACACCGGACCGGAGATCGTGCGCAGCACCGACGTCCGCGTGAGGAACGCGAGCTGGCTGCGCGTGAGGTCCGCCAGGAACTCCGATCGGAGATAGTCCACCACCGACTCGGTCTGCCGGAGGTGCCGAATGGTCGACCGGCGGTCGAATCGGTCCTCCCGGAGCGTCAGCCCGGCCAGGTGCAGGGCGGCGGGCCATCCCTCGGTGAGCTCGCGGACCTCGTCCGCCTCCCGGGGCGTCACCCCGGCGTCCATGTTCCCGAGGAGCGCCTCGGCCTCGCCCGGGGTCATCGTGAGATCGCGGGGCCCCAGCTCAGCCACACGGGCGTCGGCTCGGAGCTGGGCCATCGGCAACGCCAGCGACCCCCGCCCGAGCGCGAGGATCTGCGAGCCCGCGCCGAGGCTGTCGCCGACGACCAGGATCGCCTCGACGCAGTCCGGATCCCGGAGCAGATGGGCGTTGTCGATGACGAGCACGAACGGCTGCCGCGCCCGGCGGACGGCGGCGGCCAGGCGCGTGACCGTCACGCCGCCGGTGCGCAGGGTCGGGCACACGGACGCCAGCCCCGCGGCGAGATAGGGGAGCAGGACGCCGAGATCGTCGTCCCCCCGGTGCAGGCTGAGCCAGGCGAACGGCCGCCGGTCCCGGGCCGCCCACTGCGCCGCGACGGTGGTCTTGCCGAATCCCGACGGCGCCACGATCGCCACGTACGGCACGCCACCGGACTTCCGCAGGGCCGCGAGCACCGCCTTGCGGGGGACGGTTCGGGCGGGCACGGCGGGACGCGCCAGCTTCGATTCCAGCAGGATCACCGACTCCACCGGGTCGCCGTCCGTGGACGGCCGCTCACCACGTGCTGCCCGGGCGTCCCGTCCCGCCGGAATGGTCCCGGCCACCGCGCCCGACCCGTTCGCCATGGCGATCCCCCTGTCAGAACGATCGCGGGCGTCGGAGACAACTTTGGACGGGTTCCCCCGTCCGTGCGCAGATCGTCCGATCCGCAGGGCCTCCGGCGCATCACCCCCCGGGGGTGAACCTCGCGACGATCCGGGGTGATCGTCTGCCCACAGGTGTCCAGACGACCCGCCCCGGGGATGCGAACGGCCGGCCTCCACCCGTCGTCACGGGCGGAGGCCGGCCGATTCGTCGTTCGAAGGGCTACTGGGCCGAACCGCCGCCGTGCAGCGCGTCCTGCAACTCCTTCTCGGTCTCCTTCGACAGGGAGGACTTGAGGACGGTGCCGCCGAACTTGCTCATGGCCTCCACGGCCTTGTCCGGCGTGACCTTCTCCACGACGAGGAACAGCGCCGACGTGCCCGGCTGGAGCATGTCGCGGACCTGGTTGGTGAACTCCTTGTCCAGCCCGGTCTTCTCGATCTTCCCCATGATCGCGCCGAGGCCCGCGCCGATCGCCATCCCGAAGAACGGGACGAAGAACAGGATCCCGAACAGGAACCCCCAGAACAGGCCCCACGTCGTCCCCTGCCCGACCACGTGGTGGTTGGTGGTGACGCGGATCTTGCCCTCCTTGTTGCGGACGATCGCGGCGACCGCGTCCGGCTGGATGATGAGCTCTCCAGCCAGCCGGTCCACCTCGTCCATCGCCGCGAGCGCGGTCGTCTCGTCGGGATAGCCGATCGCGACCAGATCTGCCATGCGTTGCTCCTTCCGTCGTTCGTCCGATGGGCTAGCGGTCGGCGAGCTCGCGTCCGTGGACCGTCACCGCGTAGATGGCGAGGACATCGAGGGCGATCACCAGGACGGACCAGATCGGGTACGCCGAGGAGAAGACCAGCTGGGTGATGGCGTTCACGCCCAGGACGATCACGGCCATCACCCTGGCCCAGGACCTGCCCGAGATGAGCCCGAACCCGGCGAGCAGCACGAACAGTCCGACGACCAGATGGACGACGCCCCAGGCGTGATAGCCGGTGACGAGTACGCCGCTCGGCGGCGTCGTGAAGAACGACTCGTCGAACAGCGACACCGATCCCATGATCAGCGTGAAGATCCCGAGCAGGATCATGATGCTTGCCGCGAACAGGATGTACCCGCCCCAGCCGGTGACCTCCTTCTTGCCCGCCAGCGGGTCGTCCGCCGCGGACCGGTACGGCCCTCCCGGAGCCATGACACCCCTCCTTTCGGAGCCTCCCGAATGACGCGGGCCGAACAGCCGCGCGAGCCGTGCGACGCCACCGATGCCAGCAAACCGCCCCGCTGCGGAACATCGCACCATCGGGATGAACTTGCGCCCGCGGGATGACCCCGGCCCCGTACCGGGTCCGGCGGAATCGTCACGCCGTGGTGGTGGCGGGCGGAGGTGGAGTGTCGTTTGATACGGGCCGTCCCGGCGGACGGGACGGGGAGTCGAAGGCATGGAGGAACGCCCGGGTCGAAGGGGTCATGCGGTGGTGCGGGACTGGGCCGAGCGCCGGACCCGACCCCGCGGCAGCCGGTTCCGCGAGCTGATGTCGACGAGGAGCTTCGGGCTCGTCCTGCTCGGGCTCGCGGTGTCCTACGGGTTGTCGATCGCGCTGTCGGGCTCGCCCATCCGGAAGCAGGGCGCTTCGATCGTCATCGTGGCCCAGATGGCCACGGTGCTGATCGCACTCCGCGCCTCGCAGGCACGCCGGGTCGTCCGGGGAATCGCCTTCGCCGCGATGGCGTTCGCCGCGGGGGCGGCGGTCCTCAACCTCTTCGGCGCCAGCAAGGAGCCGTCCGGGTGGGTGTTCGTGGCGGGCGGGCTGATGTTCCTCGTCACGCCGATCTCCATCGTCCGCTCGATCGTCCAGAGCGGGAGCGTCGACCGCGAGGTCGTTCTCGGGGTCATCGATGCGTACCTCATGATCGGCATGTTCTTCGCCTTCTCCTACCGGGCCCTCGGCCTGCTGCAGAGCGGTTCGTTCTTCGGCCCGGGTGGCGAGGGCACGACCGCGCAGGACCTGTTCTTCAGCTTCACGACCCTGACCACCACCGGGTACGGGAACCTGGTCCCAGCGGAGAACCCGGGACAATCGTTCGCGGTGCTCGAGATGCTGATCGGGCAGCTGTTCCTGGTCACGGCACTCGCCAAGATCGTCAGCGCGTGGCGCCCGACCAGATGGGGTCTGAGCCCTGCC
>DATBHM010000119.1:0-9029 GCA_036557505.1 Actinomycetota bacterium | reverse complement strand
CGAACAGGACGTTGAGCGTGCCGACCACGTTGTTGTACTGCGTGAACACCGCGTGCTCGCGCCCCTTGTGCGAGTAGGGGGCGGACGGCATCTCGCCGTAATGGATGACGGCCTCGGGCCGGAAGTCGGTGAAGACCCGCTCGACGACCCCGTACTCGCAGATGTTGTCCTCTGCGACCTGGATCTCGAGGCCGGCGACGTCCTTCCACGCGGCGGCCCGCTCGGGGAGCGAGGCGCCGATGGGGGTCAGCGAGTCGGTGCCCTGCTCGGTGTGGGCCCTCCGCCTGAGGTAGTTGTCGATGGCGTAGACCTCGTGGCCTCGCTTCGAGAAGTGCATGGCGGTGGGCCACCCGAGGTAGCCGTCTCCCCCCAGGATCAGGATGCGCATGCTGGTCCGGTTCCTTCCTCGCTGGTTGTGTGGCGGCGGGGCGCAGGTGCCGCCCGGGACGCGCATAGTGTAGCGAGCGAACCGGGCGCGGACGCGCAGGTCAGCCCACTGTTCGTTGACGAGGGGGGTGCCCGCCGGTAGCCTCACGAAGACCGGTGCGCGGGACCAGCGGTCCGCCCGCACCCGCCCGCGCCCTGCTGGAGAGCCCTGTGGCCGACACGCGAGCGACGCGAACCTCCAACCTCGAGCTCCGCGACTACGTCCGCATCGTCTGGACCCGCAAGTGGACCGCGTTCATCGTCCTGGTGGTGGTGGTCGCGGGAGTGATGTTCCTGTCGTACCGGCAGGTCCCCGTCTATCAGTCGCAGGTCAAGGTGGTCACGCCGACGGCGCCACAGACGCAGAACTCCGCGGGCGTGCCGTTCGTCCCCCGCATCGACCCCGAGGTGGAGGCCCAGATCGCCGTCAGCTACCACGTCTCCCAGCTCGTGCAGCAGAACGTGTCATGGGCCCACGACGTCAGCCCCGACCAGCTGGCGCGCTTCATGACGGTCGCTCCGCTCAAGAACGCCGGGTCGATCCTGCTGTTCCAGGCCCAGCACCCGAATCCCGAGCGCGCGGCCGACCTGGCCCAGGCATTCGCGACCCAGTACCTCCAGTACCGCAACGCGTCCACCGCGGCGCCGTTCGAGGCGGCGATCCGCAGGTTCACCAAGCTGAAGCACACCGATGAGCAGAACCTCGACAACTTCAACGCGCTCCACCCCCTCAGGGCGACCGAGCCCAAGGTCATCACCAGCCAGCGCAACGACCTGCAGACCGCGGTCGCCCTCGACCAGCAGTACATCGTGCAGAACCAGCAGGCCCTCGACCAGGTGAACTCGGACACGAGCAGCGCGATCCTGCAGCCGGCCAAGGTGTCGCACCACCCGATCCGGCCGGACCATCTCCGCGACGCGATCTTCGCCGTGATCATCGGGCTCGCGCTCGGGATCGGCGCGGCGTTCCTGCGTGACTACGCGGACGACTCGCTGCGCGGCCCCGACGACCTCGAGCGGCAGGCGGGCGCCCCGCTCCTCGGCGTCATCCCCCACGTGAGCACCCGCGCCTCGGGGACGAAGGGCAAACGCGACGTGCTGTATCTCGTCTCCGTCGCCGACCCGAGGGCGCCTGCGACCGAGTCGTATCGGACGCTCCGGACCAACCTGCAGTTCTTCTCGGTGGGCGGGCCCATCCGGCGGCTGCTGATCGCCAGCCCCGTGAAGAGCGAGGGCAAGTCGACCACCGCGGCCAACCTGGCCACGGTCATGGCGCTCGCCGGCCAACGCGTGCTGCTGGTCGGCTCGGACCTCCGGCGACCGTCGATCCACAAGTTCTTCGGACTGTCGAACCGCATCGGGCTGTCGACGGTGCTCTCCGGTCAGGCCACCCTGCTCGAGGCGATCCAGGATCCCGGTGTGAAGGGCCTGCGGGTGCTGGCCGGCGGACCGATCCCGCCCAACCCGGCCGAGCTGCTGGGCTCCGTGGCGATGAAGCAGTTCCTCGAGCAGGCCGCCGACGCCGCCGACTGGGTGATCCTCGACGGGCCGCCCGTGCTCGGCCTGGCGGACGCGTCGGTGCTCGCCACGCTCTCCGACGCGGTGCTGCTGGTGGTGAACGAGGCCACCAACCGCCGCGTCCTCGCCCACGCGCGGGACCAGCTGGCGAAGGTGCGCTCCCGGGTGGTGGGCGCCGTGCTGAACAACTTCGGCCCGGCGACCTCGTACTACTACTATGCGGACTACTACGCGTACACGTCCGCCTACTACTACGAGCAGGAGCCCGAGGAGAAGGGCCGCAGGGCCCGCAAGGCTCGCAGGGCCAAGCGGAAGGCCGCGAAGGCCGAGCTCGCCGACGTGGGGTCGGGGACGGACACCGGTGGATTCGGCGGCGAGGCCGTTCCCGAGTCCGACACCGTCCCGGTGCCCGGGTCCACGGCATCGCGCGCCCCGGGGCCCGCGGCCGACGAACCGGCGACGCTGAGTTCCCCCGGCGCCAACGGTTCCTCGCAGAACGGCAGCACACGCTCCCGCTCCGACGCGGACCCCGACCCCGACCCCGACCCCGAGCGCTCCACCACCTCGTTCTTCTCGTGAGCAGCCGGCCCCGCGGCCGACCCGGTGGCAGGGGGGGCGCCCGTGTCCTCTGGCTGATCAAGGGCCTCGGTCCCGGCGGCGCCGAACGCCTGCTGGTCGACGCCGCGCCGTTCGTCGACCGCGACCGGTTCGACGTCGAGTGCGCGTACCTCCTCCCGTGGAAGGATCACCTGGCGGCCGACCTGGTGGCGGCCGGGGTGCCGACGAGGTGCCTGGACGTCCGGCGGGCGTGGAGCCCGGGGTGGGCCCGCCGGCTGGCCGACGTGATCCGCCTCGAGCGGTTCGACCTGATCCACGCCCACCTCCCCTCGGCGGGGGTCGGCGCACGGCGCGCGTCGGCCCGGCTGGGGGCGGGGCGTCCGGCCGTCGTCTACACCGAGCACAACACCTGGGACCGGTACCGCGTCCCCACTCGACGGCTGAACGCTCGGACGTTCGGCCGCAACGACGCGGTCATCGCCGTGTCGGGCGGCGTGGCGGCCTCGATCGCGCCCGCCGCGGCCGCCGGGACGACCGTCACCGTCATCCCGAACGGGGTCGACGCGGCGGGCATCCGTGGCCGCGCGCTCACGCCGGCCGACGCCCGCGCTCGGCTGGGGCTCCCCGACGGCGTCCCGGTGGTGGGCACGGTGGGGGGGATCACGGCCAAGAAGGGCCACGTCGGGCTGGTCCGGGCGGCCCGGTCCGTCGTGGACGACTGCCCCGAGGCGCGGTTCGTGTTCGCCGGGCTCCCGATCGACCCCGGACCGGTCCGGGCCGAGATCGCGCGCCTCCGTCTCGAGGGCCACGTCTCCCTGGCCGGATACGTGCCGGATGCGGCGACGCTGATGCCGGCATTCGACGTGTACTGCCTGGCGTCGAGATTCGAGGGGATGCCGGTGTCGCTGCTGGAGGCGATGGCGCTGGGCCTGCCGCCGGTGGCGACGGCGGTGGGTGGCGTCGGGGAGGTGGCGACGGACGGGGACGACGCGCTGGTGGTCCCCCCCGACGACCCCGAAGCGCTGGCGTCGGCGATCGTCGGGCTGCTGCGGAATCCCGAACGCCGGCGGTCGATGGGGGAGCGGGCCCGGCGAACCGCCGACGGGCACTCGATCGAGACGATGGTCCGAAGGACGGAGGCCGTGTACGAGGCCGCGCTGGCGGCCCGCGCGGCGGTGGGGACGCCGTGACCGACGCGTCGGCGGCCGTCCACATCCGGCCCTTCGAGGAGTCGGACGTCGACCCGGTCGTCGAGCTGCTGGGGCGCGCGCTGGGCCCGGGCCCCGGGGGAGCCGACCGCCGGGAGCTGTTCGTCTGGAAGCACCTCCGGAACCCCTTCGGGGACTCGGTGGCGCTGGTGGCCGAGGACGACGGACGCCTGGTCGGGGTCCGGACGTTCATGCGGTGGTCCCTCGTGGGCCCGGGTTCGACGATCGGGATCGACGCCGTGCGCGCGGTGGACACGGCCACCGCGCCGGAGGTCCAGCGTCGGGGCGTGTTCTCCTCGCTCACCCGCCGGGGACTCGAGCGGTGCCGCGAGGAGGGCATCGCCTTCGTGTTCAACACGCCGAACTCGAAGAGCCTCCCGGGCTACCTGAAGCTGGGGTGGCGGGAGGTGGCGCGATGGCCGGTGTGGCTCAGGGTCCGCCATCCCGGTCGGCTGGCCGGCGCGGCCGTCCGCCGGAACCTCGCGAGCGGGCATCCGGTCGACGCGGCGACGGACCGCCTGCCCCCGGCGGCGACGGTGCTCGCCGGCGACGGCGTCGACGAGGTGCTGTCGGTCGCCTCGCCAGCCGGCGGGCTCGCCACGCACATCTCCCGGGCGTACCTCCGGTGGCGGTACGCGGACGGACCCCTGCCCTACCGCGCGGTCCTGGCGACGGGGCCGGCCCCGGCGCTCGTGATCGCGCGTCTCCGCTCACGCGGGTCGCTCACCGAGGCCGTCGTGTGCGAGGCGCTCGGCGAGCAGGAGGCGCTGACCCGCCTGCTCCGGGCGCTCCCCCGGGAGGCGGGCGCCGACCACGCCGTCGCGCACACGGGCCCCACGTCGCCGGCTCGGCCCGCGTACCGCCGGGCCGGCTACCGCCGGCTGCCCCGGGCCGGCATGACGTTCGTGGTGCGCCCGGTGGACGGCGTCGCCCTTCCGGCGGGGACGCCGGACCCCCTTGCGGCCGGCTCGTGGTCGCTCTCGATGGGGGACCTCGAGCTGTTCTAGCGGGCATGCGGGGGCCGGGTGGAGCCTGCCGGACCGGGGCCCCGGCGGCCGGTAGCATGAGCCCGTGTCGACGCAGGCGCTGCGGTCCCGTCCGGCGCGCCGGCCCTCCGTCGTCCTCGTCTGGATGGCGGTGCTCGTCGCGTGCTGCGCCGCGGTGGTCGCCCTCGGACGGTCGGGGTTCGAGGGCCAGATGTACCTGGTGTCGGTGGCGCTCGTGGCGCTGGTCGCGGCGTTCGTCCTGCCCAAGGCCGTCGCTCGGGACGGAACGCTCACCGTGCCCTTCGTCGCGACCGCCCTCGCGCTGCACCTGATCGGGAGCCTGCTCCGGTATTTCATCATCCAGGCCGTCTACCACGGTGTGGCCGACGCGAACGGCTACTACGGCGCCGGCAAGGTGTTCGCGCCGCTGTTCCGGTCGTTGCAGTTCCCGGCGGTGAAGGCGCCGTACTTCGGGACGCCGTTCGTCAACTGGACGACGGGGATCCTGTTCGCCCTGATCGGCACGACGTTGCTCGGCGCGTTCGTCATCCACTCGGCGCTGGCGTTCGTCGGCGGCTGGTACTTCTACAAGGCGTTCCGGATCGCCTTTCCCGAGGGCGACCACCGGCTGTTCGCCTTCCTGATCTTCTTCCTCCCGTCGATGTGGTACTGGCCGTCGAGCCTGGGCAAGGACTCGCTGGTGGTGATGTTCCTGGGGCTTGCCGTGTACGGCTTCGCGTCGCTGTTCCGGGGGGAGATGCTCCGGGGGTTCGTGCCGGCTTCCATCGGGCTGGTCGGCGCGTTCATGATCCGCCCGCCCATCGCGACGGGGCTGATGGTCGCGGCCGCGGCGGCGTTCCTGCTCCGGCCGGCCCGGCGGCAGTCGCCGCAGGTCACCGCCCTCACCTGGCTGATCATGGTGCCGCTGCTCTCCCTTGCGGCGTTCTACACGATCACGCACACGGCGGCGTACCTCGGGAACTCGAACGCGGTCGAGGCGTTCCAGGCCGCGCAGTCCACCGAGTTCCACACGGGCCTCACCGGATCGAACTTCTCGCCGCCGAACGCATTGTCGCCGGCCGGGTTCCCGCAGGCCGTGATCACCGCGAACTTCCGCCCGTTCCCGTGGGAGGCCGGCGGGGTGTTCCCCGCGCTGACCTCGCTGGAGGGCGTCCTGCTGGTGGTGCTGATCGTGGCGCGGCGCCGGCAGATCTGGCGGGGGCTCCGAAGGTGGCGGAGCAACGGCATGGTGCTGTTCGCCTCGGCAGCGTTCCTGGCCTTCTCGGTGATCCTGTCCTCGTTGTCGAACTTCGGCCTGCTGGCCCGCCAGCGGACCCAGGTGCTGCCGTTCCTGTTCATGCTGATCTGCATGGTGGCGAAGCCCGGCCGGTCGGAGGCCGGGGTGCCGGGGCGGCTGGGCGCCGAGGAGCGGGTCGCGGCGGCGTCCACGCCGGCGACCGCCGGGGCGTGAGCGGGCGGCCCGCCGCCGGGCGCCGGTGAACGTCCGGTTCGCCGCCGTCGCCGCGGCGAAGAAGGGGGTCAAGCTGGCGCTCCTCGCGCCGGGCGCCGCCCGGCGGACCAGCGAGCCGGGGCTGTTCGTCCTCATCTATCACCGCGTCGGGGCCGGCCAGGGACAGGAGATGGACATGCCGTTCGGGACGTTCCGGCGCCAGATGGAGTGGCTGGCGTCGAACGCCGAGGTCGTGCCGCTGGGGCCCGGGCTCGACCGCCTGGCCGAGGCGCCGCTCGAGCGGGACCGCGTCGCGATCACGTTCGACGACGGGTACGGCGACGTCTACACGCGGGCGTGGCCCGTGCTCCGCGACCTGGACCTCCCGGCGACCGTGTTCCTGGCCACGGGGTTCATGGAGGGCGACTCGCCGGCGCCGATCAGCCCCGGGGCCGCCGACCGTGGGGAACGGCCGCGTCCGCTCCGATGGGACCAGGTGGGGGAGATGGCGACGAACGGCCTGGTCGGCGTCGGGTCGCACACGCACACCCACCGCGAGTTCGACCGATTGCGCCCCTCGGAGGCCGAGGACGAGTGCGAACGATCCAACGCCCTCCTCCGGGAGCGCGCCGGCGTGGACCCCGACCTGTTCGCCTACCCTCGCGCCGTGATCGGGAACGAGGACGTGGTGGCGCGCCGGTACCGGTGGGCGGTCGGCGCGGACGGGACGAAGAACCTCCCCGGCCGCGTGGATCCCCACCGGCTGTCCCGAACGCCCGTCCGGGCGAGCGACGGCTTCTTCTTCTTCCGGCGGTGGCTGCACGGGATCCCGCCCCTCGAGGACCGTCTCTACGACCGGCTCCGCAGGTCCGGCCGATGAACGCGGGGACGGTCGGCGGCGCCCGGCGGGGCGACGTGGGTCGATGAGCACCATCGTCCGGGCCAGGCGGCCCCGGCTGATCCACCTGACCACCGTCGACCTGTCGCTGCGGGTGCTCCTGGCGCACCAGCTGGTGCGGTTCCGGGAGGCGGGGTTCGAGGTGGCCGGGGCGTCGGCGCCCGGCCCGTACGTCGCGGGGATCGAGGCGCTGGGAATCGAGCACCTCCCCGTCCCGTCGCTGGGGCGGAGCTGGACCCCGGGGCAGGACGCGGTGGCGCTGCGGGACCTGGTCCGGCTGTTCCGATCCGAGCGTCCCGACATCGTGCACACGCACAACCCCAAGAGCGGTGTGCTGGGACGGGTCGCGGCCCGGCTCGCCCGGGTGCCGGTCGTGGTGAACACCGTCCACGGCCTGTACGCCAACCCCGCGCTGCCTCCCGTCCGGCGGGGGCTGATCTCAGCCGCGGAGCGGGTGGCGTCCCGGTTCTCCGACCACGAGCTGTTCCAGAGCCGGGAGGACTACGACTGGGCGATCCGAAACCGCGTCGTCCCGGCGAAGCGGGCGTCGTGGCTGGGCAACGGCGTCGACCTCACGCGATTCGACCCCCTGGCGGTCGACCCGGCGGCCGTGGCCGCGGTGCGCACGGGGTGGGGGGCCGAGGGCGGCTCGATCGTGGTGGGGACGGTCGGGCGACTGGTGACGGAGAAGGGCTACCCGGAGCTGTTCGAGGCGGCACGGACGCTGCGGGGGCGCGCATCCTTCGTCGTCGTGGGACCCGAGGAGCCGACGAAGTCCGACCGGCTGGACGACGGGCTCGTCCGGCGGGCCCGGGACGAGGGGGTCGTGTTCCACGGGGAGGGAACCGACATGCCGGTGATCCTCGCGGCGCTCGACGTGTTCGTCCTGGCCTCGCACCGCGAGGGCGTGCCGCGCTCCGCGATCGAGGCGCAGGCCATGGAACGGGCTGCGGTGGTGACCGACATCCGGGGGTGCCGCGAGGTTGTCGATCCCGGCGAGACGGGGCTGCTGGTTCCGGCGCGTGACCCGGCTGCGCTCGCGGCCGCCGTCGAGCGCTTGCTCGGCGACCCCCGCGAGCGGGAGCGGATGGGCCGTGCCGGGCGGGCCCGGATGCTCGCGGGGTTCGACGAGGAGGCCGTGGTCGAACGAACCCTCGAGGTCTACGGCCGCCTGATGGCCCGGGGGCGTCGGTGACCGGCATGCCCGGGCCGCCGCTCGTCGTCGGCGCGCCGAACCTGCACGCGTCCTGGGTGCAGATCGTCGTGGCGTTGCCGGTGGCGGTGGTCCTCGGGTTCGTCGTTCGCGCGCTGGGATCGCGGGTGGGCGCGCTCGACCATCCCGACGCCTCCCTCAAGCCCCATCACCGGCCCGTGTCGTACCTCGGCGGCCTCGCGGTGGCCGGGGGGGTGGCCGCCGGCGTCGCCACCCACGGATGGCCCCTCGGGGCCGGGGTCACGGTGGCGCTCTTCGGCCCGGTGGCGCTGGGCCTCGCGGACGACGCGCTCCGGGTGCCGCCCATCGTGCGGCTCGTGGTCCAGGTGGTGCTCGGCGTCGTGCTGATGTGGTCGGGGTGGGGGACCGCCGGGCCGGGCGGCGCGCTGGTCGCGGTCCCCTATCTCGTGTTCTACGTGGGGGCGCTGAACGCCGTGAACATGGTCGACGGGATGGACGGCCTGGCGGGCAGCCTGTGCGTGCTCAGCGGGACCGGCATCGCGGTGATCGCACTCGGCGAACCGCACGGGCATCCCGCGCTGCTCCCGGTCTGCCTCGCGGCGGCCGTCGCGGGGTTCCTCGTTCACAACCTGCCACCGGCCCGGCTGTTCCTCGGCGACAACGGCGCCTACCTGCTGGGGGCCGCCCTGGCGATCGCGGCGTTCCAGGCGGGCGGCCACGTCCAGACGCTCGCCGGGGCGACGGGGTGCCTGGGGGTGTTCCTGCTCGACCTCGTGCTGTCCATCCTGCGTCGGGCCACCGGACGCGTGCC
>DATBHM010000118.1:0-6462 GCA_036557505.1 Actinomycetota bacterium | reverse complement strand
CCCGGTCACCAGCCGGCGTACGGCGCGACGGCCTCGTCCGGGACCCTGCCCGCCTCGACGTCGCCGATGGCGCGGTCGAGCGTCGAGAGCGCGAGGTCGAGCTCGTCCGCCGACAGCGTGAGCGGCGGGGTCAGCTCGAGGACGTTCGAGTGGAGTCCCACGTAGAACAGCACCACGCCGAGCTCGAAGGCGCGGAACACGACCTTCGCGGCGGCGGCCGGGGCCGGCTCGCGGGTGTCGCGGTCGGTCACGAGCTCCACGCCGAGCGCCAGCCCGCGGCCCCGGACGTCCCCGATCAGCGCATGCCGCCCGGCGAGCTCGCTGAGCCCCGCCGCGAGCGCCGCGCCGGTCGCCTCGGCCCGGGCCGGGAGCTCGTCCTCCCGCAGCGTCGCGAGCACCGCCCGCCCCGCGCTCGCCGACACCGGGTTGCCGGCCGTCGTGAGGATGGCGAAGGCGGGCGCGACGTCCATCACCGCCGCCGGTCCCACCACCGCCGACAGCGGAAGGCCGCCGCCGAGGCCCTTGCCGAACGTGACGACGTCGGGCTCGACGCCGTCGGCCTGGAACGCGTGGAGCCAGCCGGTCCGGCCCATCCCCACCTTGACCTCGTCGCAGACGAGCAGGATGCCGTGGCGTCGGCACCGTTCCTGCAGCCCACGCAGGAACCCATCGGGCGGGACGATCATCCCTCCGTCGGCCTGGATCGGCTCGACGAACAGGGCGGCCACGTCGGCGGGGTCGACCTCCTCCGCCAGCACGCGGTCGAGCTCCTCGAGCACGCCCCGGCCCGGATCTCCGAACCGCGGCCGGTACGGGTCGGGGTAGGGAAGGAGCGACAGCCGGGACGCCTCCGCTCGCTCGAGCGCGGGATGGCCGGACACCGCCATCGACCCCACGGTCCCGCCGTGGTACGCGCCGACGAACGACAGGAACCGCCGCCGCCCCGTGGCCCGTTCGATCGCGCGGACGGCCGCCTCGTTGGCATCGGAGCCGGAGTGGCCGAACCACACCCGCCGCTCGCCCGGACCCGGGAGGGTCGCCAGCAGCTCCTCGGCGAGCGCCACGGCCGGCTCGTTGATCGCGGAGATGACGCCCGCCGAGGCCATGTTCCGGGCGGCCCCGGCGACCGCGGACGCCACCGCCGGGTGGCCGTACCCGAGCCCCGCCGCGCCCCACGACGCCGACAGATCGAGCAGCCGCCGGCCGTCCTCGGCGACCAGCCACGAGCCCTCGCCTCCCGTGACGGCCAGCGGGAAGAACCGGAGCTTCAGGATGCCAGCTACGGCCCGCGCATCGCGTTCGGGCAGGGGACCGTGCGCGCTCACCCCGGCACGGGATAGATCCGGTGGGCGTTCCCGCGGGCCACGGCCTCGGCGATCCGGTCGGCCGTCGCCGCGTCGCAGCTGTCCTCGCCGATCCACCGGTCGAGGAGCTGCCGCATCGCGCGCCGGTGGAGGAGCGCCCCGAGGTGGTACCCCTCGGCAACGCCGAACGCGTCCGAGGAGTAGAGGAGCTTGGAGAACGGCGCGACCTCCATGGCCTCGGCCAGCAGCGTGGCGGAGCTCGGCCCGTGGAAATGCAGCGCGGACCCCACGTCGAGGTGGACGTTGGCGAACATCGACGCCAGATAGCCGGCCACCCGGTGGAACGGGTAGCAGTGCAGCAGCACGACGTTGACGCGCTCCGTGCCGAACGCCCGGATGAGATCCGTGAGCAGCGACGGGTTGGTGCGGTGCAGCGTGAGGTCGGGGTCGCCCCACCCCACGTGGAACTGGATGGGGAAGCCCCGTTCCCTGGCGAGGCGCGCCCCCGTCCAGATGCCGAACCGCAGCAGCACCTGGTCGGCCAGGCGGGGACGTCCGGTCGAGGCCTGGCGGAGGAACGCCCCGGCGGCGTCGGTCACGTCGAGCCCGCTCGGCGGCTCCGGATCGAACTCGAACCCGCCCCGGTACGCGACGATCGTCTTCAGCCCGACCGCGTCGCGGCATTCGTCCTCCAGGGCATCGGCGAACGCCGCCGCGTACGAGGCGGCCTCGACCCCTCTGACCGCGACGCGCTCGGCCACCGCCTCCAGCCGGACGACCTCGTGGACCGGCCGTCCCGACAGCTGCCGCATCCCGTCGAGGTCGTGGAGCTCCTGCGAACGGTAGCCCGTGTCGATCAGCAGCGACTCCAGCCCCGCTTCGGCGAGGAACCGGCGTGCGACCTCGTCGGCGCCGAGCTCCGCCCGCCGGCGGAGGTAGTCGTCCGGCGCCGGGAACGGCTCGAGGTCGAGCACGGGCGCGCACCACCGCCGGACGGCCAGTCCGAACGGCGAGTCGAACTGCGTCGTTCCCTCGGGCGGCGGGTCGAAGCTCTCGGAGAGCATCCGTTCGAAGGCCGGCCGGTCGAGGTCCTGCGTGACCACGCCGTGGCAGTGATGGTCGACGAAGCCGACGTCGTCCACGCCCATCGTCGTTGTCCCCCTTCGGTTCCCCGCGGGAGCGCCACGTCGCCCCCCGGGCTGCAACGGAGCATAGTCTGAGCGGCATGGACATCGGATCGGTGGCGGAGCATCTCGAAGGCCGCCGGGCGGCGTTCGCCGACGCGCTGCGGGGGCTCGTGTCGATCGACAGTGGGACGTCGTCCCCGGACGGCGTGAACCGCGTGGCCGACGTGCTGGAAGGCCGGTTCCGCGCGGACGGGTGGGAGGTGGACCGGCGTACCGGCGACGCCGACGGACGCCTCGGCGACCTGCTGATCGCCAGGATCACCGGGAGCGGCACGCATCACGTGTTGCTCGTGTGTCACATGGACACCGTGTTCCCCGACGGGACGGCCGCGGCCCGGCCGTTCCGCGAGGAGGAGGGCCGTGGGTTCGGCCCCGGCGTGTCGGACGCGAAGTCCGGGCTCCTCGCAGGCGTCGACGCCGTCGCCGCGCTTCGGGCGACCGGCAACGACAGGTTCGGGTCGGTGACGTTCGTGTGCAACCCCGACGAGGAGGTGGGATCGCCGTCGTCGCGCCCGGCCATCCGGGAGTGTGCGGCGGCGAGCGACGCCGCGTTCGTGCTGGAGGCGGGCCGGGAGAACGGCGACATCGTCGCGGCCCGCAAGGGGGTCACGACGATCCGGGTCGAGCTCGCCGGCCGGGCGGCCCACGCGGGCGTGGAACCCCACCGCGGCCGCCACGCGGTCCTGGACGGCGCGCTGAAGACCGTCGACCTCCAGGCCATGAACGACACCGTCGACGGCCTGACGGTGAACGTGGGCGTCCTCACCGGCGGCACCCGGGTCAACGTCGTGCCGGACTCCTGTTCGCTGGAGATCGACGTCCGCGCATGGGACGACGCCACCCTGGCGGCAGCCCGTGACCGGGTGGTCGGGATCGTCACCGCACCGCGCGTGGAGGGCGTGGAGGCCACGGTCCACGCCGACAACGAGAACGCCGCCATGCCCCGGCGCGACTCGACCGAGCGCCTCGTCGTGCTGGCGAACGAGATCGCCGGCGAGCTGGGGTTCTCGGTGGCGGGCGCCGAGACGGGCGGCGTCTCCGACGCGAACGTGGTGGCCGGAGTCGGGACCCCGGTGCTCGACGGGCTGGGGCCGGTGGGGGGCGACGACCACGGGCCCGCCGAGTGGGTGGACCTGGCGACGGCCCCTGCGCGGATCGCCCTCCTCGCCGGCCTGATCGCGCGCGCCGTCGAAGCTGCAGGTTGACCTCTCCACGGCGTTGCCCGACCCGGGGCATCGCCGTCGACGTACGTGCGGGGACAGGACTGCCACTGCTCCCGAGTGGTCGGTGAACGGCGCCGCGGAACGCTGTCCCGGACGTCAGGGTCCGGCGACCCACCTCGCCGTGAGGAGCTGACCGCCGCGGTCGTTCGCCACCGTCACGTCGTCGAACCCGGCGGCACGGGCGAGCTCGCGGAGGTCGTCGTCCGTGTGGAAATGTCCGCGTGACGCGAGCGGCTCCGGCGCGGCGGGCGTCCCCCGCAGCTCCGGGCCGGTCGTGAAGACGGCGAGACGACCCTCGGGGCGGACCACCCGGGCGCACTCGCCGAGCACCGTGGCCGGCCGGTCGAAGAAGAAGAACACGACGGACATCGCGATCGCGCTGAACGATCGGCCGGCGAACGGCAGGGCGTCCGCGCTCGCGAGCACCACCTCCGCGCCGGGCGCGCGCTCCAGGGCCAGCGCCACCATGTCGGGGCTGTGGTCGATCCCGGTGACGTTCGCACCGGCCGAGCCCGCATCCCGCAGGAGGAGCCCGCCGCCACACCCGATCTCGAGCAGGTGGTCGCCCGGGCCGAGCTCCAGCGAGTCGAGGATGGCCCGGCGCGCGAAGTCGTGGACGTCCTCGGCGCCGTAGACGCGGCGGGCCCGTTCCCCCGACGGCCGGCGGGCGACCCGGTCGGTCAGCCAGTCGACGAACGCGCCGGCGCCGAGCCCGCTCGCCTCCCACGCAGCGAGGTCCTCGTCCTCCAGCCCGAACTTCCGCAGCAGTTCGGAGTGCGCCTCGCCCTGCCCCGTGGTCACGCAACGATCGTACGCATCGCGGGCGGCGCCACGGCCTCCCCACCTGGTGGAGCACCGTGGGATGATCTCGGCGCTTGGGAGCCGTGTCGGACCAACGTCGGCGCTCACAGGGGAGGAGCCACCATGTCCACGCCTTCGACCGAGGACGACGCCCGCGCCGCCAAGGCCCGGGAGGTGACGCAGGCCCTGATGGCCAGAGGCGTCCGCGTCGTCGCCCTGAGCCAGGTCGACAACAGCGGGGTGACCCGGGTCAAGTCCGTGCCGCTGTCGCTGTTCGAACGAACCGTGAAGTACGGAGTCGGGATGTCGCCGGTGTTCGAGGTGTTCTTCGGGACCGACCTCATCACGTCGAGTGACGAGGTCGGCGGCCCGGTCGGCGACCTCCGGCTCCTCCCGGACCCCGACGCCACGCACGTGCTCGCGGCGCAGGAGGGGTGGGCGTGGGCGCCGGTCGACAAGTTCACCCAGGAGGGCGAGGCCTACCCCGGCTGCCAGCGGTCGTTCGCCAAGCGGATGGCGCAGCGGGCCACCGAGGCCGGGATCGACGTGAGGATGGCGTACGAGCTGGAGTGGTTCCAGGGCTCGCTCACGTCGGAGACCGACGAACCCGTGCACAACGGGCCGGCCTACGGCCTGCCCGTGCTGGCCACCGCCGGTGACTTCGCGCGGGACCTCATCGTGGCGCTCGAGGACGAGGGCGTCGGCGTCGAGCAGTTCCATCCGGAGTACGCCATGGGGCAGCTGGAGATCTCGGTGGCGCCGATGGATCCCGTCGCGGCGGCCGACCGTTCCGTGCTGGTGCACCAGACGATCCGGGGCGTCGCCGCCCGGTACGGGATGCGCGCGTCGTTCTCCCCGGTGGTCGTCGCCGGACACGTGGGCAACGGTGGGCACATCCACTTCAGCCTGTGGCGGGGCGGCGAGAACCTGTACCAGGGCGGCGACGGGCCGCACGGCATGACCGCCACCGGCGAGGCGTTCACCGCGGGGGTCCTCGAGCAGCTTCCCGCCCTGGTCGCCATCGGCTCGCCGAGCGTCCCGAGCTACCTCCGGCTCGTCCCCCAACACTGGGCCGGCGCGTTCGCCTGCTGGGGGCGGGAGAACCGCGAGGCGGCCGTCCGGTTCGTGACCGGCATGGTGGGGACGCGGCAGACCGCGGCGAACACCGAGGTGAAGTGCTTCGACCAGAGCGCGAACCCCTACCTCCTGGCCGGGGCCGTCCTCGCCGCCGGCATGTCGGGGGTCGAACGCGACCTGAAGCTGCCCGAGGAGATCACGGTCGACCCGGGCGACCTGTCCGAGGAGGAGCTGGCCGGGCGCGGCATCGCCCGGCTCCCGCAGTCGGTCGAGGAGGCCGTGGCCAACCTCGAGAAGTCGGAGGTCCTCCGGGAGGCGATGGGCCCGATGCTGTTCGGGCCGTTCGTCGCGGTCCGCCGGGCCGAGGCGGAGGCGTTCGCCGGCATGGAGCCGGACGACGTCGTGGCGGCCCACCGGTGGCGGTACTGAGCGGAGGACGCCCGCGGGTCCTCGTCATCGAGAACGAGGACGGCGGCGGGCCCGGACAGCTCGCCGGGGCGGCGGCGGACGCCGGGGTGGACCTCGACGTCCGCGCGGCGGCGGACGAGGCGGTGCCCGAACGGCTCGGCGACGCCGACGGCCTGGTGGTGCTCGGGGCCAGCTACGACGTCCGCGACGCCGAGCGCTTCCCGCACCTGTACCGGGTCATGGACCTGATCCGTGAGGCCGCCGCGGCGGAGCGTCCGGTCCTCGGGATCTGCCTGGGCGGGCAGCTCGCCGCAGAGGCGCTGGGCGGCAACGTGGACCGGGGCTCCGGCGGCCCGGAGATCGGGTGGCGGACCGTCCGGGCCACCGACGACGCCGCGGACGACCCGGTGGCCCGGGCCGTCGGCGCCGGGACGCCGCTGCTGCTCTGGCACCACGACGTCT
>DATBHM010000117.1:0-2625 GCA_036557505.1 Actinomycetota bacterium | reverse complement strand
CGGCGGGTGGCGCGGGCGTTCGGTGTCCGCATCGCCGGGACGATCGAACGGCCCGAGACGCCCGAGGACGTGATCGGGAGGATCGCGCCCGAACCCGTCCTGATCATCCACGGCCGCGACGACCACTACTTCGACGAGGAGGAGGCCTGGCGGCTCTACCGGGCGGCCGGCGAGCCGAAGGCGCTGTGGCTGGCGTCGCGGTTCGGGCACGCCGAGGACGGCTTCTCGGACCGGCTCGCCGAGCGCATCGCCCGGCATCTGTACGCCTCGTGGGGGCTGCCGTGGCCAGGGTGAGGCTGTTCGCGTCCCTCCGCGAGCAGGCCGGTTCGGCCCGGTGCGAGGCGGACGGCGCCACCGTGGACGAAGTCGTCGCCGCGCTCACGGAGCGGTTCGGCCCGAAGTTCGGGGAGATCGCCCGGGCGGGATCCGTGGTGGTCGACGGTGAGCGCGCGTCCTTCGACACCGCGCTCACCGGGGGCGAGGAGGTTGCCCTCCTCCCGCCCGTGTCCGGCGGCATGGGCGCGCGTCCCCGGCCCGAGCGCGTGCTGCTGGTGGCCAACCCGGTGGCCCGGACGGTGTCCCGGCCGGTGCTCGATGTGATCGAGAAGGCGTTCGCCGCCGACTTCAAGCTGGAGGTCGACGAGACGCGCCGGCGGGGCCACGCCACCGAGATGGCGCGGGAGGCCGTCCGCGACGGCTACGACATGGTCGTGGTGTTCTCCGGCGACGGCACCATCAACGAGGCGGTGAACGGGCTGGTCGGGAGCGACGTGGCGCTCGGCGTGCTGCCCGGAGGGGCGACCAACGTGCTGGCCCGCGTGACGGGGATGCCGAACGACCCCGTCGAGGCGACGTCGTGGCTGATCGCCGCGGCACTCAAGGGCCGGGCCAGGCGGCTCGGCCTCGGCCATACGGACGACCGGTACTTCGTCCTGAACTGCGGCGCGGGGATCGACGCGGAGGTGATGGCGAAGGTCGACGAGCGGCAGGCCGAGTCGCGATCCCAGTACGAACGCGCGGCGCTCTCGGCCTCGGTGCGGGCCGTCCTCGGCCGGTACGCGGGCCGGGCCCCGTTCCTCACCGTCAGCGTGGACGGCGGGGCGCCGGTCGAGGCCATCACGGCGTTCACCGGCCGCACCGATCCCTACACGTTCTACAAGCGTGCCGGGCTCCGGTTGACCCCCCAGGCCAGGCTGGAGGGCGGCCTGGACGTCACGGTCGTCGAGCGCCTCTCGCGGTTGGCGGCGCCGGCGCTGGCCCGGCAGGTGTTCTCGGGAGCGTTGATCAGGAAGCGGGGCGTGCGGTACCACCACGACGCGTCCCGGGTCGAGATCGCCGGGCACAGCCCCTTCCCGGTCCAGGTGGACGGCGACTACATCGGCGAGCGCGACCGCCTCTCGATCGGCCTCCGCCGCGACGCGCTGTGGCTGGTCGCGTGACGCCGGCGGGTGGATGATCGCGGGGTGGAGCGGTCGGGGAGGCGGATGATGTCGCGGTGGTGATGTCGCGGCGGCGGGCGTTCTCCCATCGGCGGTCGCCGAACCCGTTCGCGACGCGCCGTTCCGACGGCGGCATCCTGCGCACGATCGGACGCGTCATCATCGTGGTGATCGTCGTGGCGGCGGTCTACCTGGTGGTCGACTTCGCCGGCCGGGTGTGGGCCGAGGCCTACGTCGCGAACGAGATGCAGCACGCCCTCGGGCTGACCACGAAGCCCAACGTCACGTTCGGCGGGCCGCTGTTCGTTCCCCAGCTCCTCGAGGGGAACCTCTCCTCGGTCACGGCAGACGCCGAGGACTTCACGTCGAACGACGTGGCGTTCACCTCCGCGAACCTCGCGCTCGACGACATCCAGTTCTCGCCGGCCAAGCTGTTGTTCCACGAGGGCTCGACCATCGTGGCGAAGAAGGGCTCGGGGTCGGCGACGATGACGGCGCAGCAGCTCACCGACGCGTTCCGCGCCCAGGGGGTCCCGATCTCCGTGCGGTTCCTCTCCGACGGCACCGTCCGCGTCTCGGCGAGCCGGTTCCCCGGGAGCGTGGTGATCGGCGCCACGATCGAGCACGGCGACCTGGTGCTCCGGCCGGTCCGCAAGCCGTTCGACCGGTTCTCGTTCACGTTGAACCTGCCGCCGCTCCTGCCCGGGCTGACCTACACGGCGATCGACTTCGACGGGACCCTGGGGACGCTCTCGTTCAAGCTGAACGACGCGACGTTCTCGGTGCCGGCCTCGAAGTAGCCCGCGTCAGCGTTCGGCCGCGGCCTCGTGCGGCGGCTGCAAGTGGATGCCGCACTCGACCTTCTGCGACCCGTCCCACCGGCCGGCGCGCTCGTCCTCCCCGAGCACCACCGACCGCGTGCACGGTGCGCACCCCACCTGGGCGTACCCGAGGTCGTACAACGGGTTGTGGGGGAGGTCGTTCTCCCGCAGGTAGTCCCAGGCCTGCTTGCGGCTCCAGTTGGCGACCGGGTTCACCTTGAGGATCCACCGGTCCGGCTCGAGGCAGTACTGCTCGACGATCGCCACGGCGGCACGGCTCGGCGAGGAGTCGCGGCGGAGAGCTGTCCCCCAGCAGTCGTAGTCGTGAAGCGCGAGCGAGAACGGGTCGACCTTGTTGATCTTGC
>DATBHM010000116.1:0-7592 GCA_036557505.1 Actinomycetota bacterium | reverse complement strand
GCACGTCCTCCCCCCCGATGGGCTGGTCGAGGTCCTTCAGGATGCGGACGACCCCGCCGGAGGCCTCGGAGTCCGCCCCGTACGCGCTGATCGACATGAAGTCCACGCGCAGGGGCAGGGGGATCTCACGGATGAGGTCGGACAGGAACAGCGCCCCGCCCTTCAGCATGGTGACCAGCACGGGTGATCGGCCGGCGTAGTCGGCGGCGATCTGGGCTCCCAGGCGGCGCACCCGGCGGCGGATGTCCGACGCGCTGAACAGGATCCTCGCCACCTCGGACATCGGGGCGCAGTCTACCGTCGGTCCGCGCGGGATCCCGCGGATCCCCGGCGGATCTCAGCCGAACAGTCGCAACAGCGTTCCCAGGCCGAAGCCCGCGACGGCGTCGAGGCCTTGGACCCACCAGAGCGTCCCGCCGCCTCCCGCCGGCGAGGTGTTCCGCACGCCCCCCGCGGCCACCAGCGGGACCGAGCCCACCCCCAGCCCGCCGGCCGTGAACGACACCGTGCCCACGCGTTCGCCGGCGGCGACCGGCAGCGTCAGGCCCGGGAGGATGCGCACGCGCCGGCGCACCTCCCCCACCGGCTCCGGCAGGAGCCGCTGCAATCCCGCCGACGACCGGACCGGGATGCGCTGGGTGCCGACGGGGAGCGGTCGGAACGCCTGGCCCGCTCGAACGAGCGAATGGATCGTGTAGCCCGTGAACCCGTAGTCGAGGAGCGCTGCGGCGTCGTCGAACGAGTCCTCGGTGGTGGGCGAGCCGAGGACGACGGCCACCACTCCCCTGCCGTCGCGGGTCGCCGTCGCCACCAGACAGAACCCCGCGGCCGACGTGTAGCCGGTCTTCACACCGGTCGCACCGCGGTAGAGCCACAGCAGGACGTTGCGGTTCTCGACCTCGCGGGCGGGGCCCGACGGCGCCGGGATCGTCGCGAACTTCCGGCGGACGATCTCCGGGAACCCCGTGGTGGCCATGGCCGCACGCGTGATCGCCGCCATGTCCCGGGCCGACGAGTGGCCGCGGTCGTCGAGCCCGTTCGGTGAGAAGAAGACCG
This sequence comes from Actinomycetota bacterium, assembly GCA_036557505.1. GTDB lineage: Bacteria > Actinomycetota > UBA4738 > UBA4738 > JACQTL01 > DATBHM01. The sequence continues at coordinate 6,536 of DATBHM010000116.1, read as the reverse complement.
TGTGGTGCAATCCGAGCGACGTCGCCCGCTGGTTCATCGCCGACACGAACGCGCCGACCGAGCCCGACACGTGGTCGGCGAGGGCGATCGCGGCGTCGTTCGATGACTGGAGCATCAGGGCGAGCAACAGGTGCTCGACCGAGAGGTGCTCGCCCTCCTGGAGACCCAGCTCGGAGAAGCCCGCCCCCGCCCGCCCCTGCTCGGCGGCGTCGGCTCCCACCGTGACGACGTCCGTGGGGTTGGCCCGTTCGAGCGTCAGGAGCGCCGTCATGATCTTCGTGGTGCTGGCGAGGGATCGCTCGGTGTCGGGGTTCTTCGCGAACAGCACCTGCCCGGTGGCCGTGTCCTCGACGATCGCCGCGGCGGCCGAGACCGGGGGCGGGGTCGTGGACGGCGCCGGAGTCCGGAGGTCCGTCGGGAACGGCGACGGCGACGTGCAGACCCCCGACTCACCCGACGGGCACGGGACGGGGACGACCGTCGGCGGGGGCGGCTGGGGCTGCGGCTCCGTCACCGCCTGCGGTTGGAGCCGTGGCGTGGCGGCGCCGGCGATCGGTCCGGACGAGACCACCGCGACGAGGACGACGAGGGGAACGACGAAGCGGCGCACGGGACGCCCAGGGTACCGGAGCAACCCCGCTCGACGAAGGGAATCCGGCCAAACGCCGGACCGGGCTACTGCTGCTGGAGGTACTGGCGGAGGTTCGTCCGGAGCAGCGCCTGCTTGAGCTTTCGGGACAGCCGCGCGAGGTCCGTGAGCGAATCGACGGCCGCCTTGCGCGCCTCCGGGTTCCGCTGACGGAGCATCGGAAGGATGATCGCCTCGAACAGGCTGGCCTCCCGCTCGGAGAAGTGCCGGTACATCGTGAGGTGGCGGGGTTCGACCCCGTACCGGAAGAAGTCCTTCACGATCGACAGCACGATGTAGTCGTCGCCGTCGAAGTAGGTGCTCCCGTCCGACCCGTGGGTGCAGAGGATGCCGAACCGCGTGAGCTCGTCGATCCGCTCGCGGTCGACGCCGGTGGCGGAGGACATCTCCTCGAGGGACATCTGCAGGCCCGTGGGCGGCTCGACCAGGTCCTCCTCGACCTCCCGGTCGCGCGGCTCGGGAACCTCCTCGCCGTCGTCGGACTGGCGGGCCAGGCGCTCCTTGATGACCTTCAGCGGGAGGTACTCGTCGCGCTGGAGCTTGAGGATCTGCCGGAGGCGTTCGATGTCGCCCTCGTAGAACTTGCGGTAGCCGGATGCCGTTCGCTCCGGCTCGATCAATCCCTCGCCCTCGAGGAACCGGATCTTCGAGATCGTGATGTCCGGGTACTCGGTCTTGAGCGCGAGCAGGACCTCCCCGATCGACATGTACGTTCGCGCCGCCATCGTTCCCCTCACTCTCCGGCGAAGAACACCAGCTTGAACTTGCCGACCTGCAGCTCGTCGCCCGAGGCGAGCTCCGCCTCGTCGACCCGCTGACGGTTCACGTAGGTGCCGTTCAGGCTTCCGTTGTCGTGGAGGTAGAACCGCCCGTCCCGCCGGCGGATCTCGGCGTGGCGGCGGGACACGGTGACGTCGTCGAGGAAGATGTCGCTCTCGGGGTGCCGCCCGGCCGTCGTGACGTCCTTGTCGATCAGGAAGTTGGACCCCGCGTTGGGCCCGCGACGAACGATCACGAGGGCCTGGCCCGGGTGGAGCTCGTCGAGCGGGAGCGCGATCTCCTCGCCGGTCTCCTCCTCGACCTCGACCGGTGCGAACGTTGCGGTGCCCTCCTCCTGCAGTGGAGCCCCACAGTTCTGGCAGAAATGGGCGTCCTCGGGGTTCCGATATCGACACTTGGGACAGTGCACCGTGCGTCTCCGGGTCGTGTCGGGTTGCGTCGGAGGTCGAGGGTTCGACCGAGGGGCGAACTCTATACCCGAGGTGAAGGTGAAGTCAACGCGCCGTACGGAATGCGCTCAACAGTTGCCTCACGTCCCGAAGGAAAAATCGGGAACGGGCCCACGGACATGCCGGGATGCGGACGGCGATCCGGGGTTACGAGCCGCCCTGTTCCTGCTCGACGAACGCGGCGTAGGCGGCGGCGTCCAGCAGCTCGCCCAGGGCGGCGGCGTCGCCCTGGACCGCGATCATCCAGCCGTCTCCGTAGGGTTCCTCGTTGACCAGCTCGGGGCGGTCCTCGAGTGCGGCGTTGCGCTCGATCACGGTTCCCGACACCGGCGCGTACACGTCCGAGACGGACTTCGTGGACTCGACCTCGCCGAACGGCTGGCCGGCGGTCACCTCGGTCCCCGTGTCCGGGACGTCGACGTACACCACGTCGCCGAGCGCGTCCTGGGCGTACTCCGTGATGCCGACGCGGATGCGTCCGTCGCCCTCGTCTCGGGCCCATTCGTGCTGTTTCGTGTACCGCAGCTCCTGCGGGTATTCCACCTCGGTTCCCTCCCGGGACTCGACTGTGTTGATGCCAGTGGTTCTGCGCGGGCTCCGGTCTCGTTGGCCGGGAGCCTACGCCACCACGCGACGCGAGGGCGTCAGTGCTTCAGCTCCTCAACCAGCTCGACGAACTCGTCGGCCAACGCCTCCGCCTCATCGTCCGAGCCCGCCTCCGCCCACACACGCACGATGGGCTCCTGGGGGTGCGGGGCGACCAGCACCCAGTCCTCGCCCCGGTGGACCTTGACCCCGTCCGTCGTGTCGGCGTCGTCCGGGTTCACCCGCTCCAGCAGACGACGCATGACGGTCCCCTTGGTCTCCCACGCGGTGGGGACCTCACGTTCGGCGATGTGCGCCGGCGGCAGCCCGTCGACCACGTCCGCGAGGGTGGTCTGCTGCCGCGCCAGCAGCTCCAGCAGCTTGGCCAGGCTCATCATTCCGTCGTACGCGGCCAGGAAGTCGGGGAACATGTACCCGCCGCCCTCGGCTCCCGCGAAGACGACCTGCTGTGACTCCGCGGCGCCCATCAGCGCCGAGGCCGAGATCCGCGTCCACACGACGTGCCCCCCGTGCCGGCGGACGATCTCGTCCGCGACCCTCGAGGTGACGACCGGCACCGCGATCCGGGGGAACGCCGTGCTCCTCGCGACCAGGTCGATGAAGGCGAGCAGCGCCTCCCCGGGACTCAGCACCCGGCCCCGCCCGTCGACCAGCCGGAGGCGCTCCCCCGTCGAGTCGAACATGGCGCCGAGGTCCGCTCCGCTCGCCCGTACGAGGCCGCTCATGTCGTCGAGGTGGTGGCTGATGTCGTCCTCGGAGAGGATCGCGCGCTCCTCCTCGAGGGTGGCGTTCACCGAGAGTGCGTCGGCGCCCAGTGGGCCGAGCACGGTCGGTCCGGTGAGCACGGTCGTCCCGAACGCGTAGTCGACGACGAGCTTCGGCCGGCGGTCGCTGACGGCGTGGGAGTCCACGACGTTCAGCAGCTCGCGGGCGTAGTACTCCCGCCCCCGGGCCGGGAACGAGAGCTCGCCGATCTCGTGGGCGAACGACCGCCGGAGGTCGTCCCGGTAGTAGATGCGCTCGATCTTGCGCTGAACGGCCGGGTCGACGTCCACGCCCCGGCCGTCGAAGAACTGCACCTCGACCGCGGCGGCGTCGAACGGCGCGGTCCGGACGGAGATTCCCGCGTTCGCGCGGGCGCTCCGGGCGTAGAACCGGGCCACCGGCACCGGCGCGAGCTCGAGGTCGTGCACGTGGACGCCGGCCGCGTTCGCCCCGGCCACCATGGCCCGCTTGATGATGCGGGCGGTCCGGGTGCCGTCGCGCGACGCGACCATCGTCGAGCGCTTCGGGAGCGAGGAGGCGAACGCCATCGCGAGGCGCAGGGCGGCCTCCGGCGTGATGTCGAGGTTCACGAGCCCGGCGACCCCTCGATCTCCGAACAACGCCCGTGTCCCCCTCGACTCCCAGATGATGCTCTGGCTCACGAGTGCCCCCGGCTCGACGATCTTGAACGGGTAGACCTTCACCTGAGGGTTCAGGACCGAGCCCTCGCCGATGCGGCACTGGTCGGCCACGACGACGCCCTCCTCGATCCGGGCGCCCCGGCCCACGTCGGTGTTCTGGCCGATCACGCAGGCGCGCAGCGATGCGGACTGTCCGATGTACGCGTTGTCGTGGACGATCGCCCGGTGCAGGAACGCGCCGGCCTTCACCACCGTGTTCGCCCCCAGGACCGTGTGCTCGCGGACCTCCGCGCCCGATTCGATGCGGGTGTTGGGACCGATGTAGACCGGGCCGCGGACCTTGGCTCCCGGTTCGATCTCGGCGTCAGTCCCGAGGACGACGCCGCCTTCCATCTCGAACCCCGCCATCTCGACCTCGACCTTGCGGTCGAGAACGTCGCGGTGGACCTCGAGGTAGGCCTCGAGGGTTCCGACGTCGGTCCACTCCCCCTCGGGGGTGTAGCCGTACATCGGCATCCCCTTGTCGAGGAGCAGCGGGAACAGGTCGTGGGCGAAGTCGAACTCCTCCCCCGCCGGGATGAACGACAGCACGTCGGGCTCGATCACGTAGATGCCGGTGTTGATCTGGTCGCTGAAGACCTCGCCCCAGCCCGGCTTCTCGAGGAACCGTTCGATCCGGCCGTCCTCGCCGGTGATCACGATGCCGAACTCGAGCGGGTCCGCCACGCGCTTCAGCAGCACGGTCACCGCCGCCTGCTTCTCGCGATGGAACCGCAGGGCCTCGGTGAGGTCGAAGTCGGTGACCGCGTCGCCGGAGATCACGAGGAACGTCTCGTCGAGCTCGGACTCGGCGTTCTTGACGCTGCCCGCCGTCCCGAGGGGCTGTTCCTCGGTGGCGTAGGTCAGGTTGAGGTCGAGGTCGGATCCGTCCCCGAAGAAGTTGCGGACCACGCTCGCCAGGAACTGCACGGTGACCACGACGTCGGTGAACCCGTGCCGGCGGAGCAGCCGCAGGATGTGCTGCATCATCGGTTCCCCGACGATCGGCAGCATGGGCTTGGGCTGGTTGGAGGTCAGTGGACGGAGCCGGGTGCCTTGGCCACCGGCCATCACGACGGCCTTCATTCGGCCGCCATCATAGCCGCGGGTCCGCCCGGGGCTCCTCGGACGATCGTCCTACAGGGCACTGCCCGTGGCGGGTGCCCGCTTCGCCGCCAGGCCGGCCCGCATGTCCCCCACGTACATGGCCGCGGCGACGTAGTACTCCACGATCCCGAGGGCGAACGCGATCCAGCCGAGCGCCAGCGCGGTCGCGTCGAGTCCGAGGTCGAGGTTGCCCCAGGCGACGGCGGGCACCGAGAACATCAGCGAGAACGTCGCGACCTTGCCGATCAGCCGGACGTCGATCCGGACGTCCTTGCGCAGCAGTGCCACCCCGGCGATGAGGATCGCGGCGTCCCGCACGAGGATCAGCAGCGCCGCCCACAGGGGGAACGCGCCGATGACGACCAGCGTGATCAGCGCGGCGGCGATGGCCAGCCGGTCCGCGACCGGGTCGAGCAGCTTCCCCAGCTCGGAGACCTGGCCGGTCCGCCGGGCCACCTGGCCGTCCACCCAGTCCGTCGACACGACGAACCCCAGCAGCAGCAGCCCGGCGCGTTCGGTCCCGTCGTTCAGGAGCAGCAGGACGAACACCGGGATCAACAGGATCCGGGCGAACGAGATCAGGTTGGGGACGGTGAGGACGCGGTTCGAGGACATCTGGGAGGCCACGGCGGCGCGACCCTACCACCCGGGCGGCGGCCGGCTTCCTACGCCTCGAACTGCGGCGGCGCCTCCAGGTCGTCCACCTCGAACGCCGCGGCCTCGGACGGCAGCGAGGCCTCGACGGCCTCCCGGCGGGTCATGGGCCGCCGGATCAGCAGCCAGGCGGCGAAGGGGATGCCGATGTCGGCGAACCCGTTCGACGACACGGTCCCCTGGAGGTTCGAGACCACGTGCGTGATGTCCTGCCAGGCGAGCACCGCGGTCGACAGGACCAGGAATCCCAGGTAGATCAGCGCGCGGGAGTCGCGGGGGAACGACCGGCTCGACCCCGACGCCATGGCCGAGTCGGCGAGCAGCGTGTACACGATGCCGAACACCACCAGCACGGCTGCCGGCAGCCCCAGGAACCCGAGCGGTCCGTTGGCGATCGCGGTGAGGAAGTCGCCGCGGCTGAACGCCAGCCATGTGAACAGCGTGATGACGATCAACGCGACCGCCTCGTACCGGTCGATGTGCCGCCACCGCAGGACGAGGACCAGGCCGATCCCGATCGTGACGACGATGTCGAGGACGGTGTTGCTGAACTGGAACCGCACCCCCAGGCCGGCGAGGACGTAGAACGGCGTGTTCCACGCGCCCATCAGGAGCAGCCCGAGGCCCAGCTCGCGCCGGGCCGCGGTCGTCCCCTTCGCCACCAACCAGGCTCCGACGAAGAGGAGCACGACCCACGGGATCGCCCGCACCGTCGTCGAGTGGTGGAACGTGAACCGCTCCACCGAGTCCAGCCAGCGAACGGCGCCCAGCGAGTCCGCCTGCGCCGCGATGGTGCTGGCGGCCGTGGTCAGCAGGATGACCACGAGCGACGGAAGGATCTCGGCC
>DATBHM010000115.1:0-5032 GCA_036557505.1 Actinomycetota bacterium | reverse complement strand
TCTGCCTCGAAGGTGATCGTGGTCTCGGCCCGGGCCGCGCAGGCGGAACGCCGCCGCGCCGAGGACTACGAGGTGGACGCGTTCGTGGCGAAGCCGTTCGACATGGACGAGCTGCTCGCGACGATCCGATCACTCCTGCCGCCCCCTCGCCGGCAGGAGTGACGACCGGATCGCCCTTGCCTCGAGGTCCCGCCGCCCCCCGATCGGTGGGACCTCTCGGCACTTTGCGCGGGCAACCCCCCGGCTACCACGCCCCCTTGCGGGACAGCAGCGCGGGGAGCGTCTTGGCGAGGATGAACATGTCGAACCCGACCGACCAGTTCTCCACGTAGGAGAGGTCCAGCCGCATGTAGTCGTCGAACGACAGGTTCGATCGGCCGCTCACCTGCCAGAGCCCGGTGATCCCGGGCATGACCTCCAGCCGGTCGAAGTGCCAGTCCTGCTCGTACGCCTCGACCTCCTCGGGAAGGGGCGGCCGCGGGCCCACCAGGCTCATGTCCCCGCGGACGACGTTCCAGAGCTGGGGAAGCTCGTCGAGGCTCCACCGGCGGAGAAACTTTCCGACCCGCGTCACCCGCGGGTCGTCGCGCATCTTGAACAGCGGCCCCGACGCCTCGTTGAGCGCGCGGAGCTCGGCCAGGGCCTCCTCGGCGCCGTTGTGCATCGTCCGGAACTTGTAGACGGTGAACGGCGTCCCGCCACGACCCACGCGGATCTGGCGGAAGAACACGGGACCGTGCGAGGAGACCTTCACGGCGATCGCGGTGACCAGCCACACCGGGGCGGTCAGCAGGATGCCGAAGATCGAGAGTCCGAGGTCGAACGCGCGCTTCAGCGCCGCCTTCGGCCTCGACAGGCGGACGGGCGCCAGCGAGAGCGTCATCTGGCCGGCGAACGGCTGGGCCGAGAGCCGCCCCGTGGACAGCTCGGGGAGGCTGGCCGAGACGCGGACCTCGACGCCCCGCTGCCTGGCGAGCTTCGTCACGCCGCGCATGTCCTCGAGGCGCACGGCCGACGAGGCCACGAACACGCAGTCGGCCCGGGTGGCGCGGACGACCTCGGCGAGATCGGCGAGGTCGCCCACCACGGGCACGCCATCCAGACCGGGCTGCGATGTCATCGTCTCGACGTGGCCGATCGGCTCGAGTCCGTTGCCCACCGGACTCATCTGCCCGGCGAGGCGCTCGGCCTCCTCGTTCGTCCCGACGATGAGTGTGCGGAGCGTGAGCTCACCCGCCGCGTTGGCGCGCCGGATGAACCGGTGCCACCCGAGGCGCGTCCCGAGCACGAGGAGCACCGCGAAGGCCCAGGCCATCGCGAGATACCCGCGGGAGAACGGCTCCTTCGACCAGAACGAGATCGCCACCACGACCATGACGCCGACGCTGACCGCCGACAGGATGCGGCGGAACTCGTCGGTCGACGCGTGTCGGCGGACGGCGTAGAGGGAGTACGCGGCGAAGATGCCGAGCCACACGGGGACCGCAGAGCCGCTCATGAGCAGGAACTCCACGCTCGGGGTGCGCGAGCCGAACCGGAGGCGATAGGCGAGCAGCATCGCCGCGACCATCGCCAGCCCGTCGGTGGCCAGCATGAGGCAGCCGATCCGCCGGTAGGCCCTCGCCACCGTGGTCGCGCGCGGGGCCTCCTCGCCGGCCACCGGGCGTGGGATCGCGAGCAACTCCCGGTTCACCATGCCCGGGCGAACGACGTCGCCGGCTGCGGTGCGGCTCCCCGGAGGGCGGCGTCGCCGAGAGATCCGGGTCCTCCAGGCGACCGGAACGAGGTCGGCGCGACGGATTCCCGGGGAGAAATCGACATGGATGGAGCGTAAGAGCCCCAGGTGGGTGATACATCGGGCGAAGGTTCCGACATCGATCGGACCGGAGGATCGGCGGCGGTTCGTCCGTTCAGCCTAGGTCGACCGGGACGGCCCTCGTCGATGCAGCCTTCTGCGAGGGGCTGCCGGTACGCGATCAGGTCACGACGCGGCCGAACCGGACCCGGATCGAGGGGACGCGCACCAGGTCGCCGGCCCGGTCCCGGACCATGAACGTCTGCGCCGCCCGGTCGTAGTCCTCGAGCGTGCCCACGACCTCACCGATGAACCCGTTGGGCAGCTCGAACTGGAACGACACGCGCCGGCCCACGTCCCCCGGCGCGACGAAGTTCTGGCGGGGTCCGGTCATGGCGCCGCCCAGCCTACCGACGCACCCGGACGATGGCGTCGTCCGGTGGCTCCGGGTACGCGTCGGGGTGGATGGCCCAAGCCATGATCTCGAGGCCGTCGACGATGCGGGGCCCCGGCCGCGAGAAGTACGCGGACGCGTCCACCGCGAACACGCTGCCCTCGCGGGCGGCCGGCGTGGCGGCGAACTCCGGGTTGTCGTACAGGCGGAACGCCTCCTCCTCCGCCTCCTCGAGGTAGGAGCCGCACGGCATGAACACGACGACCTCCGGCGTGGCCTCGGCGATCTCGCGCCACGTGACCTGGCGCGACGGCCGACCCTTCTCCGCGAGCAGGTTGGTGCCCCCGGCGGCTTCGACCATGTCGGGAACCCAGTGGCCGCCCGCGAAGGGGGGGTCCGGCCACTCGAGGGCCAGCACCCGGATCGAGGGCAGCCGGAGCGCCGTCCGCTTGACGGCCTCGACGCGGGCGCGGAGGCCCCCGGCGATCTCCCGCGCGCGTTCCTCGCGGCCCAGCGCGGTGCCGGCCGCGACGATCGAGTCGATGACCTCGTCGAGCGTGTTGGGGTCGAGGGACAGCACCTTCGCGTCGATGCCGAGCTCGTCGAGCGCCTCCCGGACCTGCCCGGACGGCACCGCACAGACGCGGCACAGGTCCTGGGCCATGATCACGTCCGGCTGGATGCGCTGGATCAGGGCGCGGTCGAGGAGGTACAGCGGCTGGTGCTGGCCCATGCGCTCACGGACGGCGTCGTCGATCTCCCGGCTGGAGAGCGGCCGGCCGGTGGGCAGGGCGCTGCGCGAGACCACCGGCTTCTTGGTCGCCTCCTCCGGGTAGTCGCACTCGTCGGTGACCGCCATGAGGTCGTCGCCGAGCCCCAGTGCGTAGACGATCTCGGTGGCCGACGGCAGGAGCGAGACGATCCTCACGGGGTGGCCCTTTCGGCCCCCGCCGCGCTCACCGGGGGAGCCGCCCGAGCTCGAACGGGCTCTCCAGCAGGTCGGCCAGATCGCGCATCGCCCGCCCGGCCTGCGCCCCGTCGAGCAGCCGATGGTCGAACGACAGCGACATGGTCATCGCCGGACGGGCGACGATCTCGCCGTCGACGACCAGCGCACGCGGCTCGATCACGCCCGTTGCGAGGATCGCGGACTCGGGATGATTGATGACCGGGGTCCCATACTCGGCGCCGAACGTCCCGACGTTCGAGACCGTGATCGTGCTGCCCCCCATCGCGTCCGGCCGGATCGACCCGTCCCGCGCCGCCTTCGACAGCGCCGCGATCTCGTCGGCGATCGCCACGATCCCCTTCGTCCCCGCGTCCCGGACGACCGGGACCATCAGCCCCCGCTCGGTGTCGGTCGCCACGCCGACGTGCACCGGCCGGTGGACGACGATCTCGCCGGCCTCCTGGTCGAACGAGGCGTTCAGCAGGGGATGACGGACAACCACCTCGACCAGCGCGCGCACCACGACCGCGAGGGGGCTGACCCGGCGGCCGTTCCGTCGTTCGAGCTCCTCCCGGAACGCGGCGAGCTGCGAGCAGTCCACGGTGAGGAACGTCGTGACGTGGGGGATCTCCCGGACCGACCGCGCCATCTTCTCCGCGACCAGCCGACGGACGCCACGTACGGGGATGCGCTCGACGTCGCCGCCGGTCCACGTCGGGCTGGGGCCGGCGGTGACCGCGGCCGCCCGCTCCACGTCTTCGCGGGTGATGCGGCCGTCGGGGCCGGAGCCGGCCACCGACGCGAGGTCGATACCGAGATCCTTGGCGAGCCGGCGAACCGGCGGGGTCGCCGGGACCGGACCCCCGCGCTTCGGGGGCGCCGGGGGGGCAGCCGGAGCCTCGTCCTCCTCCTCGGCGACTCCGTAGCCGACCAGCACCGCACGCCGCCGTGGGCCGCCGTTGGCGGCGGCTTCCCCGTCGGCGGGCTCGGGCGCCTCGGCGGCGGCGTCCTCCGGCGAGGTCTCCGTCGCGGCCTGCACACCCGCCTGCGCACCCGCCGGGCCCTCGGCACCCCCGTCCGCCGGTGGCTGCTCGCCACCGGCGTCTGCCGCCTGGACCTCGAAGGTCACGAACGCCGACCCCACGATCACCACCGCGCCGGCATCGGCATGGAGCTTCGCGATCCGGCCCTCGAACGGCGAGGGGATCTCCACGAGGGCCTTCGCGGTGTTCACCTCGACGAGGGGCTGGTTCAGCTCGACGGTGTCGCCCTCGGCGACCAGCCACTGCACGACCTCGGCCTCCTCGAGGCCCTCGCCCAGGTCGGGCAGCACGAAGACACGTTCGGCCATCAGTACTCCACGGTGCGGCGGACAGCCCGGGCGATCCGCTCCGACGACGGCACGTAGTGCTCCTCGAGCGTCGCCGGCGGGTAGGGGATGTCGTACCCGGCCACCCGCGCGACCGGCGCCTCGAGGTGGTCGAAGGCCTCCTCCATGATCCGGGCGGCGACCTCGGCGCCGAACCCCAGGGTGAGGGGGGCCTCATGGACGACCACCGCGCGCCCGGTGGCCCGGGCCGCCGATCCCAGCGCCTCCACGTCGAGCGGGACCAGGGACCGGAGGTCGAGGACCCGGCACTCCGTGCCCTCCTCGGCGAGCCGCGCCGCGGCCGCGAGCGACCTCGCGACCATGGCCCCGTAGGCCACGATCGTGCAGGCGTCTCCGTCCCGGACCACCCGGGCCCGCCCGATCGGCTCGCCGTCGGCCCGGAGGTCGCCGTGCTCCTTCGACCAGTAGCGGCTCTTCGGCTCGAGGAACACCACCGGGTCGGGGTCGACCACCGATGCCCGTAGCAGCGAGTACGCGTCGAGCGGCGTCGACGGGATCACGACC
>DATBHM010000114.1:0-10340 GCA_036557505.1 Actinomycetota bacterium | reverse complement strand
TGTCGGACCTAGCATGTGCTTGGTAGACTTAGCGCCGAAGTGAGATCACCGGACCGGGAAGCCCCGGCCGGCACGCACCCAGGAGGGAGTTCCCATGAACGAGTACACCGCCACGATCGCGAGGGCCAAGGACCGCGTGCTGGACACGATCAAGCAGGTCGAGGACGTCGTCGTGACGGGCGTCGCGAGCGCCTCCGAGGCGATCGGCAGCAGGCTCCCGGCCACCATGCCGAAGATGACCTGGCTGTCGAGCTTCCCGGCCCCGGCCGACCTCGTGAACACGTACTTCTCGTTCGCGGAGGGCCTGCTCGAGGCCAACCGCCACGCCTCGCTCGCCCTCCTCGACGCGGTGCGTCCCGTGTCCACCAAGTTCCTGCCCGCGTCGATGACGCGCAAGGCCGTCGCCTCCAAGCGGCCCGCCGCCGCCAAGTCTGCCTAGCGAGTCCGATCACGAGCCGGAGGTCGTGCGCTCCGCACGCGCGCGGTCTTCCCCGGAGCCCCCGGCAACGCGCCGGGGGCTTCACCTTGTCGGGCGGGCCGGCGCTACCCGCAGGTGCCCTTCCCGATCGGGAGCTGGACGCGGGTCGCCGGGCCGCCGTCGGCCTGCACGTCGAGCGAGACGCAGGTCGGGCCCGGGGCCAGGAAGCCGCCGGCGAACTCGGTCCCCGCCGGCGACCCGGGCGGTGGCTGCGTGGAGCCGTCGGGCGGACACGCCTGGAACGTGACCGTCTGCTCGCCGTCCGCGAGCGTGTACCCACCGGTGGCGGCGAACTGACTCGGATCGTAGAGCAGCGCCTCGCCCCCGGCGTCGGAAGCGGGGACGCTCACGGTCGCCTCATGGCCGGGAGCCACGACCACGAGGGCCTTCGCCACCCACAGTCCCCCCCCGGCGAAGTCGGACGGAGGCTCGCTCGCCGCGATACGGATCCCGAAGAACGTCAGCGGCCCGACGGTCACGCTCGTCTGCTGCCAGTCGGACGGGAGCGGCCCGTCCACGTCGACGCTCACGGCGCACGTCGCGACGAAACCGGCTCCGGCCGCCGGCCCCGTCGGACTCGTCGCCGGCCCGCTCGGGGCCGTCGTCGGCGAGACGGCGGTGCTCCCGGAGGTGGTCGCGGTGGGCGCCGGGCCCCTGCCCGGAAGTGCGAACAGCCCGGCGACCAGTCCGAGCGTGAGTGTGACCCCCACAACGCCGCCCATGATCCTGCGGGTGCGGCGGCGCCGCTCCACCAGGCGGAGCGTCGGCTCCAGACCATCCACGGAGGGCCGGAGGCGCTCCAACTCGTGTCGAATGCGCTCGTCGAGCTCAGTCACGATCGTCCACCCTTTCCGCGATGCGTTCCCGGAGGCCGGCCCGCGCCCGGTGCACGCGGCTCCGGACCGAGGCCGGCCTGATCCCGAGGATCGGGGCCGCCTCCTCGGCGGAGAGCCCGACCCAGGTCACCAACATGAAGGCCTCGCGCTGCGCCCGAGGCAGCGCCCGAAGCGCGGCCGAGAGATCGGCGCGCGTCTCGGGCTCCGATTCGCCCGCGGGCTCGCGCGACACCGCGAGCAGCCGCCGGGCCCGCACCGCGACGTGGCGGATCCGCTTCCGGTTGAGGTTCACCGCGGTGCGGTACGCGTAGCCGCCCGGCGAACCCATGGCCCGCACCCGCCCCCAGCGTTCGAACACCTTCGCCATCGCCTCCTGCGCCAGCTCCTCCGCCTCGCCGAGGTCCGCGGTGAGCAGGTAGAGCGAACGGACCAGGCCGGGGTATTCGGCCCGGAAGAACTCCTCGAACTCGGGTGTCGGCTCCGTCGTCCCACGCGCCCCTGCGGCCGGGCGGTCCCGTCGTCATGTTCCCAACCCCTCACGGGGGCCGATCGTTGCGAACGATCCTCCGGGCGATCGCGGGCGAGCATGAATCCGGCGGGGGCCCCGACTCCGTATCCTTTCCGTGATGACCACGCCGGAGGATGCCCGGGCGTTCGTCGACGCGCTCACGCAGCGGATCGAGGGCCGGCTGTTCGGCGTGGGGGACGCGCTCCGGCTCATGCTCGTCGGCATCCTCACCGACGCCCACGTCCTGATCGACGACGTGCCGGGCGTCGGCAAGACCACGCTCGTCCGGATGCTCGCCGGGCTGCTCGGACTCGAGTTCTCGCGGGTGCAGTTCACCCCCGACCTCATGCCGTCCGACATCACCGGCGCGTCGGTGCTCGACCTCAAGACGCACGAGTTCGAGTTCCGGCCGGGGCCGGTGTTCACGCAGATCCTCCTGGCCGACGAGATCAACCGGGCGACGCCGAAGACCCAGGCCGCGCTGCTCGAGGCCATGCAGGAACGCCAGGTCACGGTCGACGGCGTGACGTATCCGGTGCCGTCGCCGTTCTTCGTCCTGGCCACCCAGAACCCCGTGGAGCTCGAGGGGACGTTCCCCCTGCCGGAAGCGCAGCTCGACCGGTTCCTCGTGCGGGTCCGGATCGGGTACCCGACCGAGGAGCAGGAACAACGCATCCTCGAGGGGAACCGGGCGACCCGGGCCATCCCGTCGGACCCCATGCCCGACGTCCCGCCGCTCGATGACCTCCGGTCGCTGGTCGAGGCGGTCCGCGTCGAGGGGCCGGTGCGCAAGTACGCCGTCGGCCTGGCGCGGGCGACGCGCGATCACGCGGATCTCCAGGTGGGGGCGAGCCCCCGGGCGGTCGAGCACATGGGCGACGCGGCCAGGGCCTGGGCGTTCCTGGCCGGGAGGGACTACGTGCTGCCCGACGACATCAAGGACCTCGCGGAACCGGTGCTGGCCCATCGGCTGGTGCCCACCACCGACGCCCGGATCCGGGGCCGGACCGCGGAGGACGTGCTGCAGGACTGCCTCGAGCAGATGCCGGTGCCCGTCGAGTGGCGCCGGCCCGCCGCCGCCGAGCGCTAGCGGGCCGGCCGAGGTGGACACCCCAGACCGCCGGAGCATCGCCCTGGTGGTCGGCGCGATCCTCGCGATCGCCGGCACGGTCGCGTCGTTCGTCCCGCTCGCGGTGTGGGGGCTCGCCGTGATGGCCATGTCGCTCCTCGCGTCCGCGTGGACGAAGTCGGCGTGGCGCTCGGTCGAGGTCGAGGGCAGGTTCGACCCGGAACGCGCGTTCGTCGGCGAGACGGTCCGCATCCGGGTGCGCGTGCGGAACCGCAAGCGGCTGCCGCTGCCGTTCGTCCGCATCGGCGTGTGGCTGCCCCGGGAGCTGGAGCCGGTCGGGGACTCCGGGTCGGCGCAGATCCACGGGTTCCGGCGGCGGACCACGCTCGGCGGCCACGCCGAGGTGGTGATGGACTTCGAGGCCGTCACCCGGCGCCGCGGCGAGTACCACCTCCGGGTGATCGAGGTCGACCTGTCCGACCCGTTCGCCCTCGCGCCGTTGCACCGGGAGTTCCAGGTCGAGGACGACCTCCTGGTGCTCCCCGAGCCGCGCATCCCGATCCCGGTCCCCGTCCGGCGGCGGCTGCCGTTCGGCTCGCCCTCGCCCGCCATGCGGATGTTCGAGCAGCCGGAGCGGTTCGCCGGGGTCCGGCCGTACCAGCCCGGCGACCCGCTCAACCGCATCCACTGGAAGCTGACCGGCCACGCCGGCGACCTCCAGGTCAAGCTGTACGAACCCACCCGGGCGGCCGACGTGCTCCTCGCCATGGATCTCTCACTGGGCGAGCCGTTCTGGCACGGCATCTACCCCGACATCGCCGAGGAGACGATCGGGTGGACGAGCTTCCTGGCCCGGCTCGCGGTCGCGGCCGGGTGGCGGGTCGGGATCGTGGCGAACACCCACCTGTCGAAGGGCCGGGGCGCCCTGCGGGTGCTGCCGAGCGGGGCCCTCGCCCACGAGCCGGCGGTGTTCGCCGCGCTCGCCCGGATGCCCAACGAGCCCTCCTCCGACCTCGCCCCGGTCCTCCGGGAGGTCGGGCGCAGGATGGGCCGGACGGGCTCGGTGGTGGTGATCTCGCCGCGGCCCGGGATGTGGCTCCGGCACGAGATGGAGAACATCCGACGGCGGGGCGCCGAGGTCGTGCACGTGTCGCCGCTCGAGGTGGACCCGAGGTTCGTTCCGTCGCTCCGGCTCGAACGGGCCCGGGGGGCGTGATGGCGGCGAACGCCGGGACGGCCCCCGCCGCCGCGCTGCGGTCGCTCGCCTCGCAGTCGGTCGTTCCGGCCTGCCTCGCGGGGATCGCCGAAGCGGGACTGGTGTTCCTGCCGCTGCAGCTCATCGCGGGGAACTCCTCCCTCGATCCCTCCGGGGGGCCGCTCGCCTGGTACCCGCTGTTCCTCGTGCTGTTCGCCGGGGGCGTGGCCGCGGGGACGCGGCTGCGGGACCGCCCCCGGCTGCCGTTCGGCATCGCGGCGGGGTGCGCCGCCGTCGGGACCGTCCAGGCCGTCGTGTGGAACGAGGGCGGAGGCGGCGGCGCGTTCGTCGCCGTCTCGTGCTGTCTGCTCGCCGGGATCCGCGTGGCGACCCTCTCGCTCCGGGACTGGCGGGACCCCATCGAGGCCTCGTTCGGCTGGGGGGCCGGCATCCTGCTCGCCGAGATCGCGTTCTCCAGGGCGGTCGGGTTCAGCGACATCGTGTGGCCGATCGCGGTGCTGTTCTTCCTCGGCTCGCTGGGGTCGCGGGCGGCCAGCGTCCGCATGGTCGAACGCTCGGTCCAGGGCGCCGCCGCGGGAACCGACTCGATCAGGCGGTGGCGGATCGTCGCCCTTTCGCTGGGCGGCGCCGCGGCCGCGCTCGCCGGCATCGGCCTGATCCTCGGGACCCAGCGCGGGCCGATCGACCGGCTCGCCCAGCTGTTGGTGGAGGGGATCGCCGCCGTCGTGTACTGGGCCGCCTACGCCATCGCGGTCGTCCTCTCGTGGATCCTGTCGGTGGTCGGCGTCGACCGGAACCGCCTCCAGCACTTCATCCAGCAGCTCGGCCACCGGCTCAACCGCGACCTCCACCCGGCCGCCAATCCGGCCGGTTCCGTGCCCCTGTGGGAGCGGACGGTGGGCGTCCTCGTCCTGTTCCTGCTGATCGGGGGGCTCGCCTACCTGGTGGTGCGACAGCGGCGGAGGTCCCGGGAGCTCGTCGACCGGAAGCTGGCGTGGGCGCCCTCGCAGGAGGACGAGGGGCTGTTCACGCGCGCCTCCGAGGCGCGGAAGCGAAGGAAGCTCCGCCACGAGGCCCCCGAGGACACGGTGCGCCGCCTGTACGCCGAGGCACTGGACGAGCTCGAGGAACGCGGCCGCTCCCGGCCCCCCTCCGTGACGCCGGGGGAGTTCATGCGGACGCTCCGGACCGATCTCCCGGACTGCGCACCCGGGATGGGGGTCCTCACCCGGGCCTACGAGGACGTGCGGTACGGCCGGATCGACCTCCAGTCGGCGACGGTCTCCTCGCTCGAGGCCGAATGGCAGGTGCTCCGCAAGATGATCCGGGCGGCGCCGCTCCCCGAGCCCGAGGGCGAGGAGGACCACCACGATGCGCTCGCCAGGCATCTGGCCGAACGCGCCGAGGGGGCGGCCGGGACCGCCCCCTCGAGCGACGAGACGTTCGAGCGTCGCTGAGCCCGCGCCCGGCTACGGGGTCGTCGCCGAACCTCCGCCACCGCCGGTGCCGTGGTGCCCGGGGCGCACGACCACGATCCGCACGGAGTGCCGGCCGGTCACGACCCGGTCCCGATGGACGACCACCTCGCGGTGGATGGGGTGGGACGCCGCGGCGGCTGCGGGGATCCCGGGAGGTCCTCCGGGGCCGCCGCCGACGAACAGCCGGGCCACGAGGTCGTATTGGTGCGGCGCGGACCGGATCCTCCGGAGCATGTCGGCGAACGTCGTGCCGCCGCCGCCGAATGCGAGCCCGCCGCTCCCGAACGACAGCTCACCGGACCGCGACGCGCGTTGCGGGATGTGGATCGTCATGTTGACGGTGGACGGCGTGGTGCCGCCGTGGTTCAGCAGCTGGACCCGCATGCGGATCGTGTCGCCGGGGCTGACCTTCAGGGTGCGGCGCTCGGCGAGCCCGGGCTCCAGCCCGCTCGCCACCAGCACCTTCTGGATCGAGGTCGTGAGCTGGTCCTGGGTCACCTCGGACGTGGTGCTCACGCTCGAGATGGTCGCGGTCCCGAAACGACTCGACTGGATCGAGTCCAGCTCGATCGCGGGCTCGAAGATGCCCTCGAACGTGGCGTCGACGGGCGAGTAGTAGCGGTTGTCGCGGCGGAGCGTGAACGGCGTCCCGTCCGGACCGGTCCCGCGGACCGTCCACGTCTCGTGGATCGAACCGTCGCCGACCCGGTCGAAGGCGACGTCCTCGCCGTTCAACATGTTCATGGGGGCGACGGCCGCCATGAACGTGTTGTCGGCCACCTTGCTGAAGCCGTTGTGGAACCTCCCGGGGATGTCCAGGTTCCGGGCGTGGGATGAGACGAACGAGAACGTCGGCAGGACGCCCTCCACCCCCCGGATCCCCTCGAGGCGGTCCTGGTCGACGGTCCCGTGGAGCCCGGTGATCAGGGCGAACTTGTACCCGCCGGCGATCGTCGACGGGTCCTTGATCACCTGGAGCACCCTGGCCCCGCTCATCCCGAGCGTGGTGGCGCCGGTGAAGTTGAACGGGTGCCCGAACCCCACGACCATGTCGCCGCAGGTCACGGTGGCGGTCCCGATCGCCGCGGCGGTGACGTCACCGTAGGAGATCGCGGCCGTGAGCGAGTCGCCCGCCGCGATCGGGGTCGGGGCCGGGGCGCCCCGGGACGTGCCACCCGCGGGGACGAGGGTGACCTGCCGGTGGAGCTTGTTGCGGATGAACCGCTGCATCAGCGCGCGGGCCCGATCATTGAGTCCGGAGACCGCGACCGGGGTGGCCAGCTGGCGTGCCACGCCCGGGGCCGCCGAGGCCTTGGACCTCCCGGCGGCGCGGGCCACCGCGGCCCGCAGCTCGGGGGACAGCCGGACGGTGCGGGCGGTGGCGATCGACTCGGAGGTGGCCCGGGCGGCCGAGGAGTCGGGGAGGCTGAACAGGTCGACCATGTTCTGTGCCGGGGTGATCCCCATGATGGTCTGGTCCGCGAACGGGAACCCGTACGAGGTGGATCCGACGAGCTGCCCGCCGATGTACACGGGGGACCCGGACATCCCGGCGACGATGCCGCCCGTCACGTCGAGGAACGACTGCGGCCCGGTGATCTGCGCGAGGATGAAGTCGATCCCGGGCGCGATCCCGTCCTGCTGGACGCCGAGGATCTTCACGTCGAACGGCGTCTGCGTCGTGCCCTGGATCACGGTCATGCCGGTCCCCGTCATCCCCGGGTGGAGGTTCTGCTCCGGGAACACGGTCGGCGGCGTGGGGCAGGTCGCGTCGGCATTGGCGGCCGCGCCCCCCGCGAACACGCTCGCGAGGACGGCGAGGACGGCGCTCACCACGACGGCGCGGCGGACACCGGACGCGCGAGGGCCAGGGGCATCTGGATGGCTTTGCACGGGAATCCCCCCTTCGAGGACCGGGGCCGGGCAGCCGGAGCATAGGACCCGCGTACCGACGCGTCCAGACCCGAAACGGTTCCCACCGGAGTGGGACGATTTTGTCGATTCGCACAGGTTCGCCATGTCCGCAGGTCAGCGACGCTTTCCCCGGAACGGACCCCCCGTCGGTACGGTTCGTTGCGTTTCGGTGTTCCCCCAACTGGGGTATGCCAGTGCCGCTCGACCCGGCGACGCCCGCGAACGGAGGAACGCTCGAATGAACAGGACCGCTGCGAAGAAGCTGCTGTCGGCGGAACGGGACCGGCTGGAACGCCTGCGCGAGGGCGTGTTCGCGGACCTCGGCGACCCCTCGGACGAGCTCGCATCGCTCGCGGAGACCTCCGGCGCGGACCAGCATCCCGCCGATGTGGGCACGGAACGCTTCGAACGCGAGAAGGACATCTCGATCATCGTCAACATCGACGCGGAGCTGGTCGAGGTTCGGTCGGCGCTTCGGCGCCTGGACACCGGCGGCTACGGGACGTGTGAGCTGTGCGGGCGGTACATCGGGGAGGACCGGCTCAGGGCCCGGCCGGCCGCCCGGTTCTGCGTCACGGACCAGGCCGTCGTCGAGCGGCAGGTCCGAGCCGTCTCCTAGGTTTCGCTTCGAGGGAACCCCCGTCCCGCGGCGGTCGCCGGGTCGTCGCCGCGGCGGGGCGTCACCATGAAGCCGTGATCCTCGTGGCCGGCGGCACCGGCTTCATCGGCTCAGCGGTCGTCCGCCGGCTGCTGCGGGACGACGCCGACGTCGCCGTCATGTCCGCCCACCCCGCCTCCGTGCGCCGTTCCGACGGCGTTCGCCTCGTCGAGGGCGACGTCCTGCGGCCCGCGTCGCTGCCGGGCGCGGTGTCCGGCGCCGAGGTGGTCGTGCAGGCGCTGACGTTCCCGACGTTCCCCGTGGAGAAGCCGTCGAAGGGGTTCACCTTTGAGGAGTTCGAGCACCACGGAACCGAGCGGCTGGTGCGGGCGGCCGAGGCGGCCGGTGTCCGGCGGTACGTGTACGTCTCCGGCGTGGGCGCCTCGCCGGACGCGCCCAAGCTCTGGCACCGGGCCAAGTGGGCGGGGGAGCAGGCCGTCCTGGCGTCGTCGATGTCGGCGTGCGTGCTGCGCCCGTCGTGGGTGTACGGCGCCGACGACCGCGCCCTCAACCGGTTCCTGGCGTTCGCCCGCCGGGGACCGGCGGTCCCGGTGATCGGGGACGGCTCGCAGCGGGTGCAGCCGGTGTTCGTGGAGGACGTGGCGGACGTGGTGGCTCGAGCCGCGGGGCCGGAGGGCCCCACGGGGGTGTTCGAGGTCGGCGGGCCGGACGTGATGACGATGAACGACGTCCTGCGCGCGGCGCTCCGGGCGATGGGGGCTCCGGACAAGCGGCTCGTCCACGTGCCGGCCGTGCTGCCCAAGGCCGCCGGCGCGGTCGCGCGGATCCTGCCGAAGCCCCCGTTGTCACCGGACGCGGTGGACTTCGCGACGGGGGACGCGCTCGCGGAGACGAGCGGGCTGCTCGCCGCGTTCCCGGGACTGCGGTTGCGATCGCTGGACGAGGGGCTCGCGACGTACCTCCGCCCCCGGCGGTAACCGGCGCCCGCCCCGGTTGCCCAGTCGTCGGAGGCGCGGCCACAATCGCGGGTGTGGACGTGGACGGTGTCCTGCTCGACGTGGACGGGGTGCTCACGGTGTCCTGGCGGGAATTGCCCGGCGCCGCAGAGGCCGTCGCGGCGCTGCGCAGTCGGGGTGTGCCCTTCCTGCTCGCCACGAACACGACGACCATGAGCCGCTCGGTCCTTGCGGCGACGCTGGCTCGGGCCGGGATCGAGGTGACCGCCGGCGACCTGGTCACGGCGCCGGTGGCGGCCGCCCGGTTCCTGCGGAGCGAGCACCCCGGGGCGTCGGTGTTCCAGGTCGGCGGGCGCGACGCCCGCGAGGACCTCGACGGCGTGCGGTTCGTGGAGGACGGATCCGCCGACGTGGTGCTGGTGGCGGGTGCCGACGACGACTTCACGTGGGCACGGCTCGACCAGGCGTTCCGCCTGCTCCTCGACGGCGCCGCGTTCGTGGCGATGCACCGGAACACGTCGTGGACGACCGACCGGGGGCCGACGCTCGACAGCGGACCGTTCGTGGCGGCGCTGGAGGCGGCCACCGGCGCGGTCGCGACCGTCACCGGCAAGCCGGCGCCGGCGTTCTTCTCGTCCTGCGTCTCGATGCTCGGCCTCGAGCCGTCGCGCGTGGCCATGGTGGGGGACGACCTGGAGAGCGACGTCCTGGCGGCGCAGCGGTGCGGCCTGACGGGGGTGCTCGTGCGGACGGGGAAGTTCCGTCAGGGGACGCTCGACGCGGCGACGGAACGCCCCGACCTCGTGCTCGATTCCGTCGCCGTCCTCCCGGCGGCGCTCGAGTGACGCCTCGGCGCGCCGCCGCGCTCGTCCTCCTGCTCATGGCGGCCTGCACCGGCGCGCCGCACCCGACGGGCCGTCTCGACGTTCGGAGCCCGGACTTCCCGGACGGCGGCACGATCCCCGTCCGGTTCACCTGCGACGGCGTGGATCGGGTACCGGTCGTGGAGTGGTCGGGGGGATCGAACGGGGACCAGATGGTCCTGGAGATGACCGACACCGACGCCGACGGGTTCGTGCACTGGCTCCTCTACGACTTCGGCGGAGCGTCGGGGCGTCTGGGCGGGTCGACGACGACCGGGACGGAAGGGCGGAACGACTTCGGCACGAACGGATACCGCGGACCGTGTCCACCACCGGGTGACGCGCCCCATCGCTACGTCATCACGCTCACCGAGTACCGGCCCGTGCCGTCGCCGATGACCGC
>DATBHM010000113.1:0-16970 GCA_036557505.1 Actinomycetota bacterium | reverse complement strand
GTCGACATCGACCCCGGGACCCTGTGCCTGTCACCCGGGCACCTCAAGGCCTACCTGGAATCCTGCAAGGACGACGGCGACGACCTCCGCGACCCCCGCACCGGCCGGCGCGTCGCGGGCGTCCTGCCCGTGGACGTGTTCGGGCACCCTGCCGACCTCCCGGCGATGCTCGAGGTCACGCGGGCCTGGCAGCTCCCCGTCATCTCCGATTCCTGCGAGGCGCTCGGAAGCCGGTACCGCCGCGGCGACGACTGGGTCCACGCCGGGACCGGCGCCGACGTCGCGACGTTCGCCTTCTACCCGAACAAGCAGATCACCACCGCCGAGGGCGGCATGGCCGTCGTGGCCGACCCCGACCTCGAAGAACGCATCCGCAGCCTCCGCAACCAGGGGCGGCGGCCCGGCGATTCGTGGCTGTTCCACTCCCGGCTCGGGTTCAACTACCGGCTGGACGAGCTGTCGGCCGCGCTCGGGGTGGCGCAGATGCGGCGCATCGACGGGATCCTCGCCAGGCGGGCGGCCGTGTCGGCGTGGTACGCCGACGCGCTCCGGGGGATCGAGGGCGTGGCGGTGCACCGGGCTGCCGAGTGGGCGCGACCGGCGTGGTTCGTCCAGGCCGTGCGGGTGGCGGACGGGATCGACCGCGACCGGCTGGTCGAGGGGCTCGGCCGCATCGGGATCGAGGCCAAGGCGTACTTCGAGCCGGCCATCCATCGGCAGCCGCCGTACGCGGGGGACGACTCGCTGCCGGCGACGCCGCTGCCGGAGACCGAGGCCGCGTCCGCCCGGACGCTCATCGTGCCGTTCTGGTCGGGGATGTCGGAGGCTCAGGTGGGCCGGGTGGCCGAGGCCCTCCCGGTCGCGATCGCCGAGGTTCGGCGCCCGTGAGCTCCGACGGCCGGACCACGGCTCCCCACCGGAGGCGTCGGCTGAGCGTGCACGCCCTCCTCCAGCCCACCGGCTCCAAGCGGATGCTGTTCTTCCTGGCATGCGACCTGGTCGTGTTCGCCCTGTCGCTCGTGCTGTCGTTCGCCATCCGGTTCGACGGCGCGATCCCGGCCCAGTACCGCAGGGCGATCCCGGTCCTGTACCTGATCGCCATCGGGCCCAAGGTCGTCGCGAACGCGGCGTTCCGCCTGTACCACCTGACCTGGCGGTTCGTGAGCACACGGGACGTCATCTCGGTGTTCCTGGCCACGCTCGTGGGGACGACGGCGTTCGGCACGGCCGTGTTCTTCCTCCACACATTGCTGCACATCCCCGCGCTGCCGCGGTCGATCCTGGTGCTCGACTTCGTGCTGTCGATGGTGGGCGTGGCCGGCGTGCGGATGGCCAAACGCATCTACCAGGTGGTCACGCTCGGCGGGCGCGAGGACGCCCGGCATCTCCTGGTGGTCGGCGGCGGCCGCGCGGGGGAGAAGCTCCTGCGCGAGATCCGCCACAACCGGATGAGCGGGTTCCGCGCAGTGGGCGTGATCGACGACAACCCGCTCAAGCGCGGGACGTACCTCCACGGCGTCCGGGTGATCGGCGGGCGGGCGCTGATCCCGCGTGTGGTGCGGGAGGAACGGGTCGACGAGGTCATCGTGGCCATGCCGAGCGCGCCGGGACCGGTCATCCGCGAGGTGGTCGTCGCGTCGCGCCAGGCCGGGGTCCCGTCGGTGCGGATCCTGCCGGGCGTGGCCGCCATGCTCGAGGGCCGCGTCACGCTGGCGAACGTCCGCGACGTGAAGGTCGAGGACCTCCTGAAGCGGCCGGTGGCCGAGCTCGACATGGCGAGCGTCGGTGAGTACCTGTACGGCAGGACGGTCCTGATCACGGGCGCCGCCGGGTCGATCGGCGCCGAGCTCGCCCGGCAGATCGCCGCGGTCGAGCCCGGACGCATGGTCCTTCTGGAGAAGGACGAGTCGCGGCTGTTCGGCCTGGAGCTCGACCTCCGCCGGTGGGCGCCCCGGGTGCCGGTGTTCCCCGTCGTCGGCGACGTCCGCGACCGGCCCCGCATGATCCAGGTGTTCCGGACCTACCAGCCCCAGGTGGTGTTCCACGCGGCCGCGTACAAGCACGTGCCGATGATGGAGGCCCACCCCCAGGAGGCCGTGACGGTCAACGTCATGGGGACCAAGGTCCTGGCCGAGGTCGCGGCCGCGGCGGGCGCCGAGATGTTCGTGCAGATCTCGACCGACAAGGCCGTGAACCCGACCTCCGTGATGGGTGCGACCAAGCGCGTGGCCGAGATGGTCGTCCGCCGGCTGAACGAGACCAGCGGGACCCGGTTCGTGGCGGTCCGGTTCGGCAACGTCCTCGGCTCCCGGGGATCGCTGATCCCGCTGCTGGAGGAACAGATCCGCCGGGGCGGCCCGATCACGGTGACCGATCCGCAGATGGAGCGGTACTTCATGACCATCCCCGAGTCCGTCCGGCTGATCCTCAAGGCGTCGACGCTGGGGGCAGGCGGGGAGGTGTTCGTCCTCGACATGGGCGAACCCGTGCTCGTCGTGGACCTCGTCGAGGCGATGATCCGGCTGTCCGGCCTCGAGCCCGACGTCGACGTGCCGATCCAGTTCACCGGCATCCGGCCCGGCGAGAAGCTGAAGGAGGAGATCCTCCTCGCCGAGGAGGGCATCGAGACGACGAGCGTCGAGAAGATCTTCGTGGCGAACCTGGGCCGCGAGCCCGACCCCGAGTCGCTGGAGCGGTGCGTCGGCCTGCTCGCGGACGCGGCCGCGGAAGGCGACCCGGGGCGGATCCGCGCCCTGCTGGAGGACGTCGTGGCCACCTACCGGCCGGTGCCGGGAGGAGAGAGCGACGAGACGCTCGCCGAGCTGCTCGACGGGGCGGGCGGGCCGGCGGCCTCGACCGTGGCGCCCGGTTGACCGCGGCGGAGCGCTCCCTGGTCACGGGGGGGGCCGGGTTCATCGGGTCGAACCTCGTCCGCGCCCTCCTGGAGCGGGGGGACGCCGTCCGGGTGCTCGACAACCTGTCGACGGGCCGGAGCTCGAACCTGGACGGGGTGCGCGAGGGCGTCGAGTTCGTCGAGGGTTCGGTGGCCAACCTCGCGACGGTGTCCCGGGCCTGCGAGGGCGTCGACCGCGTGTTCCACGAGGCGGCCATCCCGTCGGTGGCGCGCTCGGTCGCCGCGCCGCTCGCGTCGCACGAGTCCAACGCCACGGGGACGCTCAACGTCCTCATGGCCGCGCTGCAGGCCGGCGTGTCGAGGGTGGTGTACGCGTCGTCGTCGTCGGTGTACGGCGACTCGGACGAGCTCCCCGCGCGGGAGACCTTCCGGCCGAAGCCACTGTCGCCGTACGCGGTGTCCAAGCTGGCGGGGGAGCAGTACCTGGGGGCGTTCCACGCGTCGTTCGGGCTGCCGACGGTGGCCCTGCGGTACTTCAACGTGTTCGGGCCGCGCCAGGACCCGGGCTCCGAGTACGCGGCGGTGGTGCCCCGGTTCGCGACGGCCGCACTGACCGGCGGGCCGGTCACCATCTACGGCGACGGCCAACAGTCGCGCGACTTCACGTTCGTCGGCGACGTCGTCCAGGCGAACCTCCTGGCCGCCGATGCGCCTCCGGAGGCGTTCGGTCGTGTGTTCAACGTCGCCTACAACGAGTCCCATTCCGTGAACGAGCTGCTGCGCGACATTCGCGCGCTGGTGCCCGACGTCGAGCAGCCCCCGCCGGTCCACGCGCCGCCCCGCGCGGGCGAGATCCGCGACTCGCAGGCCGACTACACGGCCGCGCACGAGGTGCTCGGCTACACGCCGCGGTTCACGTTTCGAGACGGCCTCCGCGAGACCGTCGAGTGGTTCCGGGGCGAGTCCGCGGGCTCGTAGCTCCGCCTCCCGCGTCAGGATCCGCCGGGGGTGACCATCCGGATGGGCGTCGGCTCGCCGGGGGGGCCGCCGGGCCTCGAGGGGTAGTCCGGCACGCCGACGCACGTCCACAGCATCGAGTCCAGCTGCTCGCCGAGCAGCGCGGGGATCTCGCTGTCGAGGAACGTCATGCCCGTGGCGGAGGCCCCGAGCGCATAGGCGGCCAGGTGGAGCCGCCCCTCGACGATGCCCGAGGCGAGCTGCGCCTCGCGGTACCCGCGGTCGCCGAGGGAGCGCACGTCCGCCGCGCCGATCACGACGAACGCCGCGTCGCGCGCGAGGTCCTGGTCGAGGGCGACGCGGAACATCTCCTCGCGAAGCTTCCCCCGCCGGACCGGGGCCGACAGGTCCGGCCACCGGTACACCCCGGCCTCGAATCCGTCCACGGCGTGCACCACGACGAAGTGCGGGATGTCGATCCCGCGCATCGCGACGTCCATCGACGTCCGCAGGAGCTCCCCGGACACGCCCCGGGTGGGGTCCATGCGCCGCTGTGATCCCCTCGTGAGGATGACCTCCTCGACCGGTGGGCCGCCGGTGAGCGGCACGTCGACGGGCCGGCCCGGTTCCCAGGGCGGTCCGAGGTCGTCCATGTCGCCGGCGCGCTGCGCGGCGGTGACCAGCGGGAGCTCCCGCGGCGCCCAGTCGACCTCGCCGGCCGCGGCGCCGCCGGCCGCCTCGATCGCGGGCGGGCCGTCGCCGAGCGCGATCACCGCGAGCGGCCATTCGTGGACGCCGTCCGACCCGACGAGCTCGCCCACCGCGGCGTCCGGGAACCGGGTGAACAGACGTGAGGACAGGCCGGCCGAATCCGCCGACGCCAGGAGCTGGGAGAGCATCGTCCCTGTGTCCCACCAGATGTGCCGGTAGCCGCGCTCGCGGTAGCGCCACCCCGTGCGCCACGGCACGCCGGTCACGACGACGGTGGGCGCGCCCGACCGCGGCGGCGGAGCGACCCGCACCAGGGCGTGGTCCTGGGGGTGGTACCAGTGCACCCCGCCGGGCAGGTGCTCGTTCCCGTCCGGCACCGCGACGTACAGCTCGAACGGCGACCGGGAGCCGGCCGATCCCGCGGCCCGGAAGAGCCAGGTCGTGTACGGCCGCACCGTGGTGCGCACGACCCCGGCCGACAGGTGGAGCAGTCGGGAGAGCTGTGCGAGGTCGAGCTCCGCCGGCCGGATGGCGGCCGTTCCCGCCATCACCGTCAGGGCGGGCGCGGTCGTGGACGGAAGGTCGCGGGGGAGAGCGATCGTCGGGAGCCGCTCCCCGTATCGCTTGTAGAACCAGGGGAACCGGTCGATGTCCGTGCTGACGAAGTCCTGCACCACACGAGGGTCGTCGAAGGGGATGTCCCAATCCCTGTCCGGCGAGTAGGACGTCAGGCGGTGCAGCGTCTGCGTCGCGGTCTCCGTCACGGGCGCACTCTGCCACGAACGGCTCCGGTCCTCCCCGGTGGTCGTCATCGTCGCCTGGCTAGGATTCGGATTCCGAATCCGATCTGGGGAGGTTCCATGCCGACCGCCGCTCGTTCACGAGTCTCCGACGCGACCGCCCGGCGGTGGCTGCGCAGGGTCGAGGGGGTCGCCGGGCGCCACGACATGCCCGGGATCGGCGTGGCGGTCGTGCACCGCGGGCGGCCGGTCTGGTCCGCGGGAGTCGGGTCCGCCGACGTCGGGCGGCGGCGGGCGGCGCGGCCCGATTCGATCTTCCGGCTGGCCTCGATCACCAAGCTGTTCACCGCCACCGCCGTGCTGATGCTGGCGGAGGAGGGGCGGCTGTCGGTCGACGACCCGGTCCGGCGGCACGTTCCGGCGTTCCCCGGCCAGGCGATCACGGTCCGGCACCTGCTGGCACACGGCGGCGGGCTCCAGCGGGAGACGCCGGACGACCCCGGGTGGCGAACCGGGGAGTTTCTGTCCGGGGACGATCTCCTGGCCGTGCTGAAGCGCGCGAAGCGGCCGTTCTCCCCGCTGGAACGATGGAAGTACTCCAACCTCGGCTACACCACGCTGGGCGAGCTCGTGACGAACCTTTCGGGCGCGCCGTACGTGCGATTCGTCACGGAGCGGATCATCGAACCGCTCGGGATGCGCTCGACGGCGTTCGATCCCTCGAGGCTGCCGGCTGCGCGGATCACGTCGGGGTACCGGCGTTCGCCGGCCGGCGAGATCGAGCTCGAACCGGCATCGAACGACCGCGTCCCCGACGCGGCCGGGCAGCTGTTCTCGACCGCGCCGGACCTCGCGCGGATCGTCGGCCTCCTGTGCGGCGACCTGGGCGACGACTCGCCGCTGCAGCCCGCGACGATCGAGGCGATGCGGCGGCCGCAGATCATGGCCGACGCGTCGTGGAAGCAGGGCCACGGGCTGGGGCCGATGCTGTTCCGGTTCGGCGACCGCGTGCTGGTGGGCCACGCGGGTGGGCTGTGGGGGCACGCCGGCTGGCTGCTGTCGTGGCCGGAGCGCCACGTCGGCGCGGTCGCGTTGACGAACGTCGGCGACGGCGAGCTGCTGTTCTCGATGGTCGCGGCGCTGGCCCAGGAGGCCGGGGCCGTGGTTCGCCGGGAGGGACTCGAGCCGCGGCCCGAACCCGATCGAACGCGCCCGCCCGACCAGGTCCGAGGGCTGCTGGGGCGGTTCAACGGCGACGGGTTCGTGCTGCGGGTGCGGTGGCGAAACGGCGCCCTCGAGGCGAACACGCCGCGCCGTCCGGGCATCGCGGCGCCGAAGCCCATGCCGCTCCGACTGCTGACGCCGGACGAGCTGCTGTTCGAGGCGGGTCCCTACGTGGGGGAGACGGCCGTCCTGGACCGCGACGCGACCGGCCGCGTCACCGGCTGGGAGGTCTGCACCTACCGCTTCGACCGGGTGGAGTAGGGCACGCGCGCTCGGCGACGGCGGGACCGAGGGAAGCGTTCCCCTCCGGCGCGCTAGACCTCGAGCACCTGGTTCACCTGCAGCGTCCCGCCTCGGGCCACGTAGGGGTGTCCCTGCAGCACCGCAGCCGCCGCGTCCACGGACGCCGCCTCGATGATCGAATAGCCGCCGATCTCGACGGGCTCGGTCGGGTTCCCGGTGGCGACCTGGGACACCATGTGAACCGGAGCGCCCGGGTCGATCACGGCCTGGCCGACCTCGCCGACCCATGCCTCGAACGCGGCCTTGGCCTGCTCCATGACCGCCGGATCGGTCGGCATGCCCGAACCGTGGTACGTGACGAGATACCTGGTCATCCGAGCTCCTCCTCTCGTCTCCCGGCCGGCGGCGACGGGACCGGCCCGCCGGTCGCGCCTACAATCGGTGCCGCGCCCGGGTGTCGAAATCGGTAGACGAAGTGCTCTTAAAAAGCACGGGCCCTCGAGGCCATGTGGGTTCGAGTCCCACCCCGGGCACACTCTCTGGCGGTTTGTGGCTCTGGGAATCCATCGGTTCCCGGCGGGACGGTCCTCATTCGAGAGGTCGCCGTGCGATCACGGGGGGTTCGCCGCCGGCGAGCAGCCACCCGCCCAGGGTCGCGACCAGCGGCAGTCCGACGAGGATGACGACGAGGTTGATGACGGGGACGCGGCCGAGCGGGCTGAGGTCGGCGTGGTGCCAGGCGAGGAGCGCGGCGTAGGCGCCGAGGGTGCCGACGATGGCCCCGAGCAGGGCGATGGCCCCCGCGGTGGCGCCGGTGAGGGAGCGTCGCGTGGAGCTGCTCGCCCCCGCGGCGGCGAGGGTCCGCAGATCGTTCGCGGTCTCGCTCCGGATCAGACCGACGGTCATGGCCAGCACGCCGAGGGCGAGGAGGATGCCCGCGGCGGTCGACCAGTCGCGCAGCGGGGCGAGCGACGCCTGCTTGTCCCGGGTCTCGACGAAGAGGCCGGCGCCGTCGGCCAGCCTCCGTGCGGTCTGGATCTCGCCGGTGGTCAGCGGGTGAGGGGCCTGGATGAGCCAGGCCCCCGGCGTCGGCTGGAGGCCGAGCGAGCGCATGGCCCTGGCGGTGATCAGGGTCCCGGGGTCGGAGGTGTACGTGGGAAGGCGCTCGAGGGTCTGGAAGTTCGGGTCGGCGATGCCCGAGCCGCCGCCGGCGGGGCCCTGCCCGCTGTGTTCGACGCCGGAGTAGAAGATCTGGAGGCCGGCGAGGTCGCTCCGGGACGAGATGAGGTCGCTCGTCGGATCCACCTCCGCTGCGGGGATGCCGTAACGGTGGAGCAATGCGGGCGTCGCCGCGTAGAGGTTGGCGACGAAGGACACCTCCTCTCCCTCCCCCATCCTGGTCACCCTGGCCAGCACGGGTGTCGGATGCTCGCCGCTCCCGCCGTCCCCTGTTCCCGGGTGGACGCTCACCCGATTCCCTCCTCCGGGTTGGGGGGTGATGGTTCCGCTCCGCGGGTCGTAGGCCTGGTCGAGGGGCAGGACCCAGCTGGCGTGGATGGCCGTCGCGAGCCGGGCGACGTCCCCGGTCACCTCCCGCCGCTGGCCCGCGCTCAGCGAGGGCACCCCCTCGATGTCGTTCACCGCCGGGGTGAGGTGCAGCACGAGCTGGTCGGCGGGAAGGTTGCCCGCGATCGCGGGGGTCTGGGCGGCGGACGCGCTGATGGCGATCGTCGCGGCGATCCCGATGGCGAGCATGACCGCGCCCAGCGCCGCCCCCGAGCGGGCCTGGAACCTGACCAGGTCGCGCAGCGCCAGCCGCACCGAGATGCCTGAACGGCCGCCGACCGCGGCAAGCGCCCGGATCGCGAGGGGAGCCAGGAACAGCAGTCCGATCGCGGTGGCAGCGGTCCCGCCGATGATGTACCAGGGCCGGCGCTGGTCCGCTGCGGCGAGCAGGGCGACGCCGCCGGCGAGCAGCACACCGCCCAGCGCGGCGAAGCGGTGCGCCGGTTGCGGACGCGGCGGGCGTCCCGACAGGGCGGCCACGACGGAGACCCGGGCCGCCGAGCGCGCCGGCCACCAGGCCGCGGCGACCGCGGTCCCCACGGTGAGGACCATCGCCGCGGCGATCGCCCACCAGGGCAGGTTGAGGGGGTCGACCCGGTGCCCTGAGATCGAACGCAGCGTCGGCGCGAACGCGAACCAGCCCGCCAGGCCCACGAGGGTCCCGACGATTGCCGCGGTCGCTCCCACCGCGGCCCCGTTGGCCAGCATGACGAGCCGGATGTGGCGCTCGGTCGCGCCGATCGACCCGAGCATCCCCAGAGCCCGGAGGCGCCGCTGGGCCATCACCGTGAATCCGGCCACCGCGAGCAGGCCGATGAAGAGCAGACCCAGCGTGCTGAGGACGAGCACGAACACCTCCACCTGGGCCGCGGGGCTCGCGCCGCGACTGGCCGAGGTGAGTCCGGTGCCGCTCGGGAGTCGGAATGATTCGAGCGCCTGTTGACGTGCGTCGAGAAGGATCGTGACGGTCTTCGGCGGGTTGATCTGTCCGGCCGGGACGAGGGCGAACTGGTCGAGGAGGTCGAGCGGGTTCTCGACCAGGCCGACGACTCGCAGGGCCCGGCCGCCCGCGTTCCACCGGCTCCCGACGCGCAGGCCGAACTCCGTCGCCACGTCGTGGGTCACCGCCACCTCGCCCGGCCCAGTCGGGTACCGACCCGAGTCGAGACGCACCGTCACGCCTCCGAAGGGCCCCGCGGGGTCCTCGGCCCGGAGGTCGAGGCTCGACACCGAACCGGGAATCGGGATCGGCCGGTGGGCGACCACCTCCGCCGCGCCGAACCGGTACCGGATCGCGGCGATGTCCGCCGTCAGGTGGGGGTCGGAGCCGGGGAGGGTGATGATGGTGTCGGCCGTCCCGAACGCCGGATCGGCCTTCAAGTTGGACGCGTTCGACGCCACGCCGAGGCCGACGGTGGTGGCGGCGATGGCCACGATCAGCAGCGCCAGGACGAGCGCCTGCTGTCGCCACTCGCGCCGGAACAGCCGCCAGGCCCACCGGGCCATGGCCCTGCGTGCCGGGGCTCCCCCGTCGCCCGCCACCTGCGGGGCAGGGCGTTCCCGTTCCCGGATCGCGGTGCTCATGCGTGCGGGCTGGGGGCCAACAGCGCTTCCGGCCCGGCCGGGGGCGCGGTCTGGTCGACGACCCTGCCGTCGCGCAGGAACACCACCCGGTCGGCCCACGACGCGAGCTGGGCGTCGTGGGTCACGACCACGCCCGCCACGCCACGCCGGCAGGCCGCCCGGATGAGGCGGATCACGGCCTCCCCATTGGCGGAGTCGAGCGCTCCGGACGGCTCGTCGGCGAGCAGGAGCTGACGCTCGCCCACCACCGCCCGGGCGATCGCCACCCGCTGGCGTTCGCCGCCGGACAGCTCGTCGGGATAGCGCGACGCCCGGTCGGCCAGACCGAGCTCCTCCAGGGCCGCCATCCCCGCGACACGCGCCTGCTTGACCGGCGTCCCGTCGAGCTCGAGCGGCAGCGACACGTTCTCGGCCGCGGTCAGCCCCACCAGCAGGTTGAAGTCCTGGAACACGTAGCCGATCGAACGGCGGCGCAACCGCGCCCGGTCGCTCCGCGACATCCGCGACAGTGTGTTCCCCTCGATCAGCACCTCGCCGCTCGTCGGCCGCTCGAGGCTGCCGGCGATGGTCAGGAGTGTGCTCTTCCCCGATCCGCTCGGGCCCATGACGGCGACCAGCTCGGCCTCGTCGACCGAGAGCGACACGTCGCGGAGCGCGTCAACCTCGGTCGGCCCCTCGCCGAACACCTTCGAGACGCCCCGCAGCTCCAGCCTCGTCATCGCCTGACCCCCACCTTCTTCGGGAACTTGGGCAGCGACCGGGGAGCGCTCCCCGGCCCGTCGAGCTCCGCCCGCTTGATGCGGCCGTCGGCCGCGTCCAGCCACCGGATCACCGCGTCCAGTCGGAACAGCTCCGCGTCCACGACCAGGGCGAACCCCAGATCGCGATCGGCCGCGTACTCCTTGAGCCGTGTCCATTCCTGCATCAGCTCCACCAGATACCGCCGATGCGACTGGAGGACCTCGTGCACGTCGACACCGGGTACTCCAAGGGCGATCAACACCTTGATCACCAGCTCGTCGCGGGGGGGCGACGAGAGGTCGGGCGGCGTCCGCAGCCACCGTGCCAGCTCCTGCCTGCCCTCGGGCGTGATGAGGAACCCCTTCTGCGGGCCGTCCTCGCTCATGCCGTCCGACGACACCAGGCCGTCCCGCTCGAGGCGCTGCAGCGTCGTGTACACCTGGCCGACGTTCAGCGGCCAGACCTCACCTGTTCGTTCCTCGAACTCCTGTCGGAGCTGGAGCCCGTACTTGGGGCCCTCGCTCAACAGCGCGAGCAACGCGACCCGGACGCTCACGATCCATGTCCACCGAGTGACATACTCGGTATACTACTCACGCGGTCGGCGAGCTGGCAAGTCGAGAACGGCCGAAGCTCCACAGCGACGCCGTCCGACATCAGCATGTCGACGACAACCCTCACCGCCCCCAGTCAGGCTCATCCTCCGGGTTGAGTCGGAGGCGATGTTCATCGAACAGCACGAACGCCCGGAGAGAGCGATCGATCAAGGCCGATGACCAACTCGTGCAAGTAGGCGATCTCGTCTTGGGCAGAGGGGTTTGAGGAAGGTCCGATCAGGGGCACATCTCGCGGGGCTCACGCCCCCTGCCGGAACCGCTCGGGCGGCGGCGAGCCGATGCCCGGCGGGTGAGCGGCCACCTCGTTGACGCAGACGAATGCGTCCAGCCACCACACCTCCTTCTCCTCGTCGATCTCGCCCTCCGCGACGAGGAAGCTGGTGTTGAGCCATCGGTAACGGTCGTCCTCGGCGAGAAGCTCGATCCGGGCGAGGATGGCGCGTCGCCCCCTGCTCGCCGGTGCCTCCTCCACGCTCTGGCCGTGGATGGACATCAGCAGCTCGGCGCCGTCCGCGAGGGTGACCACCCCGCGGAGGTTGGGCGTCCAGACGCCGTCCTCCCGCCGTCGCGGGAAGTTCGCCCATCGAACGGTCCCCTCGAACCCGCCGCCTGAAGCCGTTCCCTCGCCCTGCCCGAAACCGGCGCCCTCCGCTCCACCGAACTGGCGCATCCACGTCGCCTCGGCGTACTGCATCGAGATGCGGAACAGGGGCTCGAGTCGCATGGCGGTCAGGCAAGTCTATGCGGCGCCACGGGACCAGAGAACGTCACCGAGGCGGGACGAGCTCCGCCGCAGTCCGGTCCCACCGCCAGAGCCGGTCCGGCGTGACGTGGGTGCCGCCCACCCACCGGTCGACGCCCAGCAGCGCCGCCCGGTCTTCCCGCCGTGCGAGCACCCGTTCCCCGTCGGGCGTGAGCCGGAGGGACAGCCGGGAGAACTCCGATCCGTCGCTCAACGGCGGCGGTTCCGGAAGCGGGCCGCCGTCGTCCGTCTCCACGAGCCGGACCTCACCGCGGCCGAGCCCCACCAGCGCCCGATGGAACCACGCGTCCCCCAGGAACGGCGCCGCCTCGAGGTTCTGCTCGGCGAGGAACGCCGCCATGGGCGTGCGCGCGCCCTCCGCGATCGCCTGCAGCGCCCGCCGTTCGGTTCCCGACAGCCCGTCGGTGACGTCCGGCAGCTCTTCGAGGAGCCGTCGGAGGGCGGGAGGGAGGAACGGCAGCTCCGGCGACGCGTGCCGCGCCAGCTCGGCGAGCGCGGTCGGATCGGGGGCGCGGAAGGCCTCCCAGGCGGCCGCGGCGGCGGCCGTCGTCTCGGGGCTCCCGGCCCGCCGCATCGGCCACAGCGTCTCGAGCTCGTCCGCCGTGAGCTCGCCCAGCCCGCGGAACCCCGGCTTCCCCGGGAACGAGTCGACCACGATGAGCTCGGGCGACGCGCCGGCCTCGCCGGCCAGCGTGAGCACGTCCAGCAGCTGCAGCTGGTCGTACAGGTCGTGCTCGAACCACAGCACCACCCGCACGCCTTCGCGCAACCCGTCGACGAGCTGCCGGTCGCGTCGCTCCAGCGACGACTGGATGGCGCGGCGACTCCCCCAGCCGCACTCCGACAGGAACCCCGCGCGGGTGCGCAGCAGCTCGGGCCTCGCCACCGCGGGGACGGGCCCCTCGTGCAGCACGTCCTGCCACGGCAGAACGGCCCCGCCGAGCACGGTCTGCCGCAGCGTGTTCCCCGCGCTCTCGCCGTTCGTCACGTGCAGGAGCTGCGGGCGGGATGTCGGTTCACGCCCCCGCCGGGCCAGGTAGGCCGCTCCGCACGTGCAGTGGTCGAGCGAGTCGCACGCGCACCCGACCACGCGCGCCAGCTCCTCCCGCATCCGCCGCAACGCCGCGATGCGGCCGTCGATCTCGTCGATCTTCGCCGCCATCCGAACGCGGAGCGCCTCGGAGGGCGCGGCCGTCCGTCGCGACGCCTTCAGGTACTCCGCGATCTCCGCCAGGGTGAAGCCCATGGCCTGGGCCTCCTTGATGGCGCGGAGGAACCGCACGGTCTCCTCGTCGTACCGGCGGTGCCCGCTGGGCGTCCGCTCCGGCGCCGGGAGCAGCCCCCGACGCTCGTAGTAGCGGAGCGTCTCGACGTGCACACCAGCGCGTTCCGCGACCTCGCCGACCCTCACGCAGTGACGATAACCCCGTACCTGGGTACGGGAATCAACCTCGGCTCGGAGAACGGACGGCGAATCGACTCAGGAGCGCCGGGCGAGAGCGGATCCCCCTAGAGGCAGTCGTCGTCGGTGGCGAACTCGGTCGTCATGTCCCCACGGAGCAGGTGGACGGCGCCGCCGGACGGGCTCCTCCATTGCAGGCGGAGCTTCAGGTCGTGGGGCGAGGCGGTTCCGCGGTCGATCCACGTGTACGCGAAGCTGTTGGGCCCGTTCGATCCCGGGACGAACCGCGTGGCGCCGGGATTGCTCACGAGCGTCTGCTCGCCGACGTTCGTGCTGAGGACGCGGAACTCCACCGGCGCGCCGGACAGGAGCGCGCTGACGTTGATGATCACCGGGTCCGCTGCGAACGGCGTTCGGCGGAACCCCGGGACCACGGTCCAGCTGGTCGACGAGGTCGACTGGGCCGACGTCTGCCACTGCGAGCCCACGCAGTTCACGGGGGTCCGGTCGCTGCCCGTCGCGGCCGTCACCGCCCAGGCGGTTCCGACGACGAGCGCCAGGGTGGCAACGAGTACGGTCGCCTTCCGCATGAAGGCCTCCTTCCTGCCGGGTCGGCCGCAGGGTAGGACCCGCGCGCCGGGTCCGCCATCGGCCGCCAGGGGGACCGATCCTGACACTCCCGGGAGGCGTCGCGGTAGTGTCGGAGGGTGACCGGGCGGATGCCTCCCGCCGCCGTCGGCCGGCCGGAGCCTCCGGGATCGAGTCAGGGGACGGACGTCACCTGGTGGAGGCGCCACTCCCCGGGGACGCCCTTGAGCACGTGCTCGCCCCGGTCCTCGAACTCGATGCCCGATCCCACGACCAGGTCCTTGACGGTCCCGGATACGAGCACGCGCCCGTCGCCGGCGAGGGCCATGACGCGGGCGGCGATGTTCACCGCGAGTCCTCCGATCTCGTCTCCTCGCACCTCGATCTCGCCGGTGTGGAGCCCGGCCCGGATCTCGATCCCGAGGGGCCGGACCGCGGCGGCGATCTCGGAGGCACACCGGACCGCGCGGGCCGGTCCGTCGAACGTCGCCACGAACCCGTCGCCCGTCGTCGACACCTCGCGGCCGCGGAACCGGTCGAGCTGCGACCGCACCGCCTCGTGGTGGGTCCGCAGCAGCTCCAGCCAGGCCTCGTCCCCCAGCCGGGCGGCGAGCTGGGTCGAGCCGACGATGTCGGTGAACAGCACCGTGGCCAGGATCCGGTCGCTCGCCGGGGCGGGGCGCGCGCCGGTGAGGAACTCCTCGATCTGGTCGAGGATCGGCTCGGCGTCCACGAACGGCGGATACCAGTCCGAACCCGGAAGCTCGACGTATCGGGCGCCGGGGATGTGCTCGGCCACATACCGGCCCATCGGCGCCCGGTAGTGGCGATTCCCGACGCGGTGGAGCACCAGGGTCGGCGCCGTGACGCTCGGCAGCACCGACCGGACGTCGAGCTCGACGACCCACCCGTACAGCCGGCGCGAGCTGAGCGGCGCCGCCGACAGTCGCATGTACCGTGCGGCCCACCGCCGGAGCGCGGGGTCGTTCGCCGCCGACGGGGCGGAGAGATCCAGCACCATCGGGGTTCCCCAGGCGGTCTCCCACAGCTCGAGGAGACGATCGGCGGTGTCCCCGGGCATGCCGATCGGGTAGTCGTCCGCCCGGAGCATCCTGGCGAACGTGTTCACGAGGACGAGGGCGCGGGTCCGCTCGGGATGCGTCGCCGCGAACAGCATGGCCATCGGACCGCCTTCGGCGTCGCCGATCAACGCCGCCCGGTCCGCTCCCGCGGCGTCCATGACCACCCGGGCGTCGTCCATCCACTGCTCGAGCGTCGGGAGGGCGCCGAGCGGCACCGGGTCGGAGATCCCAGAGCCCCGCTTGTCGAAACAGATCACCCGGGCGAACCGCCCGAGGCGCCGGAGATACCGGGCCATCGCCGGGTGCTCCCACAGGACCTCGATGTTGCTCGCCCAGTTCCCGATGAACAGCAGGTCGAAGGCACCCTGCCCGAAGATCTGGTACCCGACGTATCCCTCCTCGCTCTCCGCGTAGCGGGTCTCGGGAGGATTCGTCGAGGCGTCGTCCGTGCGCGGCATCCCGGGGGAGCGTATCCGCACGGCGGACCACGGTCTCGGGCCACATCAGTCGTTCGACAGGGCCACCGCCTCCAGGGAGATGAAGTCGTAGCGGATGCCGCCGGCGATGGGCTCCTGGTTGCAGTCGATGCCGAACATCACGCTCCCGGCCCCGATCACCGGCGTCACGATCATGAGGGGCACCTGCGTGAGCGTGTTCTGGTTCGTGAAGATCTCGACCGAGGAGCCCGTGATCGGTCCGGAGAAGTTGGTCCCCAGATCGCACGAGCCGTACCCCTGCGTCTGGGCGTTGTCGACGATCGCCCGGACCCTCCCGATCAGGAGCACCCGCGACGGAGCCGGGAGCGTCATCGAGACCGTCGCGCAGGTGATGAGCGTGTCGTCCGAGGGGTTGCACCCGTTCAGCGAGGTCGACCGCCCGATCCCGCCCACGGACGCCGAGAGGGCATCCGGCACGCGGCCGAGCGTCGACTCGTCGACGTCGGCGCCGGTGAGCGAGTTGTCCTTCACGTCGATCCCCTTCAGCGCGAACGGGGTCGTGTCGTCGGCGACGTCGATGCTCCGCACCAGCCCGTCGCCGATGTCCGCCGAGTGCACCGCGCCGTTCACGATGTCGTCGGTGAACACGGTGTTCTTCCCGTCGAGCGCGTAGGCGGTCCCTCCCGACAGGACGAGCACCACAAAGATCCAGGCGAACCGCTCCAGCGGCCTCGCGATCCCCGGCCTCATCAGCAGCCTCCTTCCTCCCCGGGCGCGCGGATTGGAACACACCGCCCGCCGCCGGGTCCCCGGGGTGCCGACGCTTCGGCCAAGCCCGGCGGGCGGTCATGCGACGGGTCGGACATTCGGCAGTCGGCGCAGAACGCGCGATACTCGCCGCCGTGTCGGTTCCCGCTCCTGATCGTGGCCGAGACCGGTCCGCCGTGGCCCACGTCGTGGCCGACCGGTTCGCCGGATACCTCGAACGAATCCGGGAGTTCTGTCGCACGCCCTCCGTCAGCGCCACCGGGGAGGGCGTGCGGGAGACCGCGGACCACGTGGTCGGTCTGATCGAGGACGCCGGCGGACGCACCGAGGTGGTCGAGACGCCCGGCCACCCGGTCGTCCTCGGCGAGATCCCCGGCCCGCCGGGAGCGCCCTCACTCCTCCGCTACGGCATGTACGACGTGCAGCCGGTCGACGAGCCCAACTGGTCGGCGCCGGCGTTCGCCATGGAGATCCTCGACCTGGACGGATCGGGGCCGTCCGTCGTTGGCCGGGGGATCGCCAACTCCAAGGGCTCGCTGTCGTCGTTCTTCTGCGCGCTCGACGCGCTGCGGGCGACCGGCGGGGTGCCGGTGGGGATCAAGTTCGTGGTGGAGGGCGAGGAGGAGCTCGGCAGCCCGAACCTGCCGGCGGTCGTCCGCGAACGTCGCGACGACCTTGCGGCCGACGCCGGCG
>DATBHM010000112.1:0-3496 GCA_036557505.1 Actinomycetota bacterium | reverse complement strand
GATCGCATTCGCGCGCGCCCACCGGGCCGAGTTCATGTGGCCCTGGGAGGAGGCGCCCCACAGCGTGGCGCACGGCATCCTCGACGACGAGACGTACGACTGGCTGGCGGTGGTCCGGGCCATGCTCGAGACCGGCGGCTCGGCCGTCGTGGTCGACGAGGACACGCTGCGCGACGCGTGCGACCTCGGCTTCGAGACGACGGGAATCCCCGCCGACCACACCGGTACCTCCGGGCTGGCCGGGCTCGTGGCGCTCCGGCGCGACGGATCGGTGGGCGACGACGACCGGGTCGCGGTGCTGTGCACCGGGATCCGCAGGGAGTGACGCGGCGGGGCCCGATCGAGGCGGAATCCCCGGGGAAAATCGGATTCACAGGACTGAAGAAGGCACCGAAGAGGAGGACATGAGATGAGGAGCTTCGCGGGACGCGACATCCTGTCGCTCAAGGACTTCGAGCGGAACGAGTTCTTTCGCGTCTTCGACGTGTGCGACGAGCTGAAGCCGCACGCCGCCAACCGCAAGAACACCGACCTGCTCAAGGACAAGACGCTGCTGACGGCCTTCTACCAGCCGTCGACCCGGACCCGGCTGGCCACCGAGGCGGCCATGCATCGCCTCGGTGGGCACGTGCTCGGGTTCTCCGACGCGAAGAACACGCGCGCCGGCGACTTCTACATGGAGTCGATCAAGGACACCGTGCACATGCTGGAGTACTACGGCGACGTCATCGCGATGCGGCACTACCAGCAGGGCGCGCCGCAGGAGGCCGCGCACTGGGCGACGGTGCCGGTCATCAACTGCGGCGACGGCTGGGGCGAGCACCCGACCCAGGTGCTCACCGACCTGTACACGACCTACAAGGAGCTCGGTACGCTCGACGGGCTGAAGTTCCTGCTGGTGGGCGACATGCGCATGCGGACGATGCACTCGATCCTGTACGCGCTGTCGCAGTTCGACTCCGAGGCCTACGTGGTGTGTCCGCCGGAGATGTCCCTGCTGGACGAGTTCAAGAAGGAGATCGACGAGTACAACGTCCGGTACACCGAGGTCGAGTCGGTGGCCGACTGCATCGCCGACTCCGACGTGATCTACATGGAGCCCGTTGTCCAGGCCGACTACACGAAGGGCCGCGACGAGCGCGGCGCCGAGGTCCCGACCACGCCGGCAGAGTACAAGGTCACGCGGGAGCTCCTGCGGGACAGCGGCAAGTCGAGCTCGATCGTCCTGCACTCGCTGCCCCGGATGGACGAGCTGCCCGCCGACGTGGACTCCACCCGGCATGCGCGGTACTGGACGGAGGCGTTCAACGGCGTCGTGATGCGGATGGCGCTGCTGGCCCTGGTGCTGGGGGCGGTCGAGTAGGACCGTCCATTCGAACGGGACGCTCGCGGCGCCGGGCATTGTGCCGGGCGCCGCGAGCGTTCATCGTTTCCCGGGGGTGACGAAGGAGGTCTCGCGCATGGCGGGCAAGACGGCGGTCGTCGCGATCGGCGGCAACTCGCTCATCAAGGACAAGGAACACCAGACGGTTCGCGACCAGTACATCGCCGCCGGCGAGACGTGCTGGCACATCGCGTCGATGATCCAGGACGGCTGGAACGTCGCGATCGGGCACGGGAACGGGCCCCAGGTCGGGTTCATCCTCCGGCGGTCCGAGCTCGCGGCCCACGAGCTGCACGAGGTGCCGCTCGACTCCTGCGGCGCGGACAGCCAGGGCGCCATCGGCTACGCGCTGCAGCAGAACCTGTACAACGACTTCGCCCGGCTCGGACTCGACAAGCACGCGGTGACGGTGGTGACGCAGGTCGAGGTGCCGGCCGACGACCCGGGGTTCGCGAAGCCCTCGAAGCCGATCGGGTCGTACATGGACGAGGCGAAGGCGAAGGAACGGCAGGAGAGGGACGGCTGGGCCATCATGGAGGACGCCGGCCGCGGATGGCGCCGTGTGGTCGCCTCCCCCGAGCCCGTCCGGATCGTCGAGCTGGCCGCGGTCGAGGACCTGGTGAACGCCGGGTTCGTCGTGATCACGGTGGGCGGAGGGGGCATCCCCGTGGTTGCCGACGCCGACGGCAACCTGTCCGGCGTGGCGGCGGTGATCGACAAGGACCTGGCGTCGTCGCTCCTGGCACGCGAGCTGGGCGCCGAGCTGTTCCTCATCTCGACCGCCGTCGAGAAGGTCGCGCTGCGGTTCGGCCGGCCGGATCAGGAGTGGATCGATCGCATGACCGTGTCCCAGGCCAAGGAGTACCTCCAGGAGGGCACCCACTTCGCCAAGGGCTCCATGGCCCCGAAGATCGACGCAGCCGTTCGCTACGTGGAAGCCACCGGCGGGACCGCCGTCATCACCGACCCGGGGAACGTCGAACGCGCCCTGAGCGGCGAAACCGGCACGAGCATCGTACCGGGCTGACGCGGGTACGAACTCCGGCCGCTTGCCGGGAGGATGCATCCGGCGGCTCCGTGGGTACGTTATCCCGAGGAACGATCCGGAGCGAGACGGCGGAGGTGGCCACCGTGAGCGAGTTCACCCAGGACGAGATCGACTATCTGCGCGGCCAGCGGCTGGGGCGCCTGGCGACCGTCGGGGCGGACGGGCAGCCCCATCTGGTCCCGGTGACGTACGTCTACAACGAACGCGAGGACGCCATCGACGTCGGGGGGATCGCGTTCGGCGCGGGGAAGAAGTGGCGGGACGTCCACGACAACCCGCAGGTGGCGTTCCTCGTCGACGAGAGCACCGGGAAGTCGGCGCGCGCGGTGGAGATCCGCGGGACCGTCGAGGCGCACGAGGCCGGAGGCGATTCGATCAATCCCCGGTTCCCGAACTTCGCGCCGCAGTTCATCCGCATCCGGCCGACGCGCATCGTGAGCTGGGGCGTCGAGGGCGAGGGCGAGTCCGGTCGCGACTTCCGCCCGAACGCCCGGGACGTGGCCTGACACCCCGGGCCGTCCACGGCCCGCATCCCAGCCGCCGGCCGAGGCTCGCGACCCGCCCGAACGAGGTCGCCTTCCTATACTCGGGTCGCCGATGGCGCCCCCCCACGCTCCCCCGATGCTGTCCGCCCGGCGTGTGTACAAACGGTACGGACGCAAGATCGTCCTCGAGGACGCCGAGCTGCGCGTCGCCTCCGGCGAGGCCGTCGCCCTCGTCGGGGAGAACGGCGCCGGCAAGACCACCCTGCTGCAGATCTGCGCCGGCATGATCCCCGCCGACGCCGGCGAGATCGCCGTCGGCGGCCGCATCGGCTACTGCCCCCAGGAGCCCGGCGTGTTCGAGCTGCTCACCGCCGAGGATCACCTCGTCCTGTTCGGCCGGGGGCTCGGGCTGTCCCGGGAGCGCTCCCTCGCCGAGGGGCGGGCGACCCTCGAGGAGTTCGACTACCCCCTGGAGGAACGGGAGGTGGCGCGCGACCTGTCGGGGGGGACGCGGCAGAAGCTGAACCTGGCGCTCTCGCTGCTCGGAGACCCCAGGCTGTTGCTCATGGACGAGCCGTA
>DATBHM010000111.1:0-4300 GCA_036557505.1 Actinomycetota bacterium | reverse complement strand
CGAACGCCTGTGGCCGAGGGTGGTCGAGGCGTACGGGGGCTACCAGCACTACCAGGACCGGACCGAACGCGAGATCCCGCTCGTCGTCCTCGAGCCCGCCCCGCTCCCGTAGGCCCCCGGGGCCGCTTTGCGCTCGGCCCCCCGGGGGCAATAGGCTCACGGACGGGAGGAGGTGGTCGAATGCCGGAGTTCAGCGAGGCGTCCGCGACCCTGCCGGTGGCGGACCTGAACCGGGCAAAGGGGTTCTACGAGGGGACCCTCGGGTTGTCGAGCGTCATGGAGGACCCCGGAGGGATCCTGTACTCGGCCGGATCGGCCCACGTGTTCGTGTACCCGAGCGAGTTCGCCGGGTCGAACCGCGCCACGGCCGCCACGTTCGTCGTGGCCGACACCGAGGCGGCGGTCGAGGAGCTACGCGGGAAGGGCGTCGTCTTCGAGGAGTACGACCAGCCGGGGCTGAAGACCGAGAACGG
This sequence comes from Actinomycetota bacterium, assembly GCA_036557505.1. Lineage (GTDB taxonomy): Bacteria > Actinomycetota > UBA4738 > UBA4738 > JACQTL01 > DATBHM01. Next base: position 3,827 of record DATBHM010000111.1, on the reverse strand, counting down.
GATCGCCGAGGTGGGCGGCGTGAAGGGCGCCTGGTTCAAGGACACCGAGGGGAACATCCTGGCGCTGACCGAGATGCCGCCGATGAGCTGAGGCCCCCCTCAGCCCGAGCGGTCCTCGATCTCCCACACGTGGTCGATCGCGTGCCACGCCGACCGGCGGATGGCGTACGCGACCGGCCACAATGCCGCGCGCTTCCGGGGCTTCGGTGGCGGCTCGCCCCGAACGCGGAGGGTGGCCGCCTCGACGAACGCGGCGCGCTGGCCGGCGGCCCGGTCCCCGAGCGAAGTCTTCGGCTCCGCCCGGTACGCGCCGCCCAGCCCGGTGAGGTAGGCGCCGTCGGCGTCGTGGACGTGCTCGACGATCTTGCCGAGGTCCCGACCGCCGCCGCGGGGTCCCTTCCGGAGCTCCATCCCGTCGGCCTTCGCCGCCGCCCGGTCGAACGCCCGCCAGCACGCCCGGAGCGCCCGCACCAGGCGTTCGAGCTCCTTCGGGGTGGGCCCGTCGTCGTCGGCCTTCGCCGGGAGGCCGGGTGCACCGAAATCCGTCGTGGCGTTCCCCGTGACGCGCTCGACGACGCGGAGGCCGGCGGTCGTCTTCGGAGGTGACAGGTCGCGGGCGGCCGGACCCAGCGTCCGCCGGTAGCGAGGCGCCGCGTCGACGAGGGCCTGGAGCGCCTCCTCCTCGTCGCGGCCGCCCCGCGTCCACCCGGGCCACACGAACGAACAGGCGAAGGCCTTCTTGGAGCCGATCTCGAGATAGACGGGCGTCGTCGCCACGGGTGCCCATGATTCCACGGTCGGCGGGCCGGGGTACGGTTCGCTCGTGATCGGACGGAACGTGACGGCCCAGTGAGGTGGAAGCGCGGCCGGGGCCGCGACCAGATCGAGGATCGGCGGGGCCAGCCGCTGCCCCGCGGGGCCGGGGGGTCGTTCGGCCGGGGCGGCGGGTTCCTCATCCCGATCCCGCGCACCCGGACGGGCGGCATCAGCGTCGGCGGCGTCGTGCTGGTACTCGTCGTGCTCGCCATCCTGTGGTTCACGGGCGCCCTCGGCGGCAACGGGTCGTCGGGCGGGGCCGTCCCGACCGAGGCCGCGGTCTCCGGTGCGCCCGATCCGGACGCCCGCCTGGTGGACTTCGTGGGGTTCGTGGTGGACGACGTGCAGGACTTCTGGCGGGCCGATCTCCGGAGCGACGGACGCACGTACCAGACCACCAAGATCGTGCTGTTCACGCAGGCGACCGAGTCGGGGTGCGGGATCGCCGACGAGGCGACCGGCCCCTTCTACTGTCCGGTCGACCACAAGGTCTATCTCGACCTGGGGTTCTTCCGGCAGCTGGCGACGGAGTTCCACGCGCCGGGCGACTTCGCGCAGGCCTACGTGATCGCGCACGAGTTCGGCCATCACGTCCAGACGCTGCTCGGCACCGAGGAACGGGTGCAGCGGGAGTCGCAGCAGCATCCGAGCGAGGCGAACGCCCTGTCGGTCCGGCTCGAGCTGCAGGCCGACTGCTACGCGGGGGTGTGGGCGCACCATGCGTACGCGCGGAAGGAGCTCGACCCCGGCGACATCGACGAGGCGCTGCGGGCGGCCGCGTCGGTGGGCGACGACCGCATCCAGCGCGCGGCCGGCCAGCGGGTGAACCCCGAGACGTGGACGCACGGCTCGGCCGCCCAGCGGTCGCAGTGGCTGCGGACGGGGTTCGACTCGGGCGACCCGCGCGACTGCGACACGTTCAGCGCCAGCATCTGAAGGACGGTCGGTTGGCACCGGAACGCACCGCCCCGCGATCGGTGATCCGCAACGCGCTCGGCATCGGCGTGGCCACCGGCGCGTACGCGCTGTCGTTCGGCGCCCTGTCCGTGGCGGCCGGCCTCAACGTCGCCGAGACGTGCGCGCTGTCGCTGCTGATGTTCACCGGCGCGTCGCAGTTCGCCCTGATCGGCGTGGTGGGATCGGGCGGGAACCCGTTCGCCGGTGCCGCCGGCGCGCTGCTGCTGGGTGTCCGGAACGGGCTGTACGGTCTGCGCCTGTCGCCGCTGCTGGACGTCCGCGGCGTGCGGCGGCTGGGCACGGCGCAGCTGGTGATCGACGAGAGCACCGCCATGGCCATCGCCCAGCCGAACGGGCCGCTCGGGCGGGTGGCGTTCTACTCGACCGGGCTCGCCATCTACGTGCTGTGGAACCTCGGGACGCTGGTCGGGGCGCTGGCCGGCCGGGCCATCTCCAACCCGGCCGACTTCGGCCTCGACGCGGCCGCTCCGGCGGCGTTCCTCGCCCTGCTGGCCCCGCGCATGGAGGGCCGGGAGCAGTGGGTCGTGGCGTTGGTCGCCGGTGCCGTCGCCCTCGCGTCCGTGCCGTTCGTCCCCGCCGGGGTGCCGGTGCTGCTGGCGGCGGTGGTGGGGTTCGCGTTCGGCCTGTGGCCGGGCGCGTCGTCGTTGCCCGTCGAGCCGTCCACCCGGGAGCCGGCGTGATCTGGGCGGCCGTGCTCGCGGCATCCGCGGGGTGCTACGCGGTGAAGCTCGCCGGGCTGTCGGTGCCCCGGCGGATCCTCGACGACCCGCGGGTGCGGCGGATCGCGGCGCTGATCCCGGTGGCGCTGCTGGCCGCGCTCATCGCGATCCAGACGTTCTCGACCGGGCACGACCTGGTGATCGACGCGCGGCTCGCGGGGATCGCGGCCGCGCTCGTCGCGATCCGGCTGCGGGCGCCGTTCCTCGTCACGGTCGCGGTCGCGGCGGCGGTCACGGCGCTGATCCGGCTGCTGTAGCCGGGGTCAGTCGAGCTCCGTCATCCTCCAGAAGGAGGTTCGAACATCGTAGAAACGCGACCCATGCGTCGGAAGCTGGCCAGGATCGGCAACTCGAGGGGCGTCATCCTGTCGAGGGATGGGCTCGACCTGCTCGGCCTGACGGGCGGCTCGGAGGTGGAACTCGAGCTGTTGGGGCACACCCCGATCGTGACCGCACCGGAGCCGGACCGGGCTGAGGTGGAAGCGGCCCTCGCCTATCTCGCCTCCAAGCGGGAACGCGGGGAGGTCTACCGGAGCCTTGCCGAGTAGGTTCCTCTCCAGACGGCTCATGGGTCGCTCTCCGACGACGAGGCGTACGACCTCACGATGGGCGTCGCGAGCGGTACGACGGGCAAGAGCGACATCGCAGAGCTGATCCGGGAGCGCGGTGTTCCGGCGAGCCCGAGGTCGGGGTCAGTCGAAGACGCCGGCATACGCGTTGAGCGCAGGCTGGCCGCCCAGGTGGGCGTAGAGGACCGTGGATTCATTCGGGATGGCGCCCGAGCTCACGAGGTCGATCAGCCCGGCCATGGACTTCCCCTCGTAGACGGGGTCGATGATCATGCCTTCGAGCCGTCCGGAGAGGCGGATGGCCTCGATCGTCGACGCCACCGGGATCCCGTAGCGCTCTCCCGCCCAGCCCTCCAGGACGGTGATCTCGTCGTCGCGCACGTCGCGGCCGAGCTCGATCAGCTTCGCCGTGCTCCGGGCGATCCTCGCGACCTGGTCGCGGGTCTGGTCGAGCGTCGCGGAGGCGTCGATGCCGAGGATCCGCCGGGGGACGGCCCCCTGTTCCTCCAGCGCAGCGAACCCGGCGATCATCCCGGCGTGGGTCGATCCGGTCACCGTGCAGACCACGATCGTGTCGAAGAACACGCCGAGCTGCCGTTCCTGCTCCGCGACCTCCAACGCCCAGTTCGCGAAGCCGAGCCCGCCGAGCGGGTGCTCCGATGCGCCGGCGGGGATGCCGTACGGCTTGCCACCGGCCTCCTCGACCTCACGCAGCGCCTGTTCCCACGAGCTCCGGATCCCGATG
>DATBHM010000110.1:0-1970 GCA_036557505.1 Actinomycetota bacterium | reverse complement strand
CGATCCCGAACGGGAGGAGTGGGCCCTGTGGTGGGTCAACAAGCGGGTCGGGAGGCTGACGACGCCCGTGATCGGGCGATTCGGTGAGGGTCGCGGGCTCTTCTACGGGGACGACACGTTCGAGGGCCGCCCCTTCCGCGTCCGGTACACGTGGTCCGACATGACCGACACCTCCGCGCACTGGGAGCAGGCCTTCTCGATGGACGGGGAGAAGACCTGGATCACGAACTGGACGATGAACTCGACCCGCCGCCCATCGTGATCCGTCGAGCCGGCGCGCGGCGCGATTCGGGCGTCTTTCATAAGATGTGACGTTCCGGGCCCGCCGTCGCCGTACGAAGGGGGCGCAACATGCGATCGAAATCCTTCCGATCCGTCGTCTGGATGCCGCTGATCGTGGTGGCGCTCGTCGCTGCGTTCGCCGCTCCGGCGGGGGCCCAGGCCCCGGCTCGCGCGAACAACGTCGACGTGACCGCGTCGCCTGGCAACGAGGCGGAGGACGCCGTCGCGGTGAACCCCCGCGATCCACGCAACGTGGTGGCGATGTCGACCCTTCCCGACACGGTGGCGGGACTCGCCGTGGGGGCGACGTTCGACGGCGGCGCCACCTGGACCCGCCAGGTGATCGGCGCGGACGCGCCGCTCGGCCCCATCTGCTGCGACGAGCAGATGGCCTTCGACCGGTTCGGCAACCTCTGGGTCACCTACCTGGTCAACACGAGCGCGAACGTATTCCTCGCGTTGTCGACCGACGGAGGCCTCACCTTCCACGTGGCGACACAGGTCGTTCCGACCTCGCCCCCTGGAAGCCGTCCGCGGCCGGGTGCTGCATCCAAGCAGCTCGGCGGCCTGATCGGCCGGCCGGACGCAGCGAGTGCCGACCAGCCTTCGATCTCGACCGGTCCCGACAGCGTCTGGGTGAGCTACACGTCCTCCTCGTCTGTCGTGATCCAAGCGGCGGGGGCGGACGTCACGGGCCTCGGCCAGTTCGGGGCCTTCACGCCGCCCGAGACGGTACCGACCGGGAGAGCCGTCGGCGACTACGGAGATACCGCGGTAGGGCCCCACGGCCAGGTAATGGTGACGTACCAGGACCAGACGGGCGGCGAGCGAGGGACGAGGATCTTCACCGCCGTCGATCCCGATGGCCTTGGCCCGGACGGGTTCTCGGACCCGGTGCTGCTCGCGACCAGCCGGGTGGGCGGCTTCGACTACATCCCGGCGCAGCCCGATCGCTCGGTCGACGCGGAGGCCAACCTCGGCTTCGACCGCAGCAGTGGAGCTCACAACGGCCGGGTGTACGCCGTCTGGACCCAGGAGACCCCGAACGAGAGCAACAACATGGACATCATGCTGCAGTACTCGGACGACGGCGGCGCGACGTGGACGCCGGCGGTGCGGTTGAACGACGACCACGGCGTCAACAGCCAGTTCGACCCGTCGATCGCGGTCGACCAGACGAGCGGCGGCGTTGCGGTCTCATGGTACGACGCTCGGAACGACCTGGGTACCGGCGGCTCCGGTGACACGGACGGCATCCCGAACGACGACGTGCAGGTGTGGGCGACATATTCCACGGACGGTGGTTCGACCTGGGTCCCCAACTTCCGCGTGAGCCAGGGAACGTCGAACGCTGTGGATGCGGACAGCGGGTTCGACTACGGCGACTACACCCACGCCGCGTTCGACGCGCACCGCTTCTACCCGGTGTGGTCCGACAACTCGAACAGCACCGGCACGAACCCGGACGGGACGCTGCACCAGCTGGATCTGTACCTGGGCCGGATCCGGATCCCGTAGTCCGCGCCGACGACCCGAGCCGAACGGGCGGCGGCCTATTCGGCTCGGTCGGCGACCCGGTATTTCACATGCGTCACGCCGGGCGCCTCGATCACACGTATCTGTTCGAGGCGCGGGTCGCCGACGCCCTCGAACAGACGCTCCCCACGGCCCAGCAGGATCGGGACCAC
>DATBHM010000109.1:0-17596 GCA_036557505.1 Actinomycetota bacterium | reverse complement strand
CGGCCGTCTCTTGTTCGTTTCCCCATGCACCGTGCCGGCCTCCTGCCGGCTCATCGTCCTCATCGTGGCCTCCTTCCTCGTCGGAATCGGTCGCCGCAAACGCTAGGAAGCGGGGCTCGCCGGGACATCGGCGCGGGGATGGGAATCGCGGGGCCGCGCGCGGCGTCCGGCGGGTGGGGCGGCCTCCACCCACGGGTGGATGCGTCCATTCGGGCGCCTCCACCCGGACGGCGATGACCTCCCGGCGGGGCAGACGTAGGCTCGGTGCGTGAGCTCTGAGACGAGGCCCACACTCGCGTCGGTCGCACGGACCCGCGCGCGCCACCAGACGACGGTCCGCCTCCTGCGCCCCATCGGAGCGGCCGTCGTGGTCCTGGTGGTCATCGCCGGTTCGCACACACGGCCCGGACCGGCCCTGCACGGACGGGGCCTGGCGGTGCTGCTCTCGCTGGTCGGGTTCGGCGCCGGGGTGCTCGGCGTGGCGGCGACGCGCCGGGCGCGAGTCGGGGTCCAGGCCCCGTTCTTCATCCTGCTGGTGGTCGCCGCCGCCGTCCTCGCCGGTGTCCAGCCCCGGGGGCCCGCCTACGTCGGCGTGTTCATCGCCGTGGCGATCGCGGCCATGCGGGTCGGCGGGTGGCTCGAGATCGTCGTGGTGGTGGTCGCCGTCGCCTCGCTCGCGATCGCGAGCGCGCTCTCGAACGACCAATCGCTGATCTCGCTGCTCCTCCTGGAGCTCGGCGTGGCGGCGTTCTACGCCACGGCGCGCCTGTCGCGGCGGCTCCGCGAGGAGGAGGAACAGGCCCACCAGCTGCTGGTCGAGCTCGACCGGCACCGGGAGGCGGAGGCCCGATCGGCCGTCCTCGGCGAACGGCAGCGCCTGGCCCGGGAGATGCACGACGTGCTGGCCCACACGCTCTCCGGGCTCGTGGTGCAGCTCGAGGGCGTTCGGCTGCTCGCCGCGCGTGGCGGCGTGGCCGGGGACGTCGCCGACGGGATCGACCGGTCGCAGCGTCTGGCACGGGCCGGGCTCGATGAGGCCAAGCGGGCGATCGGGATGCTGCGCGACGAGGAGCTCCCCGGCCCCGAGCGGCTCCCGTCGCTGGCGGACGAGTTCTCCCGCGACTCGGGGATCCCGTGCTCGGCCGCGACGACCGGCACGGTGCACGAGCTGAGCCCGGAGGCGCGCCTGACCGTATACCGGGTCGCGCAGGAGGCGCTGACGAACGTCCGCAAGCACGCAGAGCCCGCGCGGGTGGAGCTGGAGCTGGCCTACGAACCCGGTGGGGCGCGCCTCACGGTGGAGGACATCGCCGACTCGGCCCGGGCGGTCGCCACGTTCGACGACAACGGCGGGTACGGCCTGACGGGGATGCGGGAGCGCGCCGACCTCATCGGTGGCACGCTCGTCGCCGAGCCGACCGAACGCGGGTTCCGGGTCGAGCTGTGGGTGCCGGCATGAGCACCATCCGGGTCGTGGTGGCCGACGACCAGCGCATCGTCCGGGAGGGCCTGGTCACGCTGCTCGGCCTGCTCCCCGGGCTGGAGGTGGCCGGCGCCGCCGCCGACGGCGACGAGGTGGTCGAGCTCGTCGACCGGGTGGCGCCCGACGTGGTGCTGATGGACCTCCGGATGCCGCGGTGCGACGGCGTGGAGGCCACGCGCCGGCTGCGGGAGCGCAGCCCGACCACACAGGTCATCGCGCTCACGACGTACGCCGACGATCGGTCCGTGGTCGAGGCGCTCCGGGCAGGTGCGCGCGGGTTCCTGACCAAGGACACGGGGGCCGAGGAGATCCGGGAGGCAATCGAGGCGGTCGTTCGCGGTGGGGCGGCCATCGACGCGGCGGTGCAGGGGTCCGTGGTGGAGGCCGTGGCGGGCGGCGCCGCGCGGCCGGAGCCGGAGGCGCCCTCCGCGCCGTCGGGGCTGACCCCGCGCGAGCTCGAGGTGCTCCGCCTGATCGCGGAGGGCCTGTCGAACTCGGAGATCGCCCGGCGGCTCGTCGTGACCGAGGCCACGGTCAAGAGCCACGTGAACCGGATCTTCGCGAAGACGGGGGTCCGCGACCGGGCCCAGGCGGTCACGTTCGCCTATCGACAGGGAGTGGTTTCGCATGACTGAACACCGGCACATGGACCTGCTCCGGCCTCCGGGCATCGATCGCCTCCCGCGGCACCGCATCCGGCTCGAGGCGGCGTGCGCGGCGGCGTCCGAACACGAGGGCGTGGTCGGCATGATCATCGGGGGGTCGTTCGCCTCCGGCGAGGCCGACGCCTACTCGGACCTCGACCTCCAGCTCGTGGTCGAGGAACCCGCGTTCGACGGCGTCGTCTCGGCTGTACCGGACATCGCGGCGGCCGCCGGGCCGCTCGTGGCGGCGTTCACGGCCGAGCACGTCGGACGCCCGCACATGCTGATCGCGTTGTACTCGGACCTGCTCCACGTCGACTTCGAGCCGGTCGCGCTGCCGGAGGTGGCGGCGCGGAACGCGGGCATCCCCGCGGTCGTGCTGTGGGCCCGCGACGACCGCATCGACCTGGCGCTCCCTGCCGAACGGCCACCCTTCGATCCCGCACGCGAGCTGGCCTGGCTCGAGGACCGGATGTGGACGTGGAGCTGGTACATCCAGTCGAAGATCCTGCGCGGCGAGCTGTACGAGGCCCTGGACGCGCTGCAGTTCGTCAGGGACCGGGTGTTGTTCGGACTGCTCTCGCTCCGGGACGGTCACCGCCCCATCGGAGCCCGCCGGGCCGAGGCGCGCGTCGGCGCGTGGGCGGAGCGCTTCGCGGCGACTGTCCCCGCGCTGTCCCGGGAGTCGACGCTGTCCGCGCTCCGCACGACGGTGGGGCTCTACACGGAGCTGGCCGATCCCCTGTTGGACGAGCACGGGATTGCGCGCTCGGACACGGCCCGGGACGTCGTCGGTCGAGCTCTCGACACCGGTCTCGACTGGCGGCCGGCGCAGTCCGGACCGCGTCCGTGAGCACCACCGATGGAGGGGCCGGGCGGAGCACGGTGGCCGCCCGGCCTCACATCAACCCCAGGCCGCTCCCCAGGTGTCGGGGCCGACGACTCCGTCGACGGTGAGCCCCGAGCGTTGCTGGAAGGTTCGGGTCGCCCGCCCGATCGCCGGCCCGTAGTACGGCCCGTCATTTTCGTCGGTGCGGGCGAACAGGCCTTTGACCGCCATCCGCCGCTTCCATCTGATGACGTCGGCCGCGACGACCCCCAGCCGGAGGAATGTCCCGTGGAACGTGGGGATCGGAGGGGGCTGATTCTGCAGGAAGTCGCCGATCTTGGTGAGCTGGTCCGCCCACGAGCGCCCCTCGAGCCTGTCGACGTGGCCGTTCTCGTTGAGTGGCCCGTCGTCGACGTCGTTGTGGTCCCAGAACCCCTGTGCGGTCTTGTAGTTCGACAGCGAGATGCGCGGAACCTTGACGAGCGGGATCTCCTCTCCCCACAGGTCCTCGGTGACCTCGATGATCGCCGCGCACAGCGCGGCCGAGGCGTCGAGCTGTCTCGTCGTGCACGGCGTGCCGGTCACGCCCTGATGCTCCACCCCGAAGGCGTAGTGCGAGACGGAGTCGCCGTGCCAGTCGGCCACCCGGAGGTCGTTGTACTGATGGACGACTCCTTCGTCGTCAACACTCCACGTCGCGATCGGGTAGCCGCGAGCGACCCGTGTGCCGAAGATGTCTTCGTTCGGGCCGTCCTGACGATGCCACTCGATCCCATGGTGCCCATAGAACTCGCCCGCGTGCTCCATCAGATCGGCCGGCAGCGCGTGGTGGACCACGCCGACCCCGTTGACGTTGGAGAACCAGCCGGGGGAAGACAGCTCGTACATCAGCGACTCCTCTGCCCGGGGGGGACGCCCAGTCCGAGAGCTTGGCCCGGGACGGTTGGAGGGTAGGCGGGGCCCCGATCCGGAGTCAAGGCAACGCCGGGTCCTGGTTCTCGGAGGTCAGCGGCACACGCCGGTCCCGATCTGGGCCGGGTTCCTCGTGATCCGGATGTCGGGGTAGAACGTCCCGTACTGGTCCGCCGTGAACACGGCAAGGTACGCGGCGCATCCCTCGGCGTCGTGGAACACGCCGTTCGTGAGCTTCGTCCGGTTGTCCCAGCCGACCCAGTGCGCCTGACACGTCCCGGTCGACCAGCACACGTAGTCCCCCGTCGACATGATCCGGACCGTCACGGGGACCGTCGAGTGGAAGTTGACGTGGTAGGTGAAGGTGTCGGGGACCCCGCCCACGTACACCCAGCCCGGGGTGAGCGGGCACCCGTGAGTGGAGCCGTCGCACGTGTCCCACAGCACGAATCGCGGGCTGTGGAGGTCGCCGACCGACGAGTGGATCTGTCCCAGAAGGGAGCTGATCTGGGCTGCGGCCCGATCCGCCCGGGCCTGCAGCGCGGCGACGCGCGACTCGAGCGATCCGATCGTCGCGTGCGCCCGGCGGACCGCGACGATCGCCGCACCCGCCTGCGCCTTGGCCTGATTCACGGATCGGGATTCGGTGACGAACGCCCCGACGCCCACGGCAGCGAGCACGATCGCCACCATCCACGCCACCACGGTGCGCTCCAGAAGCCGCTCCCGGGGCTGAATACGGGTCGCCGGCGGTGCATCGGGCGACGGTTGGTGGGGTGGGGCCGCGTCATGCGACAAGGTCGATGTGCCTCCCGCTCGATCTGCCTATCGGCGGCAGCGTCGAGGGTCCTTGAGCGTCCGTGGAGGGAACAAGGGTAGTCGACCCGGTGGTCCGGCCGACCTCGACGGACCTCGTGGCCCGACGTGCGAATCGCCCTCGGCACGCCGGACCCGCCTTCCGTCGCCCGGCGATCGTCGCTCCGACGCCGACAGAGCGGCGCAGGAGCTGCTGTTTGTCAGCGCAGCACCAGGAGGTCGAGCCAGTTGCTTCTGGTTTCCGGGTTCGGTGAGTCCTCGGCACGTCGTACGGCACGGCGGAGCCGTTCTTTCCCCCGGAGGAACTCCTCGTCGGTGAGATTGCGCATCGTGGTGTCGGCGAGCCGGAACGTGTCCACCCGGCCGAGGAGGTCCGCGAGGCCGGTCGGATTCGTCTCACGAACCTGCTCGAGCGCATCCAGGCGGAATCCAGCGACCGAGAACGCCGTGCACACCTCCTCGACGGACGGGAAGGTCTCGGCCGTCCGGGCGGTCTCGGGGAACCATCGGACGAGTTCGACCCTGTCGTCGATGCTGCCCGGGAAGCCCTGCCGGATGAGGACGGGCCCACCGGGACGGAGAACGCGGTGGATCTCATCTGCTGCGGCTCGGAGGTCCGGGATGTGGTGGATGACGAGCGAGAGCCATGCCGCGTCCGCCGATGCATTCGGGAGCGGGAGGGCGCTCGCATTCCCCTCGAGCACCCGGATGGCGGGTGTCCGTGCGATCTGATCCCGCATCGCGGCGGATGGCTCGACCGCGAGCACGCCGATGTCGAACCAATCGCTGAAGGCACGGGCGAACGCACCGGTCCCCGCGCCGATGTCCACCAGCGTCGTTCCCGGCGTCGGGCGAAGGTGACGCCGTACCGCCTCGCGCCACTCCGAGAGTCCCTCGCGTGGCACCTCACGGACCGCCTTGAACGCGGCGGCGGTCGGCTCGTCGTAGCGGATCCTGGCCATGTCATGCCCCCCTTGCCGGCTCCGCCATGGCGGCCTCCCGGGGCTCCGTCGTCGGCGGCATCGTACCGGTACCGCCGGGCCGGAGTTTGACGTGCATCGCCTCTGACCAGCAGGTTCTCGGAGCGGACGACGGGATTCGAACCCGCGACCCCCACCTTGGCAAGGTGTTCGAGGCCAGGTTCGCCACCTGCCCAGACACTCCGGAAAGGGGCTTTGACCTGCGGATTCGATGCTCAATGCATCTCGCCACTACTCGAAGCTTCGCGGTCGTTCGCGGGACGAGCGCGGGACGGCGTTGACGAGTTGGAGGAGCTCCTGACGGACTCGCGACCCCTCTAGGCCCTCAACCTCCGCGACCCACTCTCGCTACGTTGGGGGCAGTCCTTGCGTGCGTGGCCGGGCGCTCCCGGTCTACCCGCCGGACGTCCGGGACGGGTCCGGACTAGTGTCCGATAGAAGGCGCGTGAGAAGCCGGTCCATTACGCTCGTCGAGCAGGGTCGACGCCGGATCGATCAGCACCGGACGTCGGCCCTGGACGTCGCGACTTGCGAGCTCGATGATCCGCGATCCCCGGTTCGCGATCTCCCTCCGCATCGCGGCCTGTTCCTCGGGAGTCGCCGTTCGGGCGCGGTATCTCCTGACGAGCCGGCTGTACGTCGAGAACTCCTCAGTCAGATCACGAGACCCGACCACGATGACGTTCGACAGGATGACGTTCAGCTTCTCCAGCGGTGGGAGCGGCGCGGGAATCATGGCCTGTGGCCCCAGGCCGTCCTCTTCCCGAGCACAAACGTCCACGCGAGCAGGTATTGCAGGAGCTCCACGTAGGCCTCACGACGCCACTCGAGGACCTTCATGCGACGCTCGTGAGACCGAGTGGACCGCGTCACGATCACGTTGGCCACGATCGCCACCACGGCGACGATCGACGTGGCCACCACGGACCAGTTGATCTGTGGTGTCGTCATGGCGTTCGTATTGGGCTGGGGTGCGAGATGTATGCCCGGGCCCCGCCCGCCAGAGGTGAGTCCGGGTAGTAGTCCAGGAGTAGCTGGTACCAGGCCTTGGCGTGGCCCCGTGCCGCCGTGGAGCTGGTGAGGCCCCAGGCGAGAGCCTCGAGGTCGGCTCCTTGCTCGAGACAGTCATCCCCCGTGTTGAAGGGGCCCTTCTCCCCGAGATCCTTTCGCGCCACCTGTAGCTTCCTGGCAAGGAGGCGCTCCAGCGTCCGGACGCGGCGAGCTGCTGCGAGGTCCGTGTTCGCCTTGTCGGCCAGTGGGCCAATCTGATCGCCGATCGACCGGATGTTCCAGCAGTTGGCCTCGAATGTGGTCAGGTTCCGGAGTCCTGATGAGCAGCTCGACATCGCGATTGCGACCACAAGGACAATGGCCCAAGTCATCATAAGGGCGGTCCTCAAACCGGACGGTGAGGCCACTATTCGCTTTCTGGGATGCACAATGGCTGAGTCTGGCTGGCGCGGGTCATGGCTCGAGACTACCCACAAGTGAGCGAAGCGATTCCCTACCCGGCGCTGATCGAGTTGAAGAGCCAGACGCTTGGGCTCCATCTCGCCAACCCCGGTGGCTCGACCTGAACCCGTGACGGACTGCCTCACGGGGAGCCCTCACCGTTGCAGATGAATGGGGCATCTGTCGTATTGGGTGCGGCGTACCTGGCCCGTTACCCCTCCCGCCGCCCCGGGATTCCGCGCTGACCGGAACCTGTGCCGTACACGGCGCCTACACCCGGCGGAGCAGAGACGCCCGGGCCCCGCAGGCCGATCCGGGAGAGGCCCGCAGCTCCAGCTGCGGGGGACCGGGGATCTGTTCGGGTTGGCATCCGAATCGGAAACCTCCAGGAGTCACCGGGCGTCATACTCCGAGAATGCGGCGACGGCACCTGGTTCTATCCGGTATCGCAGCCCTTGGTCTCCTCTGCGGCTGTGGAGCTTCCCCTCGTGCTTCCACGCACGCCAGGGCTGCGGATGCAGTCCGAACGGCGGCGGTGACTCCAGGCGGTGCTGGGATGGGTCTCGCCGGGCCCTCGGGACCCAGTGCCCGGCTGACCTCGGTGGCCGCCAGCGGACCGAACGACGTCTGGGCCGTGGGCATGCGGACCGCGCCCTCCAACCCCAGACCGCGCACGCTGGTCGAGCACTGGAACGGCCACTCCTGGTCCATCGCCTCGACCCCCAACGTGGGGTGGCTCCGCACCGTTGCCGTCCCCGCGCCCGGTGACGTGTGGTCGGTTGCGGGACGGACTGTTCTTCACCGTCTGCCCTCCGGAACATGGTCGGTCATCCGGGTGCCCCACCTCCCTCCGGAGTCGAACCTCGTCCTGGTCTCGGCCTCCGGACCCGGTGACGTTTGGTTCGCCGGGTTCCAGAAGGGCGATGAGTACGCCCACAACTCCTACGGGTGGCACACTCTCGTGGTCCACTGGAACGGTCGTCGGTGGCACGTCGCCACGACGCCCAACCCGACACGGAGGGACAACGACCTCGGCGGAATCGTGGCCCTGTCTCCGAGCGACGTCTGGGCCGCAGGGTATTCCCAGGATGTCCACGGACGACCCCGCACGATGGTGCTCCACTGGGACGGTCGGTCGTGGCGAACGGTGCCCAGTCCGAGTCCAGGGGCCTACTACTCGGTCCTGTGGGGTATGGGCCGGGACGCGGACGGCGGGGTGTGGCTGACCGGCGACTACGGGGTGTCGAGCCATTCGCACATGACCATCCTCCTCGCCCACCTCGTCGGTGATGGATGGGTGCTCACTCCGCCTCCAGCGGCGAGCCCCCTGGGGAGCGTCACGGGAGCGAGCGGGGCCTCTGCCGGCGATGCCTGGGCGGTCGGCGGAGAGCCGTCGTCCAGCTTGTCGATCCTTCACTGGAACGGGACCTCCTGGGATCGCGTTGTCCCCCAGGGACACTGGATCACGAACAGCCTTCTGAGCGACGTGGTCACCGTCTCACCAGACGATGCGTGGGCGGTTGGGGAACGGGGGTCCAACGGCCTCATCGCGCATTGGGACGGATCGAGGTGGACCCGCGCCGTCAGCTCGTCGGTCGCTGCCTGAAGCGGCCAGGCACTCGCCCCGGCAGTGGCGATGTCGTCCGCTACCGTGGACCGCATGTCCGGCACATCCCTCAGCACTCGGAAGCACGTCCAGAGGGCTCTCGTCGCCCTCCTGAACAACGCGTGCCGGGCTGTGGATGAGGTCCTGTATCGCCCGGCCTTCGTGAAGGTCGGCATGCCGCTCCCCAGATGGTGGAACTGCGAACTGGCCCGTCTGTCAGTACGTCTCGATGACCGCTGGCAGACCGAATACTGGGACACCGACTGGTGGCATCCGGGAAAGGTGTGCGATGTCTGCGGGCGGAGGGCTTCCTGGCTGACCACGAGAGACGACGACAAGGACGACCTCGACGACACAGAGCCGTCCGAACGGGACTTCCCCGACCTCGACACCTGCTTCTGGTGCCAAGTCCTTCCGCGAGCGCCGATCACATCACGCTCCGAATGGGACGCTGCGGTGGAAGATGCCCGGAGGCGCAGCGTTTCCTGGCGATGGAAGTGGACGGTCGTCGGGGCGGAGTGATGAGCCCCTATCGCAACTACTAATCGAGAGCGCGCCTCTTATCGAGGGCGCGCTGGCAAACCTGGCAGAGCCCCCGAGCATCCAGCGAGAGAGGTTCGAAATGCGGCTCTAGCGCGAGCTTGCCGAAATACTTCTCGGGCACGTCTGCCCTATAGCCCCAGATACCGCAGCCGGAACACTGGACCATCCATTTCCGCGTTCTCGGATCGTCGAGGTGCTCCTGGGCGTATAGCTGCTCCTTCACAACACGAGGCTAGCACCGACCCCATCGACGGTCGATGCGGGCTTCGTTCCCGGCAACGGTCCGAATCCTCACCGACACCACGTCCAGCCCGATCCGCGGCGCGGGCGCTACCGCGGAGGTCGCTCCGCTGCCGCTCAGACTGGGGGCGTCACTCTGGCGGCGCACATGGCTGATGACAGCGCCCGTGACTGAGAACCATCACGATCTTGCGCCACAGATGCCGAATCGAAGCAGGATGGTGACACGGGCCATACGTGATCGTTCGTCCATCCCGCAGGGCGATGATGAGGTCGCCACCGGTCCTACACCCGAGCGGTTGGACGCCCGGTCCTGGAAGCGGGACCGGCACATCGGCAAGGATGAGGCGTAGCGGGCGGGACCCATTCGAGTCCTTGGCGTCGAAGATCGGCGACGCGGGTCCTTCCGGCACCGGTTCAATGCTGACACTGACGACGTCGGATCGGCGGATGCTGATCGGACTCGTATCTCGGTGCCACCACCAGACAGCCACCCCCGCGATGACGATCAGGACGAACGCAATGACCAGCAGGAAGCGCCTCATGTCCGTTCGGTCCGCGTCCACGGAACACGCTCCCTCGGGCGAGCGAGTGTCACGAGCGCCGTTGCCAGGAGCAGACCACCGGCGGCGATGACCGCTCGGAGCCATACGCCGGTGCCGATGCACACCACCCGGCTTTTCAACTGCCAAAGGTGGGCTGGGCCGAGTGGCTGCAAGCACTTGCGCGGCAACAGGATCGCAAACCAACACCCCAGCCGCAACGACTACCGCCGCGACCGCGTAGAGCGGTACTCGGCGTCGCTTCCACATTCTCACCGGACCGTCAGACACTTCCCACCCGCCTGCATGAGCCCTTGTAGCCGAGCGGTGTTCCGTTGACCCGCTGCCCGCCACTCGGCGTGGTTGCCGATCCGTGCGCCGGGATCGGCCCGATGGTGAATGCCCTCCTGCCGACCACGTTGTGGTCACCGCCCATGATCTTCACCAGACATCGGGCGAACCCGCTCTCCGAACTCTGATTCAGGACTCGGAACGTCCGAACCACACCAGGACGACCACAGAATCGTCCCGGAGCACATGTCGGCACACGGGGTGTGACAAACACGAAGTCGGGTACCTGCCTTCCGCACCCAGCGAGCAGCAGGATGGTGATTGCGATGACGACGGTCGCGATCGCCCTGGAGGTCGGGCTCATCGCACGTCAGGCCCGCGCCAGGCCGCTGTTCACCCGCGGTTCCCCGCGGCGACCCCACCGTGGGTTGTTGCTCGTCTGCCCGCACCTCACCGGCGGGATCAAGCTCTGGAGTGTCTTCACACGCCTCCCGCTGTGTGCATCAACCACCACGTAGTCCCGGCGGGTTGCGCCCCGGATGCACCAGTCCCGCTGCACGTACCAAAACGGGCCGGACGGATCGGCGTCACCCGCCTGGAAGAACTTGGCCTTCACCCGAAGGAGGGAGGAGACCTCGGAGGGTTTCGGAATGCCGTTCTCCGCGACGGCCATGGCGCGTTGACGCGAGATGAAGCTGGCCTTCCCGGCCCAAGGCTTGGCGGACAAGACGACGATCGCCGCAACCACGACCAGCGCGATGACGCTGATGAGGGTCGTCTTGGCAGTTTGGGTCATCCGTCTTCAGTCCCGCGCCAGCCTGCTGTTCACCCTCGGCTCCTTCGCTGACGGCGGGAACTCACTCTGCGCCCGGATGGAGCCCTGGCCCCAGAGGATTGCCGCTCCGATGAGCGTGACCGCTAGGACCAGGAAGCCCTGAAGGACGTACGGGTTCCCGAGACGATGGCAGGTCTGTCCGGGCGGCGGCGAAGGGCATTCTCCACCCGCGATGAGCCCGACACGTGACCAGAGCCAGAGCGTCGTTGCGAGCCCCACCGCAAGCCCGATCACGGCGACGACGTGAAGCCAATGCCGTCGGAGCATCGTCCGCCCTCCTTGCGCGTCCCATTATCGGACGACGTGACCTCGGCGAACAGGTCCGTTCGACGCGCTCGATGGAATCTCCCCGTACAACGTTCACGTTTCGGGCCGCGGTGACCTCTAGTGTGAGGTGGGACCGACCGTGAGCACACGCACCGCCCCCGCGACCGACTTCGAGGCACTGTTCCGAGACCTCGGGCCCGTGCTGTGGCGTTCCATCTACGCATACTCAGCCGGCGATGCCGAGATCGCGGACGACGCGGTTGCGGAGTCGTTCGCTCGAGCGATGGAGAGCCGCAAACCCATCCGGCACCCTCGGCCATGGCTGTTCACGACGGCGTTCCGAATCGCAGCCGGTGAACTGCGCCGTCGTCGTCGCGACCCGCCTCCGGCGTTGGCGTCGGATGCGGAGATCGCCTCAGACCCAGGGCTCGGCGGCGTGGTAGAGGCGCTCCGGCAGCTCTCGCCGGCGCAGCGCGCGGCGGTGTACCTGCGCGACGTGGCCGACCTACCCGGCCGCGAGGTCGCCGCGCTGATGGGCACCAGCGAGAGCGCGGTGCGCGTTCATCTGTACCGGGCGCGGCGGCGGCTCCGGACGATCCTGGGCGATGACGAAGGGGCGAACGACGATGCGTGAGACCTGGCAGCAGCGCCTTCGGGTGCTGGAGAACCTCCGGCCGGACGACGGCCTGCTCGAGCGAGCCCGGGCGGGGTCGAACCCACGGCTCGCCCCGGCCCCCCGCCGCCGACGACTGCTCGCCGCGATGGTGGCATTCGCGGTGTTCGGGGCGGCCTCGGCGACGATCGCCGTGGCGCTTCTCGGTCACGAACCACCCACCCCGGCGCCGCAGCACACATCGGGCAAGCTCACCGGCCCAGCGAACGCGTCGCGGGTGTACCGCGACGACCAGAGCGGGTTCGCGATCACTCAGCCCACGGGTTGGTACCTCCAACCAGTCCAGTCGGGGTGCGGCACCTTCGACCTCATTGGGGCAGTCGTCTCGAACATTCCGAATCCCCTCCCGCAGGACACGACTCCCGGGAGCTGCACGTGGCCCCCGTCCATGTCCACGATGCCGGCCAACGGCGTGGTCATCCTGTTCGGGATCGGGGAAGGCGGCGCGTATGACGCCGAGCAAACGCTGCCCGCGGACACACCGGTCCCGATCCACCTGTCCAACCTCCACCATCGCCAAGGCAGTGCCCGCTACTTGCAGGTCACGTTCCACCATCAGAGCCAGTACGCCCTCGACGTGTGGAGGGGAACGGAAGTGTCCACCACCGACCATGCCACTGCCGAGCAGGTCGTGGAGTCGATCCGCCCCTGGGCCACGCCGCGAACGGACCAGCACTACGGGCAGTGCCTCGCGGGCTGGGAGCGGCAACCAATCCCCGTGGGCGACCTGGGAGCTGGTGTTCGTGGCATTGACGCGCTCTCTGCGAACGACGCCTGGGCGGTGGGAACGTACTCGCACGTGCTGGGATCCGTGCCGCCCGGCCCGAACGGGCCTGTCGTCGTTACGGCGCCCCTCGCGCTGCAGTGGGACGGTTCGGCGTGGCGGCTGGTGTCTGCCCCGGATCCCGAACTGCAGACGAAAGAGCCGTTCATCTCGGGTGGCAGCGAGTTCGTCGACGTTGCGGTCGTGGGGCCGGACGACGTGTGGGCTGTCGGGCGAGGCGGCAACTATGGGCTCGTGGAGCACTGGGACGGTTCAGGATGGAGCGTCGTCGCCAGCCCGCGAATGAATCTGCTCGACAGCACGCTCGAGGGGGTCGACGGGACCAGGCCGGACGACGTCTGGGCGGTCGGCTCGGGCGGCCAGCACGGCGAGATCGGAGCCGTGGTTGAACACTGGGACGGCCGAAGCTGGGCGCTCTCGGCGATCCCGGACGTGGGGACGCGGTACACGACCGCCGATGCGGTGTCGGCGAGCTCTCGGACGGACGCATGGGTCGTCGGCGAGCAGCTCGATCGAGCACTGGCGCTCCACTGGGACGGTACGAGGTGGACCTCTGTCGCCACGCCCAAGATCCGGGCACCCCGCCTGACCGGTGTCGTCGACCTGGCGCCGAACGACGCGTGGGCGGTCGGGACGAGCTATCGGGACGTGGACGGCCGAGGTCCCTCGTACCCCCTGGTGGAACACTGGGACGGTACGCGCTGGAGCCGAGTCGACCTGCCGTCCTCGCTCCCACCGCAAGTCTCGCTGAACGAAGTTGCGGCCGCGGGCCCTGACGACGTGTGGGTGACCGGGTGGGGCGAGGCCGCGGACCACCAGCAATCCGACATCGTGCTCCACTACGACGGACAAAGCTGGACGGTTACGAATGCGCCGAACGCAATCCCAGGGCTGAGTGGCGTCCGAGCGGTCGCGTCGGCTGGCGGTGCGACGTGGATCACGGGCAGCGACGGATCCGAGACTGCCTATCGGCGTTCGCTGCCCGTGATTGCTAGCCCCTGCGGCTGAGAGGCCCAATCGGAGGCTCGGCTGCCCCGGCTGCCTCGGCTGCTCCCCGGAAGAGTCGTTGGACGATGTGGGCCGTCGACCGTCAACCGCGACTGAAGGCAATCAGCCCGACGACAATCGCCTCCGTCCCAGCTCTCGGCCGTCCGCTCCGAGGGCGACAATGACTCCGTCCGGGTTGTATTTCGTTCCCTCTTCACTCACGTGACTGACAAAGCCCGCGACGAGCACATGCGCGGGCCCGCCGAACTCAACAGGGAGCTCGACGAGTTGACCTGCGACCACCGTCCCATCGTCCATCTCGAGTTCGGCTGACGTCGCTGAGGGGTCGAGGAGCTGGATCAGCAGGTTGGTGCCATCCGGTGAGCCAGTGATCAGGCGAGTACCGAATCGGCGACCACCGAGGGGCTTGAGCTCGACTGTGAAGGTCGTTTGGCCAGGCTCGAGGACCCCCATCACTGGGCGGCCGTTCTCGGTCTCTGTGTAGAGCCGCCACGGGCCGACCAAGGGGTCGGTGCCGTGAGCGAACACATGTCGCTCCGAATTCGTCGGCGACGGCTGAGGAGAGGAGCCACCGGGGCTGGGAAGAACCAGGGTGTCCAGTTCACGTTGCGCCTGCTCGAGGATCGCCGCGGAGGGAGTCGGTGTCGCGAGGAAGAGATCCACCACGACGTAGGTGTCCCCGATCCTGGCTTTGACCTCGTGCCGTCGCAGACTGGGATTGACCCAGGGCGTCCAGGGCTGGACGTCGGCACCTCGCAGTGAAAGCGGAAGCGTGGCCGGCACCTGTTCCGGCGCGAGTGGTATCGGGCGTGCGAAGCGGCGAAGGTGCCGGCCATCCGCCTCGAGTGGCTGCGGCACACTGGCGCCAGCCTGGCGTACGCCGCGTCCAGGGACATGAAGGCCGTCGCGGCCCGGCTCGGGCACACGTCAACGCGCATGATGGATGCCGTCTACGTCGAGCTCTACGAGGAGACCGGCCGGGAACTCGCGGACGCCATCGACGCGCTCGTCGCAGCCCGGATGGAGTCCTCCTCCGCGCCGAAGTCGTGACAGTCGCGGGACCACGGCGGGACGAGGCCTAGGACCAGGAATTTCGGGTATCGCTCACATTTGGGCTTTAGGGGCTCTGACCAGCAGGTTCCCGCTGGAGCGGACGACGGGATTCGAACCCGCGACCCCCACCTTGGCAAGGTGGTGCTCTACCAACTGAGCCACGTCCGCGCGTTCCCGGGGATCCCCGGGCCCATCGAGTCTAGGCGTTGCCGAAGAGCCCTTCAACCGAACCCCGGCGAGCAGCCCCCGCGTGCTGCAGGCGTCAGTCCGCGTGCTGGCCGCGGCCCGGCCGAACCCCGGCGAGCCGCCGCCGCAGGCGCCCCCGGCGCTTCTTGCGACGGAGGTATTCCTCCCACTCCGCCATCACCGCCGCCGCACGCTCGCGTGCGGCCGCGCCGGGTTCCGCAACCTCCCGCTCGTATCCCATCTCGGTCATCACGTCCCCGGCCACTGCCTCGACCGCCTCGAGATCCTCCCGGGTCATCTCCGAACGCCAGTCCCGGGTGGTCGTCGGCGCCCGGGCGACGTTCCCGTGGATCCCCCGTGAGCCCTCCGGGACGCGCGTCAGCCCGCGCTCGGCGTAGCGCAGGACCGTGTCGTCCCACGGCAGCAGCAGGAACTCCGTGATTCGCCGAAGCTCGCGTTCGGCGTCGGCGACGAGGTCCTCGTACCGGACCTCGAGGTATCCCTCCGGGCCCAGCGCGGTCCCCACGACATGGCCACGGCCGACGCGGTGCCGCCACCGAGCGGCGCCGTCCGGGACGGACCGCGTTCCCCAATCGCGCGGCATCTCGACGAGCGACAACGCCACGTTCCGAACGTCCCGGACGATGTGCACGAACCGCGCCTCCGGGAACAGGCGCGTGAGCAGCTTCATGCGCGCCACGTAGCCGGGGCTCTTGTCCCCGTATCGGGGCTTGTCGTGCGCCGCCGCGTAGGTCGCGAACAGCAGCCGGATCGCGTCCGGATACCCGCCGCCCGGCATCGGCTCGTCGAACGCACGGGCGAGGTCGCCGGACGGCAGGTCCCAGGCGCGGAACTTCTGCAACCCGGCCAGGTCACGCGAGAACCTCGGCAGGTCGAACGAGGTGTTGCGCTCGTACCGGCTCCGGTAGGGGTACAGCCCGCTCACGAAGTACGACTCCGGCGGGATGGACAGTTGCGGATGCGCGTCGAGCATCACGCGCAGCAGCGTCGTTCCCGATCGCGCCTCACCGACGACGAACGGAAACGCCGCGAGTGGCTCGGGAGGGGTGGGCGGCACTTCGCCGGTATCATAGCCACCCCTCCCCCGCCGACCCGGAGTTTCGCCGTGCCCACCGACGACCGCGACGAACCGAGCGCCGAGCCTCGCGTGGTCGCCGTCACCGTCACCTACCGGCGGCCGGAGCTGCTGCCGGAGCTGCTCGAGGCGGTCCGGACCCAGACGCGCCGGCCCGACCACTACCTGCTCGTCGACAACGGTGGAGACGCGCACCCACCGGACGGGACCGAGGGCTGGCTCGAGGTCGTTCGAACGGGTTCGAACGTCGGACCGGCAGGCGGGTACTCGATCGGGTTCCTCCGGGCGCTGCAGCGGGGTGCCGACCGCGTCTGGGTGCTCGACGACGACGCCATCCCCGACCCGGCCTGCCTTGAGGGCCTCCTCGCGGCCGGTGGCGACATCGCCATCCCGCGGCAGCGCAGGGACGTGGGGACCCAGGAGTGGCTCCCGTGGGTGGGCGGGTTGTTCGACGCCCGGTGGGTGGCGAAGTGCGGCACACCGCGGGAGGACTACTTCATCTGGAGCGAGGACTACGAGTACGTCCTGCGCCTGCGGAACGCCGGCGCGCGTCTGGTCCGGCTCCACGGCGATCCCACGATCACCCACGCCAACCCCATGAAGCACCGCCGCGGCGAACCGCGCACCTGGCGGCTGTACTACGACACGCGCAACTCGCTCCACTACCGGCTGCGGATGAAACCGGCCACCTGGCGGACCCGGGCCCGTTCGGCGCTGGGGGTGGCCAAGACGGCCGGGGCGATCGTCGTGTTCGAGCCGCACAAGCGGCGGTCGCTCGGATTGCTGCGCAGGGCCGTCAGCGACTACCGCCACGGCCGCATGGGCAAGCGCGTCGACCCCGAGACGTGGAACCGCGAGGCCGCGACGTGAGCGATCAGACCCGGCGCTGTCCCCGCAGGTAGAACTTCATCCGCCGGGCCAGGTGGCGCCGGGCCCGGCGCGAGGCGGCCGCGTGCGCCCGCCGTCTGGCCCGGATCGGAGGGTCGGGCACCGCCCGTTCGTACCCGAGCTCACCGAGCAGGTCCCCCGCCGCCGCCTCGATGGCCTCGAGGTCCTCACGTGACAGGTCCCGGCGCCAGTCCCGGGCCTCGGAGGGCTCCGTGGCCGCCCGCGAGTGCAGTCCGTCGGCGCGACCCGGGATTCGCATGGCGGCCGTCTCCGAATGGCGGAGCATCGAGTCGGCGAACGGGAGCTCCAGGAACCCGCTGACCTCGCGCAGGACGGGCTCGGGCGTCGCGATCAGTGCCTCGTAACGCACCTCGAGGTAGCGGTGGGCGCCGATCCCCGCACCGGCCTGCCGCCCCCGAAGCACGCGTTCCCGCCACTGCAGCGCGCCGTCCACCACGTCGCCGGGGC
>DATBHM010000108.1:0-35928 GCA_036557505.1 Actinomycetota bacterium | reverse complement strand
GGCCCAGGTGGTCGGCATCTCGCCCGACGGGACCCAGGTGATGCTGACCGGACAGCCGGCCGGTTCCAGCATCCCGGACACGGTGGAGGTCGTCCGGGTGGCGGATGGCTCGCTAGTCGCGAGCGCTGCCGTGTCGGCGCTCGGAGCCAACGGGGCTTCGCTGGGATCCATCGGAAACGACGGTGACTGGACCGGTGACCTCGTGGTGGCCGACACCGGAGCCGGCCTCGCGCTCCTGCGGGTCGGTTCCACGATCACGGTCGATCGGGTGATCGGCTACGGCGTGCACGAACCTCAGTTCGTGGCCGGTGACCCGAGACAGATCGTCGGTTGGACCACCCAGGTGGCGCCCGGCCCCGGTCCCGGCCCCGCGCTGAACGCCGTCGTCTCGTGCGCGGAGTCCGGTGGCGACTGGACGTGCGCCCCCAGTGATTCGACGGCCGGCCGTCTGCGGCCCGTGCGATCGCTGAGCCGACCCGCCGCGCTGCACGCGGGTTCCTCGTAGCGAGCGGGTCAGACCGGGGCCGGAGACTCGCCGGCGACCGGCGCCGCCTCGTCGCCGGGGTCGACCGAGGGAAGCCACACGCGGAACGACGCGCCGCCTCCCTCGCGGTCCTCCACCCACGCCCGCCCGCCGTGCAGCTCCGCGAACTTCAGCACCAGCGACAGCCCCACCCCGACGCCGGGTGAGTGCGCACGTGTCTGCGGCCCCTGGCGGAACGGCTCGAAGATCGCCGCCTGCAGGTCGGGAGGAACCCCCACCCCCGCGTCCTCCACCACGATCAACACGCCCCCGTCCGAGCGCCGCACCCGCACCCACACCGGGGTCCCGTCCGGCGTGTGGCGGATGGCGTTCGCGGCCAGGTTCTCGACGATGCGTTCGACCTTCGCGCCGTCGACCCATGCGATGACCGGCTCGGCGTCGACCTCCACCGACCGCCCCCGAAGCGCCTCGCTCCCGGAGATGACCTGACGGGTCAGCTCGCCGACGTCCACCGCGCGCCGGCGCGGCTCCACGATCCCCCGCGACAGCCGGTCCAGATCGAGCAGGTCCGACAGCAGCCGGTCGAGCTTCCGCGCGTTGGCCGCCAGGCGGTCGAGCAGCTCCTTCCCCCGCTCGTCCGACACCGACACGTCGGGGCGTTCGAGCGTGATCGCGAACCCGAGGATCGCCGCGAGCGGGGTCCGGAGCTCGTGGCTGACTGCCTCGAGGAACGTGTTCTTCATCTCGTCGAGCGCGAGCAGGCGGCGCGAGACCTCCTTCTCGCGTTCGAACGCCTCGCGGAGGGCATCCTCGGCCCGCCGCCGCTCGGTGACGTCGACGGTCACGCCGATCAGCCCGGAGGGACGGCCGGTTCCGTCCGCGGAGCGGATCGCCGACACCCGGGCGAACACGATGAGGCGGGACCCGTCCCGGCGGCGGACCTCGATGTCGCCCTCCCAGGCCCCGCCGTGGCGGACACCGTCGATCACCTCCGCGGCGGACGGGTCGGAGATGGGCAGGACCTCCCGGAACTTCCGCCCGAGCGCGTCCTCCGCCTGCCAGCCGTACAGCGTCGCGGCGAACGCGTTCCAGTACGTGATCCGGTTCTCCGCATCGGTCGCGATGACCGCGTTCTCGACGGAGTCGAGCAGGTGCGCCGAGAAGCGCAACCGCTCCTCCGCCCTGCGCCGTTCGGTGATCTCCTGCTGCGACGCCGTGAACAGCCGGGCATTGTCCAGCGCGATCGAGGCGAGCTCCGCGAACCGGGACAGCACGGCGAGGTCCTCGTCCGTGAAGGTCCGGCCCGGTTCCTCGTAGGACAGGCCGAGCACGCCGATCACCCGGTCCTCGGAGGTGAGCGGCACGGCGGCGCCGGCGTGCATGATCCCCAGCGGGAAGTTCGGCGAACGCCCCTCCCACTCGTCGTAGTCCTCGATGGCGAACGGCGCGTCGGTGTCGAGCACGCGCCCGGCCAGCCCCTCGCCGCGTTGCATGCGGAAGCCGACGTGCTCCGTGAACCTGCCGGTCCCGACGCGGACCTCGAGCTCGCCCGAGAAGTCGACGACGTAGATGTAGCCGTCGCGCGTCCCCAGCAGCGCGCCCGCCCGGCCCACGATGGCGGCCAGCAGGTCCTGGGGATCGAGCCGGTTGATCAGGTTCAGCGTGGTCTCGTGGAGCGCCTCGAGGTACTCGGAGTGGACCCGCAGCGAGTGCTCGGTGGCCTTCCGGTCGGAGATGTCGCGGATGACGACCTGGGCCGCCGACTCACCGTCCACCGTGAACGGCGCGGCCGTCACCTCCGCGTCGATCACCGTGCCGTCCATCCGTACGAACTGTTCCTCGATCGGCGCTACCTCACGTCCCTCCCGCAGCCGCTGCAGCCGCTGAAGCATCCGGGGACGTGAGTCGGCATGGACGAACTCCAGGAGCGAGCGCCCGATCAGGTCATCCACGGTCCTCGCACGGAGCATCCGCACCGCCCGGCTGTTGGCGAACGTGATCACCCCACCCCGATGGACGGCGATGGCATCGGGCGAGAGCTCGACCAGCCGGCGGTATCGTTCCTCCGTCTCGCGGAGCACGGCCTCGCGGCGGTCCCGTTCGATCGCCGCGCCGATGATCCCGGCCGCCGTCTTCAGGGCGCCGATCTCCGCCTGGGTCCATTCCCGCTCCGCGAAGCACTCGTCGAACCCCAGCAGCCCCCACCACTCGGCCCCCGCGAAGATCGGCACCATGGCGATCGACACGATGTCCTGCGGCTCGAGCAGCTCGCGCTCGGTCGCGGGGAAGTCCCGGACGTGGCCGTGGATGGCCGTCCCCGCGGACAGGGTGGTCAGCCATCGGTCCAGGGCGGGCCGGTACGGCACCCGTCGCAGGGCGGGGTTCTCGAGCTGCGAGGACACCCCGGGCGCCACCCACTCCGCCACCGGCCGCGTGGCGACGACGTCCCCGTCGGCCATCTCGTTGTCGAACACGTACACGCGGCCCACCGCGGCGGCCCGTCCGAGCCCCTGGAGCGTCGCCGCGAGCTGTGCCTCCCACGCGGGCGAGGAGAGGAACCGCTCGGCGGCAAGCGTGACGGCTTCGAGGATCGCCGCCGGCCGGGTGGCCTCCACCGCGTGGTCGCCCGTCTTCGGAGCGGGGTCGCCGTGCCCGGCTCCGTCCGACACCACGATCTTCTCCCGTGCGTCGCGCACGCTGCCGCCCGCCCCCGCCTCGATTCGCATCCCCCTGGTTATCGGCCCCGAGCGCGGCCGGGTGGAGCGCTCTAGATTGGGCCCGGATGTCGTTCGAGACCCACCCGGTCACCAGCGATCGATGGCCCGACCTGGTCGAGCTGTTCGATCGGCCGGTCGTTCGCTCGTGCTTCTGCATGTACTACCGCAAGACCGGGTCGGGCACGGGCGTCGGCCGGGTGAACCGCGCGTCGATGAAGGCGCTTGTGGACGAGGGAACGGTGCCGGGGATCATCGGGTACGAGGACGGCACTCCCGTCGCCTGGGTCTCGCTCGGCCCGCGGGAGGACTACGGCAAGCTCCAACGCTCGCCCATCATGAAGCCGGTGGACGACCGCCCCGTGTGGTCGATCGTGTGCTTCTTCGTCGACTCGGACGCGCGCGGGCGCGGACTCTCCGAGCGGATGCTCCGGGCTGCCGTGCAGTACGCACGGGCGAACGGCGTCCGCCTGCTGGAAGCCTATCCGGTGGATCGCGATGAACCCGGCCACCCGGACTCGATGTTCTTCGGGGCGAAGTCGATGTACGACCGGGCCGGGTTCCGCGAGGTCGCGCGGCGCACGCCGTCCCGGCCGGTCGTGCGGAAGACGCTTCGTCCCGGCGCCGGATGACCTACCCGTCCAGGGCGGCCAGGGCCTGTTCCTCCGTGTCGTACACGCCGATCGCCTCGTCGAGGCGCGTGAGCATGAAGATCTGCCGGTAGTGGTCGGTGAGCCCGAGCGCCATGAGCCGCTGCCGCTGTCGGTTGGCCCGGACCAGCAGCGTCACCAGCAGCCCGATCCCGCCACTGTTCATGTACTCGAGGCCGGCGAAGTTGAGGATCACGGCCCGGGTGTCCTCGTCGGTCGCCCGCGCGAACGCGTCCATCAGGATCGGCTCGCTCGCGCCGGTGATCTCGCCGGTGATGTCCACGACCGCCACGCCGTCCGCCGCGGGTCGCACGTCCATGGTCAGCAGTCCCCGTTCCACGTGAGCATCCTCCCAGTCATGCGCCGGCGAGCGCCTCGTGCTCGTCCGCATAGATCGGCATGAAGTCCGACAGCCGCGTGACCTGGAAGATCTCGCGATAGTGCCCGGACAGTCCGCACGCCAGCACCTTCGTCTTGTCCCGGCGCGCCTCGGCCAGCACGCCGACGATCAGGGCGATCCCCGTCGAGTTGATGTACCCCACCGCCCCGAAGTCGAGCAGGACGGTGGATGTCCCCGTGGCGGCCGCCTCCTGATAGCCGGCCCGGAGGGCCGACTCCGCCGATCCGTCGACGTCGCCGGCCAGCTCGACCACCGCGACCCCGTTCTTCGTCCGTACTCGGGCCGAGAGCGCCTGGAGGTTCATCGGTCGTCCTCCTTCCGCCGGAGGACCAGCTCGACCGTGTGCTGCCCCTCCTCCGTCGTCACGTTCATCTCGTCCACCATGTGCCGGATCAGGAACATCCCCCACCCCCGGGGCGTCTGCCGGCCCTCGAGCTTGGCCTCGAGGTCCGGCTCCTCCTGGTCCGCCTCCTGACCGGTGCCGAGGTCGGTGATGCGAACCACAAGCCGGTCCGGCCAGATCGAGACCTCGACGTCGACGGGCAGATCGCCGCGGTACTCGTTGCCGTGCTCCATCGCGTTCATCGAGGCCTCGGCGACGGCGGTCTTGAGCCGCTCGGCCTGATCGGCCGTGAGCCACGACCCCTCGACCATCTCGGCCACGCGCTCGCTGGCCGCGCGCTCGCCGCCGGGCTCGCTCGGCAGCGAGAACCGCACGATCTGCCGGCTGGTCGGTTGCTCGGCCGGGACCACGGCCTGTTCCTTGGAGCTCCGCGGGGCCGGTGCGTCGGCCGCTGCCGGTGTCGGCGTCGGCGGCTTCGGGGCCGGGAGGTCTGCCGAACAGGCCAGCGTCACGATGGTGACGTCGTCCTCCTGCTCCCAGTCGGCCCCGGTGAACGCGGCCAGGTCGCCGAGAATCCGGTCGAGCAGGTTCGCCCCGCCGCGGTGCGTCGACATCCGCTCGCGGAGTCGCGGGAACCCGAACATCTCCCCGTGGGGGTCGTGCGCCTCCACCAGGCCGTCGGAGGAGAACAGCACGGTGTCGCCGGACCCCAGCGTCCCCTCGGCCTCCTCGTACTCCATGCCCTCGAGGAGTCCGAGCGGCATCCCGGTCGCACGGAACTCGTCGACGCGGCCGTCCGGGCGCCGCACGTACGGCAGGTCGTGGCCGGCGTTCGCGAAGCGGAACGAGCCCACCTTGGGGTCGAGCAGGCCGTACAGGCAGGTGACGAACATGTTCCTCGGCATGTCGGGGACCAGGATGTCGTTGACGCGGGCGAGGACCGCGCCCGGCGAGGGGTTGGCGGACGCGGTGGTCCGCACGACCGAACGGGTCGCCGCCATCACCAGCGCGGCGGGGACGCCCTTGTCGGTGACGTCGCCGATCACGATGCCCAGCCGGCCGTCGGGAAACTCGATGAAGTCGTAGAAGTCGCCGCCCACCGTCCGGGCCGGCCGGTAGTACGCGGCCACCTCCCAGCCGGCGATCGACGGGGTGGACTTGGGCAGGAAGTTCTGCTGGATCAGCTGCGCGACCTGGAGCTCGTGCTCGATGCGCTCGCGTTCGCGGGCCTCGGCCTGCTGCTCCCGGACGAGCTGGGCGACGCGAACCGCCGGTGCGGCCTGCGCCGCGAGGTTCTCGAGCAGCTTGCGGTCGTCGCTCGAGTATTCCTGCTCGGAGAGCCGGGGCCCGAGGTTCAGCAGGCCGATCAGCTCGCCCTGGGTGACCAGGGGAACGATCAGCCTGAGCCCCTGGGCGCGCATCTGCTCCAGCGCGGGCGAGTCGAACGTGAGCTTGTCGATGTCCACCGGCCCGGCCGCCGACTGCAGGTGGGCCAGGAGCGGGTCGTCGGGCGCGATGTCGAGCTCGGGCGCCTCGGGCTGTGCCGGCTCGATTGGAGCGTCGGGCGCGGGCGCATCCCCCTGTCCGCGCTTGCGCTCGGCCTTGCGGTCCTTGCGCTTCACCTTCGTCACGATGGTTGCCATGTCGGCTCCTTTGTATCGCGCGGGCGTTCCGGAACCGTTACGAACCGCTGCCGCTGTCGAAGTTCTCTCACGAGTCAACCCCTCGAATCCAGACCCGGACGCGTTCCGGCTGCACCGTGCGCTCGGCCGTGGCCCCCAGCAGTCGCCGCAGTTCGTCCACGTCCACCTCGTCCCGGAGTCGCGATCCGAACTCGGTGAGCACCCGTTCGGCGTCGTACCGGCGCCGGTACAGCCGGCGGTCGATGACGCTCTGCAACCTGCTGCGGGCCGGTCCGAACAGCGCCGCGACCACGAGCGTCGCGCCGGCGATCAGCACCGGGTTGTCCGACCGCCCGGTGGCCGTCCCGATCCCGATGACGATCACCGCGTACACCCCCACGAGCAACGCGGTGAGGAGTGAGTACAGCAGGGTCCGGCTGATGATCCGGTCGATGTCGAACAGCCGGTACCGGAAGACCGCGATCCCGACGCCGACGGCGATCGATCCGATGGCGAGGGCCGGGAGGATCGAGTTCAGCACCACGAGGACGGGCGCGCTCACCTCGCCGGACCATGGGGTGCCGATCACGACGCTCGCGACGAGCGCCACCACCCCGACGACGTACCCGTAGGTGAACCACGACAGCTGGGCCCGGAGCACCCCCGACGACCGGCGGAACCGCCGAACCAGCCCGACCACGCACACGATCATCAGGGCCAGGCCGACCACGAACCCGAACCCCTGG
The DNA here is from genome assembly GCA_036557505.1 of Actinomycetota bacterium. Classification (GTDB taxonomy): domain Bacteria; phylum Actinomycetota; class UBA4738; order UBA4738; family JACQTL01; genus DATBHM01. The sequence continues at coordinate 28,969 of DATBHM010000108.1, read as the reverse complement.
AGCCCCTCGCCGACGCCCTTGGGCAGGGTCACCGGGAAGGGCGACGGGATCGGATTCCCCCCGATCCCGGACTCGACGGTGGGGATCAGAGCGGAGGTCAGCGCGATCAGCCCCATGAACGCGACCGCGACCACGACCACGCCGCGCCACCAACGCGACGGCACCCTGCCGTCCGGGAACACCACCAGGAGGACGCTCGCGATCAGCACGAACGGGATCGACCAGACCCAGTTCTGCAACCAGCCGGCCCACGCCTCCCCCGGAAGGCCGGGGAACGTGATCTGGGCGGCGTACGCGTACGCCCCGGATGCGACGGTGAGCGCCGAGCCGGCGCCGGCCGCGAGCATGACCCACCCCACCGAGTTCTCCGGGCGTCGCGACGCGATCAGGGCACCCACCAGCGGGAACGCAAGCGCGATCCCGGGGTCGGGGAACGAATACGCGTCGAGGGGGGCGTTCGTCGCGGCGTTCAGGACGATGCCCGCGATCGTGGCGGCGATCGCCAGCCCCCCGACCGTCCACGCGGCGACCGACCCGGCGCGGCGGCTCACGGGGACGCCTCCCCGCGGCGGATCCACACCGAGACGCGACTCGGCTGCACGGCCTGGGTGACGGTCGCCTGCAGCTCCGAGGAGAGCGCGCCGAGGTCGATCTCGTCCCGCAGCATCGAGGCGAACCCTCCGAGGACCCGTTCGGCGTCGTAGCGGCGGCGGTACAGCCGGCGGTCGATCGCGACCTGCAGGCGACGACGCAGCGGCCCGAACAGCGCGGCGACCAGGAGCGTCGCGCCGGCGATCAGCATTGGGTTCTCGCTTCGCCCGGTCAGCGTCCCGATGCCGACCACGATCAGCGCGTACACGCCGACCAGCAGCGCGGTCAGCAGGAAGTACGAGACGGTCCGGCTGATGATCCGGTCGATGTCGTAGAGCCGGTAGCGAAAGATCGCCACGCCGATCGTGACCGGGATCAGCAGGAACGCGACGGCCGAGAGGTTCTGGAGGATCGAGAGCCAGACCGGGTCGGAGGTCTGGCCCCAGTTCGCGAGGGAGAGGAGGTCGGCCAGCGCGTACAGCCCGACGCCGATCGCGGCCGCGGTCGCGAGCCACTTGAGCTGGAGACGCTCGACGCCGCGCGAGCGCCGGAACCGGACGATCAGCGAGATCACCGAGAGCACCATGCACAGCGGGATGAGGAGAAAGACCCCCGGGAGCAAGGCGGCGATCGCGGGCACGGCAATCGGGTTCGTGGCGCCCTTCGGCGCGCCCGGGAACGTGTCCGCGAGCGATCCCGGCGACACCATGATCACCAGAAAGACCGCGGCCATGGCGAACAGCGTCAGCCAGAGCACCCAGTTCCACCGCTTCGACGGAGGGCGTCCGTCGGGGAACAGGAGCAGGAGGAGCGTCGCGATCGGAACCACGATCGGGTCCCACGTCGGTCCGTCGATCGCAGCCGCGACGCCGGCGCCCGGGAGCGACCCCGGGTCGGTCACGAGGCCGTACGTGGCATACGAGCCGATCACCGAGCCGAACCCGCTCGCGAGTCCGATCCCGAGCAGCACCCAGACCACCCCGTTCCGTGGCTGCCGGCGCGCCACGACGAGCCCGGTGATCGGGAACACGAGGAGCGGCAGATCGAACGTGAGCGCGCCGCCCAGGTCCTCGGTGCCGTTCGTCCCGTTCACGGCGAGCATGACCCAGCCGATGGCGTCCATGACCATCGCGGCGATGAACGCGGCGACCGCCCACCGCCGCCACCGCCGGTCCTTCGCGGCCTCGTCCCCGGCGTCCACCGGCGCCGACGGGGGCGCCTCCGCATCCCGCACCGCACGTTCCGAGGCGCTCACGTCCTGGGCCCCCGATCGCGGATCCAGACACCGACCGTTGCCGGCTGCACGGCCGACGACGCGGTGGTGACCAGCTCGCCGGCGAGCGCGTCGAGATCGAGCTCGTCGCGGAGCCGGGACGAGAAGCTGCCGAGCACGCGTTCCGCGTCGTACCGGCGCCGGTTGAACCGCCGGTCGACCGCGGCCTGCACCCGCCGTCGCAGCGGCCCGAACATCGCGGCCACGAGGAGGGTGGCGCCGGCGATCAGCACGGGGTTGTCGCTCCCGCCGGTGAGCGTGCCGATCCCGACGACGATCAGCGCGTACACACCGACCAGCAGGGCGGTGAGCAGGAAGTAGGAGATGGTTCGGCTGACGATCCGGTCGATGGCGTACAGCCGGTACCGGAAGACCGCGATGCCGACGGCCACGGCCACGAATCCGAACCCGAGGCTCGAGACGACGCCGGCCACGACGGCGAGCGGCGGCTCCGTTCGGTCGCTGCCCGAGGCGGCGATGTTCACGATCATGAAGGCGAGCCCCACCACGAACCCGAACGTGAACCAGGACAGCTGGAGCCGCAGGACGCCGTGCGAGGCGCGGAACCGGCGGACGAGGCCGACCACGCAGACGATCATCAGCGCGATGCCGGCGAACACGGACACCACCTGCAGCCCCAGGGCGGCGCGGGCCCACCCCGGCACGCCGAGCGGATTGGGCACCTTCAGGCCGGGAACGGGAGTCGAGATGGTCGGCGCGAGCGCCCCGGCCAGGACGTTCACGGCGACGACGAGGAGCGCGCACGTGACCACGAGTCGCCGCCGTCGCGACGCCGGCCGCCCGTCGGGGAACAGCGGGATCAGGACGGTGACGAGCAGCAGGTACGTGGGCGCCCAGGCCCAGTTCGAGATCCAGTCGGCCCACGTTCCGCCCGGGAGCGTGGAACCGGGCAGCAGCGCGGCGTCCCCGTAGACGCTCGACGCCATCGTGAGCGAGCCGCCCAGCCCGACGGCCAGCATGATCCACCCGACGGGGTTCTCCGGCCGCTTCGACGCGATCACGGCGCCCACGAGGGGGAAGGTCAGCGCGATCCCGGGGTCGGGGAAGGCGAGCGCCGTGATCGAGACGCCGGAGACCGCCCAGAGGACGAGCCCACCGACCGCGATCAGCAGCGACGCTCCACCGACGACCCACGCGGCGACGGACGTCGTTCGGCGGCTCATTCGCCCTCCCGGGCGGCTCGGATCCACACCGTGACGCGACTCGGTTGCACGGCCTGGGTCACGGTCGCCTGCAACTCGGAGGAGAGCGCGCCGAGGTCGAGCTGGTCGCGGAGCAGCGACGCGAACGAGCCGAGGACGCGCTCGGCGTCGTATCGGCGGCGGTACAGACGGCGGTCGATGGCGGTCTGCAGCCGGCGCCGCAGCGGCCCGAACAGCGCGGCCACGAGCAGGGTGGCCCCGGCGATCAGCACGGGGTTGTCGCTCCCGCCGGTGAGCGTGCCGATCCCGACGACGATCAGCGCGTACACACCGACCAACGAGGCGGTGAGCAGGAAGTACGAGACGGTTCGGCTGATGATCCGGTCGATGTCGTACAGGTGGTAGCGCAGGATCGCGATCCCGATCGAGATCGGGATGAACAGGAACGCGACGAGCGAGAGGTTCTGCAGGATCGTGAGCCAGAGGGGGTCGGCGTTCCGGCCCCAGCTCGCCAGGGACAGCAGGTCGGCCAGCGCGTACAGCCCGACGCCGACCCCCGCCGACGTGGCCAGCCACTTCATCTGGAGGCGTTCGATGCCGCGCGAGCGACGGAACCGGACGATCAGCGAGGCCACCGAGAGCACCATGCAGAGCGGGATGAGCGGCAGGACCACCGGGAGGAGCCCCCCGATCCCGGGGACGGCGATCGGGTTGGTCGCGTCCTTCGGAGCGCCCAGGATGTTGTCCGCGATGTTGCCAGGGGTCAGCATGATCACGACGAACACCGAGGCGATCGCGAACAGCGTCAGCCAGAGCACCCAGTTCCAGCGCTTCGAGGGAGGGCGCCCGTCGGGGAACAGCAGAAGGAGTAGCGTCGCGACGGGAACGATCACTGGGTCCCAGGTGGGCGCGTCGATCGCGGCCGCGACGCCGGCACCGGGCAGCGAGCCCGGGTTCGTCACGATGCCGTAGGTGGCGTAGCTCCCGACGACCGAGCCGAATCCCGAGGCCAGCCCCACCCCGAGCATCACCCAGGCGACCGCGTTCCGGGGCTGCCGCCGGGCCACCACGAGCCCCGTGATCGGGAACACCAGCAGCGGCAGGTCGAACACCAGCGCCCCGCCGACGTTGTCGGTTCCGGTCGAACCGTTGATGGAGAGCATGACCCAGCCGATCGCCTCCATCGCGATCGTCGCGACGAACGCGGCGACGGCCCACCGGCGCCACCGTCGGTCGGCCGCCGCCCCGGCGTCGACGTCGGCCGTGACGGGCACGGCGACCTGTTCGGCGGTCACGGCGTGGCACCTCCCCCTCTGATCCACACGCCGACCGACGCCGGCTGCACGGCGGACGAGGCGGTCGAGGCGAGCTCGACGGTCAGGGTGTCGAGGTCGAGCTCGTCGCGCAGCCGGGAGGAGAACGCCCCCAGCACCATCTCGGCGTCGTACCGGTGGCGATTGAAGCGGCGGTCCACGGCAGCTTGGACGCGGCGCCGCAGGGGGCCGAACAGCCCGGCGACCAGCAAGGTGGCGCCCGCGATGAGCACCGGGTTCCCGCTGCGGCCGAACGCGGTGCCCAGCCCGACCGCCACCGCCGCGTACACGCCCACCAGCACCGCCGTCACGATCGCGTAGGAGACCACGCGGCTGATCAGGCGGTCGATGTCGTACAGGCGGTACCGCAGGATGGCCACGCCGATCGCGATCGGGACCAGCGCGAACGAGGCGATGGCGAGGGCCTGCACGGCCTGCACCGGCTTCGGCGTGGCGGACTGCAGCCACGGAACCGGGATCGACACCACCATGGCGACCGCGTACACGATCCCGACCGTGGCCGCCGCCGCGACGAGCCATTTCAGCTGGAGGCGCTCGATGCCCGTCGACCGGCGGAACCGCCCGACGAGCGCGACGCCGCAGAGCACGATGCAGATGGGGATGACGATGATGTCGACCTGCATGACCGCGATCACCGACCGGAGCGCCGGGACGCCGAGCGGGTTCGCCAGCTCGGGAAACCCCTCGTCGGCGAGTGTGCCCGGTGCGAACACGATCGCGAATACGGCCACCGCAAGGGCGACCACGGAGAGCCAGGCCACCGGACGCCACCTCGGCGAGGGCAGACGGCCGTCGGGGAACAGCAGCAGGAGGAACGTCCCCATCAGGATGACGGCGGGCGCCCACAGCCACGACTGGAGCGCGGCGACCACCGCGCCGGCGGGGAGCGACCCCGGATACGCGGCGAGCGCGGCGTTCGCGTAGCCCTCCATGGCGCTGCTCAGCCCGAACGAGAGCCCGATGCCGAGGAGGATCCACGTGACGGCGTTCCGGGGCTGATGGCGAACGACGAGGATGCCGACCACCGGGAACGCGTACGTGATCACGCCGAACAGCAGCGATCCGAGGAGGCCCCCCTCCCCCGCGATGGCGTTCGCCACCAGGAACCCGAGCCCCACGAGGAACAGGATCGTCGTCACGACGAACACGGCGAGGGCCAGCCGGCGCAGGCGGACGTCCCGGTCGGCGCCACCCGGTCCGAGGACCGTGGTCATGCCCGGGCCTCCGCGTCGCGGATCCACACGCCGACCGCCTGCGGTTGGACCGCCTCGACGACCACTGCCTGCAGCTCACCGGACAGCGACTCGAGGTCGAGCTCGTCGCGGAGCCGCGCGGAGAACGAGGTCAGCACGCGTTCGGCGTCGTAGCGCCGGCGGAAGAACCTCCGGTCGATCACCAGCTGGATCCGCCGGCGGGCCGGGCCGAACAGCGCGGCGACCACGAGCGTCGACGCGGCGATTACCACGGGGTTGCCGGTGCGGCCGGTGATCGCGCCGAGCCCCACGACCAGCCCCCCGTACACGGCGACCAGGAGCAGGGTCAGGATCGCGTAGACGATCGTCCGGTTGATCAGCCGGTCGATGTCCCACAGGCGGTACCGCAGCACGGCGATGCCGATCGCGATCGGGAGCAGGGCGATCGAGAGCGTGGACGTGACGTTGGTAATGTCGTCCGCCAGGTTCTGGTCGTGCACGAGGTCCGGCAACAGGAACTCGACGACCAGTCCCACGCCGATCACCACGGCGGCGTAGACCACCCACTTGAGCTGTTCGCGTTCGATCCCCCGGGATCGCCGGTACCGGATGAAGACGGAGACGAGCGCGGCGAACGAGGCGAAGAACGGGACGGCGAACGCCACCGTGAGGCTCCCCACGACGTCGCCGATCGGGCTCGGCAGCGCGAGCGGGTTGGTGAACCCCCGGTCCACCGTGACGGGCTTCACCGTGGTCCCCACCGCGAACAGCACGAGCGCAGCTGCGACCGCCCACTCGAGGTACCGCCACCTCCGCGACGGCAGGTTGCCGTCGGGGAACCGCAGCGGGAGGAAGACGCCGATGAGCGTGATGCTCGCACCCCAGATCCAGCCGGACAGCACGTCGAGGTACAGGAAGACGGACCGCGGGGAGTGGATCAACGGAACCGCCGAGGTCGCGAACCCGGCGACCGAGTAACCGAGGCCCGCGGACAGCATCAGCCAGCCGATCGGCAGGCTCGGACGCCGGGTCGCCACGAGCATCCCCATGGACAGGCAGCTCAGCACGAACACCAGCACGGCCAGGGCGGCCGCGTCCAGCTGGTCGCCATGGGCCCGGTGCCCGACGGCGAGGATGACGGTGCCGAGCACGAACCCGAGGCTCGCGACCAGCAGCGCGACCGCGACCACGGTCGTCCGCCGGGTTCGGCCGGCCTCCGGCGCGGTGGTCGGCTGGGCGCCGGCGGCCGTCATCGCTCCGCTCCCTCGGGCATCCTGAGCCACACCGACGCGGTGGACGGCTGCACCGTCTCTCGAACGGTGCCGAGGAGCTGACCGCGCACCTGCTCCAACGCGGTCTCGTCGCGCAGGCTGGCGGCGAACGCGCCGAGCGCGCGCTCGGCGTCGTAGCGACGCCGGTTGAAGCGATGGTCGACCGCGGTCTGCACGCGGCGCCGGACCGGCCCGAACAACGCAGCCACGAGCAGCGTGGCGCCGGCGATCAGCACCGGGTTCCCGTTCCGGCCGAACAGCGTGCCCAGACCGACGACGATCGCCGCGTACACGCCGACGAGGACCGCGGTGATCACGCCGTACGCGAGCACCCGGCTCACGATCCGGCCGAGGTCGTACAGGCGGTACCGGAGGATCGCGACCCCGATGCACAGGATGTAGGCGAAGAACCCGGCGAGGGCCATCAACGCCGACCACCAGGTGCTCGGGAAGCTCGCGACCACACCGGCGGCGAGGAGGATGCCGCCCGCGGCCATCCACTTCAGCTGCTGGCGCTCGACACCCGCGGATCGGCGGTACCGGACGAAGAGCGAGACGACGGCCAGGATCATGCACACACCGGCGAGGGCGGTGAGGATGCCCTCCGCCGTGTTCAGCCATGCGGCCCCGGCCGGCTGGTCGCCCCGGCCGGCCAGGGCGGCCGTCGTCGCGGGGATGTCCGAGATCGAGGTGACCACCCACAGGACGAGCACGGTTCCGATGGACAGGATCAGGACCGGTCGCCACCGCGCCGAGGGGAGGTCGCCCGTCGGGAACAGGAGCAACATGAAGATCGCCACGGCGCCCAGTCCGAGCACCCAGGAGGACATCGCGAACCAGACGATCGGCCAGGTGGCGGGAACGCCCGTCCACCCCGCGTACTGGATGCCCTGGGCGTATCCGGAGACCAGCTGGAGCAGCCCGTACACCGCTCCCGAGGCGAGCAGCAGCCACCCGATGCGGTTGCCCGGGCGCCGAACCGCGATCAACCCGCCGACGATCGCGAGGCTCACCGACAGGAGTCCCAGCCCGCCGAACCACTGGTCACTGAGGTCCTTCGCGCTGTCGACGAGATGCCCCGCGAGGACGAGGAGGACCGTGCCCACGACGGCCATTGCGATGGCCGCCCCCGCGACGACCTTCGCCCAGACGACGGAACGAGGGGCGGCGGCGCTCATGTCGCGTCCCCTCGCAGCCACACCGTGGCGGCGGCCGGCTCCATGGTCTCGCGGACCGTGGACAGCAGGCGGGAGCGGACCTGGTCCAGCGCGACCTCATCGCGGAGGCCCGCCGAGAAGGCCTCCAGTGCCCGCTGGGAGTCGTACCGCCGCCGGTAGAACCGCCGGTCGATCGCGCCCTTCACACGTCTGACCACCGGACGCACCAGCGCCGCCACGAGCAGGGTGGCACCGGCGATGACGACAGGACTGTCGGTCCGGCCGGTGAGCGCACCGATCCCGACGATGACCCCCGCGTACATGGCGACCAGGAGCGCCGAGACGGCCAGATAGGCGACCGCCCGGCTGAGCAGCCGGTCGAGGTCGTACAGGTGGTACCTGGTGATCGCGATCCCGGCGGTGACCGGGACGGCGGAGGCCGTCACGGCGAACGGCCAGTCCGCCTCCGGGTTGAACAGGATGCCGATGGCGATCCCGATCCCGAGGACGGTGGCGCCCACCACGAACCACCGGAGCTGCTGTCGCAGGACGCCCGATGACCGGCGGAAGCGCACCACGAAGGAGGTGATCGACGCCACGACGCTGGCGAGGAGCAGGAAGCCCCCGGCCGCCTGCACCACGCCGAGGACCGCCGTCGCACCCCGGATCCCGAACGGGTTGACCGGGGAGCCCGGGCCGTTCAGCAGGCCCGGCACCAACCCGAATCCCAGGGTCATCAGGAGCATGGAGACCGCCGAGGTCCACTCGACCCATCGCCACCGGGGCGAGGGCGGACGCCCGTCCGGGAACCACAGGATGGAGAACGTCGCCAGCAGCCCGAGCGTCGGGTACCAGGCGGCGTTGGTCACCGCATACAGCCCCGTCAGCACGACGTGCCCGATCCCGTTCGCCGGGAAGGAGACGTTCTCGAGCGCCCCCTCGATCGCGGTGAACGACGCGAGGAGGCCGATCGCCAGGTACAGCCAGCCGAGGCGGTTCTCCGGCCGGCGGGACGCGACGATCGCTCCGACGGTCGGGAACAGGACGAACGGCAACGCCGTGAGCAGCTGGTCGGGCGAGAAGGGGTTCCGGCCGTTCGGGAGGGCGAGGGCGATGTTCGAGCCAACCATGAGCAGGACGGCGAGCCCCCACAGGCCCCACGCAAGGACCTCCGCCCGGCGGCGGGTCATCGCGCCGCCCCCTCCGGTCGGAGCCACAACGTCGCGCGATCGGGCTGCACGGTCTCGCGGACCGTTCCGACGAGGCTCGCCCGGACCTGTTCGAGGTCGACCTCGTCGCGCAGGCCCGCCGCGAACGCCTCGAGGGCGCGCTGAGCGTCGTACCGACGGCGGGCGAACCGCCGGTCCACGGCCGACTTCACCCCTCGCAGCAGGGGCCGGAACAGTGCCGCCACGGCGAGCGTCGCCCCGGCGATCACGACCGGGTCGTCGCTGCGGCCCGTGAGGGCGCCGACGCCCACCACGATCGCCGCATACACACCGATCAGCACCGCGGTGACCATGAAGTACACGACGGTTCGGCTGATCAGGCGGTCGATGGCGTAGAGGCGGTAGCGCATGATGGCGATCAGGCAGGCGATCGGGATCACCGCGATCGCCACGAACCCGAGCAGCTTGAGCCACAGGGCGTGGACCGAGACCGTCGCCCCCACACCGAGCGCGACCGTGAGCACGGCAGCGAAGACGAACCACTTCAGCTGCTCGCGCTCGAGCCCCCGGCTCTGGCGGAACCGCACCACCAGCGACGCGATGGACAGGCCGACGGCGGCCAGGAACATGAGGAACCCGATCGGGGTCAGGCGGTCCACCGCCGTCGACATCCGGACCACCGGATTGACGAATGAGGGGTCCACGTTCGAGCCGCCGGAACCGTCCGGGCTGAGAATCCCGGCGACGAAGGTCAGGCCGATCGCGGCACCGGCAAGCCACGCGGCCGGCCGCCACCGCCTGGAGGGGAGACGCCCGTCGGGGAACAACAGCACCAGGAACGTCGGGATCGCGAACCACGGCGGAACCCACAGCCACTGGTTCAGCCACTCGGCCACGTCGGCTCCCGTCGGGGACGCCGGGCTCGACAACGGCACGGCCCCCTGGATCGACGACGCCAATGCCGAGAGGCCGGCCCACGGGCCGATCGCGAGGAACAGCCACCCGATGGCGTTCCGGGGCCGGTGGCGGGCGATCACGAGTCCGACGGTCGGGTAGATGAGCGCCATGAACGCCATCTGCTGGTCGTCGGCGCTGGGCCATCCGATCGACCGATGCCGGACGAGCGCGAGCGCGACGCTCACACCGACGAGCGCCATCGCGAGCGCCCACAGCGCGACCGCGAGCACACGCGCCCGTGTGGTTGGCGAGCCATCGTCGACGACCGGTACCACGGGCGATCCGTCCGGATGAATCCCCTCGATGTTCAGTGCGCCCCTCCCGACCGCTGCACGCTATCCACAAAGCGGCCAAATCGATAGGCCTCAATCCTGAGGAGCCGGCGTTCCGGGAGCGTTACGAAGGGCCGAACACGCCGGAGATCGTTGCAGTTCTGCACTCCGGCGTTGTCAACTCGTGCTCCAGGCCCGTTCTCGGGGACCGTGGAGGCCGCGAGTGACGCTCGACATCAGGTTGCTGGGACCACCGGAGGTGCTGGTCGACACGGCGCCGATCTCGGTCGACACGAGGAAGGCCGTGGCCCTGCTGGCGTTCCTCGCGGTCACCGGGCGGCCGCAGGCCCGAGAGCAGGTCGCCGTGCTGCTGTGGCCGGACCAGGACGGCGCGCACTCCCGGTCCGCGCTCCGCCGGACGCTCTCGACGCTTCGCACCGCGCTCGGTGGCCGGTGGGTGACCGCGCCCGGCGACGCCGTGGCGATCGAGGGCGACGAATGGGGCCTCGACCTCGCCGAGTTCCGTTCGCTGGTCGCGTCCTGTGCGGAACACGGCCACGAACGCCTCGAGACATGCCGCGACTGCGTCGAACCCCTCCGGGCGGCCGCCGCCCTGGCCCGGGGCGGGTTCATGGACGGGTTCACGCTCCGCGACAGCCCGGAGTTCGACGACTGGCAGCGGTTCCAGGCGGAGGGGATCGCCCGGGAGGTCGCGCAGGCCCTGGAGTGGCTGGTCGAGGCGTGCGCGGACGCGGGGCTGACCGCGGAGGCCGTAGGGCACGCCCGCCGGCTGCTGTCGCTCGACCCGCTGCGCGAGCCCGTCCATCGGCGGCTGATGGCCCTGTACGCCGCCGGCGGCGACCGCTCCGCGGCAGTGGAGCAGTACCGGGAGTGCGTGCGGGTCCTCGAGCGGGAGCTGGGCGTGGCGCCGCTCGAGGAGACGACCGACCTGTACCACGCCATCGTCGAGGGACGACCCTCCGCGGCACCGGAGCGCCCCGCGCCGGCGGACGAGCCGGCGGCGCGCGCCCGCGAGCTCCCGCTCGTCGGCCGCTCCGATGCGCTCGACCGGGCCCGTGCCGCGATCCAGCGCGGCCTGGCGGACGGTCATCTGCTCGTCGTCGAGGGCGAGGGCGGGATCGGAAAGACCAGGCTGGTCCACGAGGCCACGCGGTCCCTCGAGGCCGTCGTCGTGGAGGTCCGGTGCTTCCAGGGCGAGACCGGTCTCGCGTACGCCCCGGTGGCGAGCGCGTTGCGAGCCGCCGCGGCGTCGGCACCCGGCCCCTGGGATGCGGTGGGCGCCCAGTGGCGCCACGAGGCGGCCCGGCTCGTGCCCGACCTCCCGGCGCCGGGCCCCGAGCCGGCGCCGCTCGACGGTCCGGGCGCGCAGACCCGGTTCGTCGAGGGCGTCGTACGGACGCTGGTCGGATCGCTCGGGGGCGGCGGCGTCCTCGTCGTCGACGACGCGCAGTGGGCCGACCCGAGCTCGATCGACCTGTTCACCTTCCTGGCCCGGCGACTCCCGGGGACGAGGCTGGCCCTCGTGATGACCTGGCGCGCGGAGGACGTCGACGGCGGCCACCCGCTGCGGACGCTCGCCAGGGCGGCGGTCCGGACCGGCGAGGGAACCGTGATCACGCTTCGCCGGCTGGGGCTCGAGGACGTCCGGGGATTGGTGGCGGTGTCCCGGGGCGAGTCCGACGACGAGCTGGCGGGCCGGCTGTTCGCGGAGACCGAGGGCGTGCCGTTCTTCCTGCACGAATACCTGCGGCCGGGGGCGAGTGTCGGGGTGCCCTGGGGGGCCGGGGCGGGCATGCCGTCGACGGTGCACGAGCTGCTTCGGGCCCGCGTCGCGTCGGTCGGGCAGGCCGGGCGGCAGGTCCTGTCGGCCGCGGCGGTGCTGGGGCGGACGTTCTCGTTCGGGCTGGCGCGGTCGACGAGCGGCCGGAGCGAGGAGGAGACCCTGTCGGCGCTCGAGGAGTGCCTGGCCCGGGGGCTGCTCACGGAGGCGACGCCCGGGGAGGAGCCGCGGTACGACTTCGCGCACGACAAGCTCCGGGCGGTCGTCGAGGAGGACACCACCCTGGCCCGGCGCCGCCTGCTCCACCGGCGGGCCGCCGAGCGCCTCGCCGTGACCGGCCCGGGCGCGACCGCCGACGCCACGGCGGGCGAAGCAGCCGAGCACTACCTGCGGGCGGGGATGGAGCAGGAGGCGGCCGTGTGGTTCGAACGCGCCGGGCTGGCGGCTCGTGCGGTCTTCGCCAACCGCGAGGCGGCCGGACACCTGCTGGCCGCGCTGGCTCTGGGGAACCCCCGGCAGGCCGGCCTGCACGAGGACGTCGGCGACCTCCTCACGCTGCTCGGGGATTACGGGGAGGCGCTCACGCACTACGAGGCCGCCGCGGCGTCGGCCGCGCCGGAGGACCTCCCCCGGATCGAACACCGCCTGGCGGCCCTCCACCACCGGCGGGGGGAGTTCGCGCTGGCCGACGAGCACTTCCGCGCAGCACTCGACGGGGAGCTCGGCGCGCCGGAGCGGGCCCGCGTCCTCGCCGACCGGAGCCTGAACGCGCACCGGTCCGGCGACGCGGACCTGGCCGGATCGCTGGCCGACGAGGCGCTGGAGGAGGCCGAACGGAGCGGCGACGGGCCCGCGGTGGCCCGCGCCCACGCGCTGCTGGGGATCCTCGCCTCGAGCGCCGGCCGGGTCGACGACGCCCGCGACGAGCTCCGTCGGAGCCTCGACCTGACCGACGTGGACGCGCCGGCCGCCCGGGCGGCCGCGCTCAACAGCCTGGCGCTCGCCGAGCTCGCCGCGGGCGACCGGGACGCCGCGGCGGCCCGGGCCGAGGAGGCCCTCCGGCTGAGCCGGGCCGTGGGCGACCGCCACGGCGAGGCCGCCATCCACGGGAACCTCGCCGACATCCTGCATGCCGCCGGCCGGGAGGAGGATTCCCGCGGGCACCAGCGGCACGCCGCCGCGATCCTCGCCGAGATCGGCGCATCGGCCGGGGGGTGGCAGCCGGAGATCTGGAAGATGGCGGAGTGGTGAGCCGCTACCCCGCGACCGCGCGATGCAGCTCGACGGGCCCGGCGATGCCTTTCAGCGAGGCCTGCCCGAGCGGCTCGAACCGGATGCCGGCGTCCCGGCAGGTCTCGACGCACACGCCGTTCACGACGACCTGGCCGGGGCCGGCCCGTCCGGAGATCCGGGCCGCGAGGTTCACCGTTCGTCCGTAGACGTCGCCGTCGCGGAACACGACCGGGCCGGCGGCCACGCCCGCGTGCGCCGGAGGCAGCCCCGACGCCGAGGCCGCCTCGACGGTCGCGAGGGTGCCGCGAACGGCGTCGCCCGGGTCGCGGAAGTGGATCATGACGCCGTCGCCCAGCCACTTGATCGGCCGGCCGCGGTGGGCGCGGGCCGCCCGGTCGACCACCACGGCCAGGCGGCTGGCCACCTCGACGGCCGCGAGGTCGCCCCGTTCCTCGGTGAAGGCGGTGTAGCCGGACAGGTCGACGAACGACACCGCCTGGGCCGCCTCCCGCCGCTGCTCCAGCAGGCCGGCGTCCTCGACGACGCCCTCCACGTGCTCGATGAGGTGCTCGAGCGTGGCGTGCTCGTCGTGGCGCCGGTACAGCCAGAGCAGGAGCTGCTCGGCGAGCGAGCGGATCATCGGGCTGGCCGCCGAGATCGCATCGCGCATCTCGCGCTCGTCGGCGCCTGAACGCAGCGCGGGCTTCTCGACGACCTCGTGGTAGAGGTCCGCCTCCGCCTCGGCGATCCATCGGACGTGCTCGCCGACCACGCGGGCGAGCCGCAGGACCTGGTCCTCCTGCCCCCTGGTCACCATCGTGACCAGCGAGATGACCGACAGCGCGTCGCCGTCGTCGGCCCGGACCGGGTCGTCGAGGCCGGGACGGGGCAGCCCGCCCGCCTCGAAGAACGACCCAACGAAGTCGGGATCGAGTCCCATCGACTGGCAGCGCTCCCGGAACGAGGGAGGCGACGTGCGCGAACGCGTCTCGTCCAGGATCAGCGGCGCGTACGCGAGGGAGAGGGTTCCGGAGCGGACCGCCCGGCCGACCACCTCGAGCGGGATGCCCCCGGCCTCGAGGGCGAGGACGAGACGGAGCACCGCCACCGACCCCTCGTCGTACCCGTCGCCCTGGGACCCGAGCAGGCCGAGGGCGGCCAGGCGGTCGACCTCGGCGGGTGCGACGCCGGCCGCGTCGGCCAGCTCCGCAGCGGAGAACGATGCCATGGTGGGGCAGGTTAGCCGGTGGCGTTCGGATGCGACCCCCGGGATCGCGGACCGGACCGTGGCGATCGGGGCCGGTGTCCGCGGCGCACGTCCGGTCGAGCGGCCCGCGGCCTCACGCGCTCTCGAGGAACGCGACCAGCGCCGCGTAGTCCTCGTCGCCCCGGCCCGCCTCCTCGGCGTCGCCGAAGGCATCGCGCGCCACCGACACGCCGCGCAGGTTCCGGCCGCCGTCGAGGGCGGCCCGCTCGACCAGTCGGAGGTCCTTGGCCGCCAGCGAGAGCTTGAACTGCGGCGGGTACTCCCCGGAGTCGAGCATCGCCCGCTTGGTCTTCACCATCCCGCCCAGATAGCTGTTCTCGAGGAGGTCGAGCACGGCCCCGCGATCGAGGCCGAGCGCGTCGCCGAGCGCCAGCGCCTCCCCGATCCCCACGAGGATCGCGCCCAGCGTCGAGTTCGACACGAGCTTCATCGCGGCCCCGGCGCCGAGCTCCCCGCATCGCCGGGGGGTGCCGAGCACCTCCAATACCGGCCGGGCCCGTTCGTACGCCTCGGGCGTGCCGCCCGCCAGGATCGTCAGCTCGCCGGCCTCCGCCCGCGGTGTGCTGCCGGTGACCGGGGCGTCGACGAAGGCAACCGGCTCCGGGAGCCGGCGGGCGACGTCGAGCACGGCGTCCCGGCCCACGGTCGACATGTCGACGAGCAGCGCGCGTGGGTCGAGGGCCGCCGCCGCGCCGTCCCCGCCGAACAGCACCGCGTCGAGGGCGTCGGCATCGGTGAGCATGGTGATCACCACCTGGCGGCCCGCCGCCGCCTCCGCCGGGGTGGCAGCCACGGTGGCACCACGCTCCCCCAGCGGCTCCGCCCTCGACGCGGTGCGGTTCCACACGGCGACATCGTGACCCACGTCCACCAACCGGCCCGCCATCGGCGCGCCCATCAGCCCCAAGCCCAGGAACCCGATCGTCGTCATCCGTGCATCCTCCGCATGGTCCGTGTCGTCGCTCCAGTATCCCCGGCCCCGGCCGGTACCCTTCGGGACGATGGAACGCTGGGACGCGATCGTGGTGGGCGGCGGCGCGATGGGGACATCCACCGCGCGATGGCTGGCCCGGGGAGGCCGCAGGACGATCCTGCTCGAACGGTTCAGCATCGGCCACCGGAACGGCAGCTCGCACGGGCCCAACCGCATCTTCCGCCTCGCCTACCACCACCCCGACTACGTCCGGATGGCGCGCCTGGCGCTCGATGAGTGGCGCCGGCTTGAGGACGAGGCGGGCGAACACCTCCTGGACACCACGGGTGGGCTCGACGCCGGCCCCGGGGCGGCCGTCGCGGCGGAGGCGCTGGCGGCGGCCGGCGAGACGTTCGAGTGGATGACCCCCGAGGCGGCCGCGGAGCGGTGGCCGCTGCTCCGACCGCCCGACGGCCGGCTGGTGTGCCAGGCGGACGCCGGCGTGTGCCGTGCGGACCGGACGGTCGCCGCCCAGGCCCGGCTCGCGGCCGGATATGGCGCGACCATCGCCGAGGAGACCACCGCCCGGACCATCGCGCCGGCGCCGTCCGGGGACGGGGTCGAGGTGACCACCGACGACGGGCGGGTGTACCGGGCCGGCGTGGCCGTCGTGACCGCGGGCGCCTGGACGGGACCCCTGCTCGCGGCGGCCGGGTTCGATCTGCCCCTGCGGGTGACGCGCGAGGTGATCGGCTACGCCCGTCTGCCGCGCGAGGGCGGGGTGCCGACCCTGATCGAATGGCCCACGGGCGACCGCCTCCACGCGAGGTACGCGCTCCCCGTCCCCGGGCATCCCGACCTCGTGAAGCTCGGCGCCCACCAGGCGGGGGACACGGTGGATCCCGACCGACTCCCCCCCGGACCCCTCACCGAGCCGGCACTCGACGGGTACGCGGCGGAGCGGTTCCCCGGTTCCGTCGTGGCCGAGGTGGAGTCGTGCCTGTACACGAACACCCCCGACGAGGACTTCGTGCTCGACCGTGTCGGGCCGGTCGTGATCGGCTCGCCGTGCAGCGGGCACGGGTTCAAGTTCACGCCGCTGATCGGCCGGATCCTGGCCGGCCTCGCCACGGGCGAGGGACCGCCGGTCTCGCTGGGCCGCTTCGCGTGGGACCGCACGTCATTGGCCGCCCCACCGCCGTAGGCTTGGGAGCGCAGCATGGCCACCCCCACCTGCGCGCGTTGCGGACGGCCGGTCGAGCCCGGCGAGCACCTGTGCGCGCAGTGCCGCGAGGAGGTCGGGCCCGCAGCCACGACCGGGCAGACGGACGCCGGGGACGGCGACCAGCGGCGGCGGCAGGAACGGTGGCCGTCGACGATGGTCCGCCCCAGCCCGGTCCAGTACCACGCCACGATCTTCGTCACGGTCGCGCTCGTGCTGGTGGGCCTCGCGGTGTGGGCGTTCATCTCCCATCACGGCGTCGGGCCCTTCGACGCGAACGTCCGGAGCCGGACGGACTACGCGCACGGATCCCAGACGATCGTCGTCGCGGTGACCAACCAGGGGTCGCGGAGCAGCCGGGCGACGTGCACGTTCCGCGCGCTGGACGGATCGGACGTCCCCATCGCGAGCGCCACGGTCCTGACCGACCCCATCCCGTCGCACACGACGGCGGACGTGACCTACGTGTTCCGGGGGATGACCACGCAGCCCGCGGCCTTCGACACCGTCTGCACGTAGGCCCTCAGCCGGCCACGGTCGGGCGGCGGACGCGCCCCTTCGCGTGCAGCTCCACGAACACCTGCACCACGTTCGGGTCGAACTGCGTCCCCGCCGCCTCCTGCAGCCGCCGCAGGGCCTCCTCCTCGGGCAGGGCCCGGCGGTACGAGCGGTCGCTCGTCATCGCGTGGAACGCGTCGCAGACGAAGATGATCCGCGCGCCGAGCGGGATGTCCTCTCCGGCCAGACCGTCCGGGTACCCCCGGCCGTCCCACCGCTCGTGGCCCGCGCGGATGACCGGCAGCACCGGCTGGAGGAACTCCACCGGAGCGAGGATCCGTTCGCCGATCTCCGGGTGCTTCTGGATCTCGTGCAGCTCGGCCTCGGTCAGCGGGCCGGGCTTGTTGACGATGCCGGCGCCCACCCCGATCTTGCCGATGTCGTGGAACAGGGCGGCGAGCTCCAGCATCCGGAGGTCCTCGTCGTCCATCCCGAGCTCGCGGCCGACGACCGTCGCCACCTCGGCGACGTCGCGGGTGTGTCCGCTGGTGGCCTCGTCGCTCGCCTCGAGCGCGTTGGCCAGGACCTCGACGGTCTGCAGGAACGCCTGCTCCAGGTCGGCGAACCGCGCCGCGTTGCCCATGGCGAGCGACGCCAGATCGGCCACGCCCCGGGCCAGGCGGAAGTCCCGCGTGCCGAACACCCGCCCCGTGTCGTTCGGCCAGCCCACCAGGACGCCCAGGCCGTCGGGCTCCCAGGTGAAAGGCGCGATCAGCGCGGGAGTCGAGCCATCGGAGACCCGGGCCTCCTCGGGGAGCTCGGCGATGATCTCGGGCGTCATGAAGAACGGCTCCTCGGTCGAGTAGAGGAACCGCGAGACGACCTCGGGGGGAAGCTTGACGTCGCGGAACCGGGAGAGCTCGGTCGGGTGGAACCCGAAGAACGCCCGCGGCCGGAACGAGCCGTCCGACTGCCGGATCCACGCGGTGGCGCGGGGCAGGTCCAGCAGCTCGGCCAGGGACGCCACGACCTCGTCCAGGACGCGCTCCGGGGCCCGGCTCCGGGTGAGCGCCTGCGAGACGCGGAGCAGCGAGTTGGCCGCCTCCGCGGACTGGCGTTCGTCGTCGAACAGCCGGGCGTTCTCGAACGCCACCGCCGCCGACGAGGCCAGCGACTCCAGCAGCCGGAGGTCGTCGGCGTCGAACTGGTTCAGACCGAGCTTCGACAGCACGATCGTGCCGATGACGCGCTCGTCGAACTTCATGGGAACCGCGAGGATCGACTCGTCGATGTCGGGGGTCCCCGGGATGAGCACGGCGAACTCGCAGTTGTTCGCGTCGGCGGTGTAGATCGACTCGCCCGTGAGGGCGACCCGACCGGTGATGCCCTCGCCGACCTCCGTGATCAGCGCCTCCTCGGTCTCGCCCTCGTACTCCGTGAGCGTTCCGCGGAACGCCACCGGGTACAGCATCGTCCCGGTGGCGTCAATCAGCGAGATCCGGCAGTTGTGGAACTCCACCAGCTCGCCGAGCTCGTCGAGGATCGTCGCCGCGATGTGCCGCACGTCCTGCAGGCGGTTCAGCTTGCTGGAGACGCTCTGGAGGACCTTGAGGTGACGGACCTTGCCGGCCTCGCCCTTGGGCACGGCGCGCACGCCGCTCCATTCGCCCGCCTGGTACACGGAGACGCAGTCCTGCCCGGCCGTCTTCGCCTGGAGCAGGGCGTAGTTCGCGCTGGCCAGGAGCTCCTGGGACTCGCGCCCGTGCGCCGGCCCCTCGGCGACGCCGAGCGACACCGTGACGTGCGCCCCGGCCTCGTCGCGCGAGCCGCCCGCCACTCGCGCCCGAACGGCCTCCGCGACCCCCGCCGCCTCGGGGGCGCGGGTGGCCGGCATCAGGACGGCGAACTCGTCCCCGCCGACCCGGCACAGGACGTCGCCCGGACGCACGGCGTCGCGGCACAGGCCGGCCACGACCGCCAGCACCCGGTCGCCGCCGAGGTGGCCCGCCTGCTCGTTCACTCGCTGGAACCCGTCGACGTCGACCAGCACCAGCGCGACCGGCATGCCGGAGACCTCCGAGCGACGGAGCTCGTCGCCCAGGCGTTCCTGGAAGTGGCGGTGGTTGTAGAGCCCGGTCAGGCGGTCGATCACGCTCTCGGACTGGAGCCGGCTCCGGAGCTGCGCGTCGTCCATTGCCAGCGCGATCACCTCGCCGAAGCGGGTGGCCAGATCCATCTCGTCCGGGACGAAGGCCCGGCCGGCGCCGTCGCGATCGAGCTCGAGGACGCCCTTCAGCTCGCCACGCGCCACGAGCGGGACGCAGATGGTCGAACGCCTGCCCTGGAAGCGGTCCACCCGGGGATCGGACCGGAGATCCGGCACCAGGGCGGGCTCCCCGCTGACGGCCACGTCCCCAGCGATGCCCTCCCCGTACCCGAGCATCCGGAGGTAGAGCTCCTTGGCGTTCGGGTCGACCACCTGTACCGGCCGGAGCACCCGGACGCCGGGGTCCGCCTCGTGGACGATCAGGGAGTCGAACGGGATCTGGGAGGCGACGGCACGGGCGGCCGCCTCGAGCACGCGTGCACGGTCGGTCTCGGTGGCGAGCACCCGGACGACGTCGGCCAGGGCGCGAAGCCACTCCCCGCGCCCGCCAGGGGCCTCCGGTTCCTGCACCTCGACCTCCATCGACGCAACGCACGACGACCTGGGGACGCATGCCCCGGTCTCCTCAGTGGTGTCGGGAGGCGGGGAACCGCACTTGAGGGCATTCCTCGTGCTCCGCGCGGGCTCCTCACCGGGGGGGTTCGAAGGTGCGCGGGGTACTCTTGCTCCCAGTGGATCCCGTCGTGTTCTCCTCCCGCCCCGAGATGGAGCGGCCCGTGCTCGTGACCGCGTTCCGCGGCTGGAACGACGCAGGCGAGGCGGCGAGCACGGCGGCGTCGTTCCTGAAGGGCGCCTGGGACGCCGAGCCGTTCGCCGTGATGGACCCGGAGGAGTTCTTCGACTTCCAGGTGGCCCGGCCGACCGTCCGCCTGGCCGAGGGCGTGTCGAGGGTGATCGAGTGGCCCGAGTGCGAGTTCTCCCACGCCCGGGTCGACGACCGCGACGTGGTGCTGTTCACGGGCATCGAGCCCAACGTCCGGTGGCGGACGTTCGCCACGGCCATCGTGGAGCTCGGGCGGGAGATCGGGGCGGAGCGCCTGGTCACCCTCGGCGCCTTCCTGGCCGACGTCCCCCACACCCGGCCGGTGCCGGTGGTGGGATCGGCGTCGTCGGCCGAGGAGGCCGAGCGGCTGGGCCTGCAGATGTCGCGATACGAGGGTCCGACCGGCATCGTGGGGGTGCTGCACGACCTGTCGAACCGGGGCGGGCTGCCCTCGGTCTCGTTCTGGGCCGCCGTCCCGCACTACGTGCAGGCGGGGGTGAACCCCCGAGCGACGCTGGCCCTGGTCGAACGGCTGTCGGAGTTCCTCGACGTCCCCGTGGACCTGGAGTCGCTCGCCCCGGCCATCGCGACCTGGGAGCAGCAGGTGAACGAGCTGGTCGGGGAGAACGAGACCCTGACCGAGTACGTCCGTCGCCTCGAGCTGGCCGCCCGGGAGGAGCCGCCGGCGCCGTCGGGGGAATCCCTGGCCGCCGAGGTCGAGCAGTTCCTCCGGGAGCACGGCGGTGGTGGTCCCGGCCCGGCGTGATCGCCGCGCCACGGACGACGAGGAGCGGAACCCAAGATGCTGCGAGGACTCTCCAGGAACCGACCGCAGGAGCTGCGGCCCCACGCCGGGCCCGTGCCGGCGGACGGCACGGGGGCGGTGGCGGGCGGGCGGAGCGGCGCGCTCCGCGCCGCCATCTTCGGGGTCAACGACGGGCTGGTGTCGAACCTCTCCCTGATCATGGGGTTCACCGGCGCGGCGGTCGACAACTCGATCGTCGTGATCGCCGGCGTGGCCGGGCTGCTGGCGGGGTCGTTCTCGATGGCGGCCGGTGAGTACATCTCCATGCGATCGCAGCGCGAGGTGTTCGAACGCCTGATCCACCTCGAGGCTCACGAGCTCGCGACGGAGCCCGAGGAGGAACGCGAGGAGCTCATCGAGATCTACCGGAGCAAGGGCGTCCCGGCGGACGTCGCCGAGCAGCTGGTCGACGTGGTCCATCGCGATCCCGACCTCGCGCTCGAGACCCACGCCCGCGAGGAGCTCGGCCTGGACCCCGAGCACGGCCTGGGCTCGCCGTGGGCCGCCGCGATCTCGTCGATGCTGACGTTCGCGTTCGGAGCGTTCGTCCCGCTGCTGCCGTTCCTGTTCGGATCGGGGACTGCCGCCGTCATCTCGGCGATCTGCCTGTCGGCCGTGACGCTGTTCGCCGTCGGCGCGGGGCTGTCACGCATCACGGGCCGGGCGATGTGGTGGTCGGGGCTGCGGATGCTCCTGGTCGGGGTGGTCGCCGCGTCGATCACGTACGGCGTCGGCAAGCTCCTGCACGTGAGCGGCGCGACCGGGTAGCTCAGCCCTCGCGGCGGCCGGCCGCCGCGCGGTCGGCCAGCACGATCACCCGCTGCGCGTCGATCCGGGCGGCCGGGATGTCCTCGCCAGCCATCAGCTGCCGGAGCCGCTCGCGCTTGCCCTCGCCGCTGACGAGGAACAGCGCCAGCCTGGCCGCGTCGTGGACCGGGAACGTCATCGTCAGCCGGGGGTGGGGCGGCGGCATGCCCGGCTCGGGGACGTACACGACCCACCGGTCGGTGACGTCGAGCGCCGGCTTCCCCGGGAACAGCGACGCCGTGTGTCCGTCGTCGCCGATGCCGAGCACGTCGAGGTCGAGGGACGGCCACTCGACGTCGCCGAACACCTCACGCATCTCGCGCTCGTAGGCGTCCGCGTCGCAGTCGGACATGGGATGCGAGCGCGCCGCGACCTTGGACAGCAGGGCCTCGTTCGCCATCCGGAAGTTCGAGTCGGGATGATCGGGTGGGACGCAGCGCTCGTCGCCGAAGAACGCGTCGACCTCGGCCCAGGCGTAGTCGACCGCGGCGAGCCGCTCGTAGACGGGCTTCGGCGTCGACCCCCCGGACAGGGCGATGGTCCGGGGCGCCTCCGCGAGGAACAGGTCCACCGCGGCGGCCACCAGCCCGTCGAGGTCCTCGTACACCCGCAGCTGACGGTCGCTCACTCCTCCTCGTCCTCCTCCTCCCCCGCCAGCCATTCCAGCGCGTCACGGACCTGTTCGTACCGCCGGTCGCCGAGTCCCCGCCTAGCCCGGCCCTCGACGGCCTGCAGCACCCGGCGCGACTCCGCCACGTAGGTCCGGCCCCTCGTGGTCAGCCGGACGATCTTGGCCCGGGCATCCTCGGGGTCGGCCACGCGACGCACGAAGCCCCGTGACTCCAGGTCGTCCACCAGGAGCATCATGCCCTGCTTGGTCATGCGGGCCCGTTCGGCGAGGTCGGTCAGCCGCGTCCCGGTCCGCCGGTCGATCGTGAGCGCGATGACGGCGTGGCCGGACCGGACGCCCGGGTAGCCGCGCTCCTCCATGCTGGCCACCCACTCGTCGGCGAGCGACCGGTGCGCCTCGAGCAGCAGCCGGGCCAGGTCGGGTTCGCGCACGCCCTCGATGCTTCCACGACCGACCTGAGTTCGTCAATCAGATTGACGAACTCACCCCCGTGCGGCCTCGGGGATCGGCCCGGTGCGGGCTACGCCAGCGCGACCAGGTCGAGGTAGTCCTCGCTCCAGTGGTCGAGCGTCCCGTCGGGCATGAACAGCACCCTGTCGGGTTCGAGCGCATCGACGAACTCGGGATCGTGGCTGACGATCACCATCGAGCCCGGCCACTCGGCGAGGGATCGCGCCACAGCCTCGCGCGAAGGTGGGTCGAGGTTGTTGGTCGGCTCGTCGAGCAGCAGCAGGTTGTGCCTCCCGGCCACGAGCTGCGCCAGCGCGAGCTTGGTCTTCTCGCCGCCGGAGAGGGTTCCCGCGTCCTGGAACGCCCGCTCGCCGGTGAGGCCGAACATCCCGAGCAGCGACCGCAGCTGCTGCTCGGGCGCGCTCGACTGCTCGCGCATGTGCGTGAGGACGTCGACGCCGGGCCTGATGCCCTCGTGCTCCTGCGCGTAGTACCCCAGCGAGACACCGTGGCCGAGGCGGACCTCCCCGTCGTTCTGCTCGGTCTCGCCGGCCAGGATGCGGAGCATCGACGTCTTGCCGGCGCCGTTCAGCCCGATGACCATCAACCGCTCGCCGCGCCCCACGTCGAAGCTCACGTCCTCGAACACGAGCGGCCCCCCGTACCCCTTCGCCAGGCCCTCGACCACCAGCGAGACGCGCCCGCTGTGGGGCGGCTCGGGGAACCGGACCCGGTATCTGCGCTCCTTGCGGCCGGCGGTGACCTGGTTCGCCCGCATCCGTTCGACGCGGGTGTCGAGGCTCTTCGCCTTGCGGGCGCGCTTCTCCGTCGAGTGGCGCATCGAGTCGGCCAGCGCTCGGAGGCGCTCGATCTCGGAGGCCTGACGCGCGGCGACCTTGGCGCGGCGTTCCTCGTCGCGCCGGCGTGACTCGCGGTACTGCGAGTACGTTCCGCGGTACTCGATCAGCTCGCCCTCGTCGAGGTGCAGCACCCGGGTGATCGACCGGTCGAGCAGCACGAGGTCGTGGCTCACGACGAGCAGCCCGCCCCGGTAGGTGACGAGGAACTTCATCAGCCAGTGCTTCGCGTCGACGTCCAGGTGGTTGGTGGGCTCGTCGAGCAGCAGCAGATCGCTGCCGGCGAACAGGATCCGGGCGAGCTCGACCCGGCGGCGCTCCCCGCCGGACAGCACGGCGACGGGGAGGTCGACGCGATCGGCGGCCAGGCCCAGCCCGGCCACGATGCGCCGGGCCTCCGAGTCCGCCGCGTAGCCGCCGGCGTCGCGGTACGACTCCTCCAGCAGCGAGAACCGGGCGATGGTCCGCTCGGTGGGGCGTTCCTCCATCGCGAGGCGCGTCTTCTCGAGGTCGACGGCCGCCTGGGCGAGTCCGCGAGCCTCGAGGATGTGGGTGAGCGCGGAGTGGCCGGCCTTCTCCCGGGCCAGCGGCTCCTGCGGGAGGTAGCCGAGCGCGCCGGACCGCTGAATCAGCCCGCCGGCCGCCGGGGCCTCCCCGCCGAGCGCCTTCAGCAGGCTGGTCTTGCCGGCTCCGTTCCTCCCGACCAGGCCCACCTTGTCGCCGGCGCGCAGGGTGAACGTGGCGCCCTCGACGACGAGGACGCCGCCCACCTCGACGGACAGATCCCGGACCTGCAGCATGCCGACCAGTATGCAGGCGGGCGAGGCCGAGTCACTGCTGGACCCAGCTCTCCCCGTTCCCGTGGAGGGTGACGGTCAAGGCGTGGCCGGGACCCTCGTACGTGGAGCCGACCGCCACTGCGCCCGACGTGCCCCCCTGCGCGACGCCTTGGGCGTCCGTATGGAGCACCGGCGAGAAGGCGGGAAAGCGCCGCGCCCCATCCTGCGTCAACGGGTCGTACGGCTACGTTCGAGCGCACGAGCAGCGGGCCGTCGCTGCTCGGCGCACGGTAGAGGCACGATCGGGCCCGGGCAAGGACCGGAGCCGGAGTCTCAGGACAGCTTCGAGAGGTCCGCGCACTTGGCGCGGATGCCGTCGGCGGCCTCGCGGAGCCTGGCGAGCTCGTCGCCGGAGAGGTCGAGCTCCACGATCTCCTCGACGCCCCCGCGACCGAGCCTGGCCGGCACCCCGACGTAGACGTCGTTGACGCCGTACTCGCCCGTCGTCCAGGCGCACACCGGGAGGACCTCCTTGGTGTCGCCGGCGATCGCGTTCACCATCTGGGCGATCGAGGCGCTCGGCGCGTAGTAGGCGCTCCCCTTCTTCAGCAGGCCCACGATCTCGGCCCCGCCGTCGCGGGTCCGCTGGAACAGCCGCTCGAGCGAGACGTCGTCGACGAGCTCCGACAGGGGCTTGCCGCCGACGGTCGCCTGGCGCGGGAGCGGCACCATCGAGTCCCCGTGCGACCCCAGGGTCATCGCCTCGACCGTCGTCGGGGACACGCCGAGCTCCTCGGCGATGAAGTACCTGAGCCGCGCCGAGTCCAGCACGCCGGCCATCCCCATCACGCGTTCCTTCGGGAACCCCGTGACGTCGGCCGCGAGGTAGGTCATCTCGTCGAGCGGGTTGCTGACCACGACGACGATCGCGTCCGGCGACGCGTCGCGCACGGACGAGGCGACCGCCCGCATGATGCCGGCGTTCTTCTCGAGCAGGTCCATGCGGCTCATCCCCGGCTGCCGTGGCAGGCCGGCCGTGATGACCACGATGTCCGAACCGGCCGTGTCCGCGTAGTCGTTCGTGCCGGTGATGTTCGGCTCGAACCCCTCGACCGGGGCGGACTCCTGCATGTCGAGCGCGAGCCCCTGGGGCAGGCCCTCGATGATGTCGATCAGCACGACGTCGTCCGCGAGGCCCTTCTGCACGACCCGCATGGCCGTCGTCGCCCCGACGAACCCGCTCCCGACGATCGTCACCTTCATGGCAATGGTCTCCTCGTCACACTGGTCAGCCTCGTCAGCCCTGGATCGGACGGCGTCACGAACCGGCCGCGGCTTCGCGGTCGCACGCCTGCGCCCGGAGCGCGCGCTGGAGCTGGTCGCGGCCCTCGACGAGCGTGCGCGCGATCGGACCGGGGACCCGATCGGCCTCCAGGTGGCGGTCGGTCGCGTCGATCGTGGCCTGCTCGATGAGATGGCCGGGGTACATGTTCCTCGCGAAGGACACCGCCATCTCGAGCGTCCGGTCGCGCCACATCGGCGCGAGCTGCTCGAAGTACGGCTCGACGAACGGCCGGAGGACCTCCTCCTGCCCCGGCCGCTGGAAGCCGCGCATCATCGCCGCGAATGTCGCCATGGGCATCGTCGCGTCCCCGATGATCGACTCCCAGGCCTCGGTCTTGGCCCCGGCGGTCGGCCGCGACGCGAGCGCCTGCGCCTGGTACCGCTTGCCGTAATCGGTGGGGTCCCGCTGGAACTCGGCGTCGATCTCCGCCTCGTCGGCGTGGCCGCCCTCGGCCAGCGCGAGGACGAGGTGCCACCGGAGCTCGGTGTCGACGGCCAGCCCCTCGATCTCGCGGGACCCGTCGAGCAGCCCGCGGACGACGCCGACGTGGGCGTCGCCGACGGCCGCCGTCGCGAACGCCCGGGCCCACACCAGCTGGAAGTCGCCGCCGGGTTCGGCCGACTCCAGCCGTGACAGCGCGAACGAGGCGAAGCGCTCACGGGCTGCGTCGAGGTGGGCCGGGTCGCCGTACGCGATGATGGCCCCGGCCAGCTGCCCCAGGATGCGCTGGACCACGCCGATGTCGGTCTCGGCATCGATGTTCCGCAGCACCAGCTCGAGGAACTCGCGGGTGGGCATCTCCGCGTCGCGGACCATGTCCCAGGCGGCGCCCCACGCCAGCGCGCGGGCCAGCGGGTCGCGCAGGTGCCCCAGCCGCTCCACCACGGTCTCGAGCGAGCGGTCGTCCAGCCGGATGCGCGCGTACGTCAGGTCGCCGTCGTTGACGAGCACGAGGTCGGGGACCCGCTCGCCGACGAGCTCCGGCACGTCGGTCGCCGGGCCGGCGATGTCCAGCTCCGCACGCTTCCGCAGCACGAGCCCGCCGTCCTCCGTCGCGTCGTACAGCCCGACCGCCAGCCGGTGCATGCGCAGCACGGGGTGCTCGGCCGGCGCCTCCTGCGTCACGCGGAACGAGGAGAACGTCTCGTCCGCGTCCGTCTCGAACGACGCGCGCAGCACGTTCACGCCGGTCGTCTGGAGCCATTCCTTCGACCACGCGTGGAGGTCGCGCCCGCTGGAGTCCTCCAGCGCCGTCAGGAAGTCGGACAGGTCGGTGTTCCCGTACTCGTGCCGCCGGAAGTACCCGGCCAGCCCGCGCAGGAACTCCTCCTCGCCCACCCACGCCACGAGCTGCCGGAGCACCGACGCACCCTTCGCGTACGTGATGCCGTCGAAGTTCGTGTGGATGGACTCGGTGTCGGGCATGTCCGCAACGATGGGATGGGTCGACGGCAGCTGGTCCTGGAAGTACGCCCACGTCTTCTCGCTGTTGGCGAACGTCGTCCAGGCGCCCCGCCACCGGGTGGCCTGCGTCTCGCAGAGCACCGACATGAACGTGGCGAACGACTCGTTCAGCCACAGGTCGTCCCACCACCGCATGGTCACGAGGTCGCCGAACCACATGTGCGCCATCTCGTGCAGGATCGTCTCGGCCCGCCGCTCGCGGGCCGCGTCGGTCACCTTCGACCGGAAGATGTACAGCTCGTTGTAGGTGACGCAGCCGATGTTCTCCATGGCCCCGGAGTTGAACTCCGGAACGAACACCTGGTCGTACTTGCCGAACGGGTACGGGTACTCGAAGACCCGCGAGTAGAACTCGAACCCCTGCTTCGTGATCTCGAACAGCTCCCCCTCGTCGGGCTGCATGTGCTTCGCGAGGGACTGCCGGCACAGCCACCCCAGGGGGATGTCGCCGGAGGTGTCCGTGGCGACGTGGTACTCCCCGGCGGCGACGGCCGTGATGTAGGCGGACATCCGCGGCGTGGTCCGGAACCGCCACCGCTTCGACCGGGAGTCCTCGGAGGTCGTGGCGCCGCCGTCGAGCGCCATGTTCGACACGACCACCCACGGCGCCGGGGCGACGACATCGAACGTGAACTCCGCCTTGATGTCGGGCTGGTCGAAGCAGGCGAACGCCCGGTGCGCGTCGAACGGCTCGAAGTCGGTGTAGGTGTAGACGCGGTCGTCGATCGGGTCGACGAAGCGGTGGATGCCCTGGCCGGTCCGCGAGTACGCCACCCGGGCGACGACGTGCACCTCGTTGTGCTCCTGGAGCCCGGGAAGCCGGAGCCGGCTGCCGTCGACCGGGTCGTCGACCGGCGAGCCGTTCAGCTCCACCCCCTCCACCTCGACCGCGATGAGGTCGAGGAACGTCGACGCGCCCGGTTCCGGCGCGTCGAATCGGATCACCGTCTCCATCCGGTAGTCGTGGCCGGACCCGGTGAAGTCGAGCCGAACCTCCTGCACGACGCCCGATACGAGCTTGGCCCGGTCGCGCGCCTCGTCCCTCGTCAGGTTGTTGCCCTGTTCCACGTCGTTCGCTCCCGCGTCGTCGGTGTCACGCTCACGACCGCCCGGCACCAGCTCCGGACGACCGACGGGGATCGAACGCCACCTTCAATGCGCCGCTCCCCTTCCCCATCGCCGCCTCCAGCGCGGGCCCGTGGTCCTCCAGCGCGAAGACGTGCGTCACCCACTTTCCCAGGTCGAGGCGCCCATCGGCGACCATCCTGCGGACCAGCTCGAACGTCCGGATCCGTTCGCCCCCAACCTCCTCGTACCCGTAGCAGTACGAGCCGAGGACCCGCAGCTCCTTCGCCCAGGTCGGCGACAGGTCGAGCCCGTTCGCGGAGGTGGGTCCGCCGAGCAGCACCGTCGTCCCCCGCTCCGCCGTGAACCGGAAGGCCAGGTCCACCGCGGCCGGCGAGCCGACGCACTCGAACACCGTGGGGAACCCGCCGGCCACCGTGGGCTGCTCCAGGGAGGGGCCGGCCAGGCGCGCCCCGGAGGCGCGCGCCAGGGCCTCGGAGTGCCGGCCGTCGCCGTCGGTGC